>NZ_CP158866.1:431100-752200 GCF_050990905.1 Falsibacillus pallidus
TATCGAGTGAAAGGGCATCTTCTAAAAGCTTTACAATCAATTCCTCATCAGCATCCGGCAGAAGGAATCCAAGCTGATTTAATGCTTTGGTCGCTTTTGAATAGTTTTTCATCAAGATGCCTTCCAATAGCTCTTGGAAATGGGCGGCATCCTTGCGGGAAATTTCCCCGATCATTCCGAAATCCAGCAGGGCGATGGTGCCATCCTTCAAAAGGAGTACATTTCCTGAATGGGGGTCTGCATGAAAGATGCCCGGTTCAAGCCATTGTGGGAGGAAGAGGCGAAAAAGCCTTTCGGATAGTTCATCCCTGTTGATGGACGGCTGGCTGAGCGCCTCGATGCTCGTGATCCGCTCACCATCAAGCCATTCCATGACCAATACTTTCGGCGTGCAATGACTCGGATAGACCTCAGGGATCTTCACTCCCACTTCTTCTTGGAACCTCTGCCTAAACGTTTGAGCGGATTCCATTTCTTTTTGAAAATCCAGCTCTCGTTCAATGACCTCTTTCAATTCCTGATACAGTTTTTTGAAATTGATAAAACCTTTAGGAACAGGTGCGAAGTGATCGGCAAACCAGATGATGATGGCCAATGAACGAAAATCCGTTTTCACAATCGATTCGATGGATGGGCGCTGGACTTTCACAGCCACCTTTGTGCCATCGGGAAGGAATCCCCGATACACCTCTCCGATAGAGGCGGAAGCGATGGCTGTTGGTTCGATGGAATGCATCATCCCTTCAATCGGCTTCTCCCACTCTGATTCGAGGACCTTCTCGATCTCTTCCCATTCGGAAGGGGGGACATGGTCGATAAGGTCTTGAATTTGACTGACGAAACCATTTGGCAGAAGGTCAGCCCGTATACTGAGGAATTGGCCAACCTTGATCAGGACGCCTTTTAACTCAAACAGGGTATCTTTGAATTCCTGTCCAATATGCTCCCATAAAAGATCTTTTTCTTTTTCCGATTTCCGGGTGATTCGATACCAATAAACTCTGATGACAATGGAAAGGGCCAATGAAAGGACCTTCCACATTCTCCATAGCTTTCTTTCAGTTTTCACAGGGGGCACCCCTTTAAACGTATTGTAAAATCGTATCTACATACGTTTAATCGTAAGCGAAAGTTCCCTTGATGGCAAAAAAAAACACCATACACAAAACTGTGCATGATGCGCTTAAAATCCAAACAGTAATGTAAGGATATTCTTTTTCCTTCGTTTCATCGGGAGTTTTTCCTGATCCAGAACAAGAGGATGTTCAGGGGAGGAAGGCTTCCTGCTGCCCGGCTGCTTCTTTTCTAATGCCTCGACACGCTCCTGAAGTCTCTTCACTTCTTCTTCCAGTTCTTCGATTTCCCTGCGATGAGTCAATAGCTGATAAGATACGACCGTATCCGCCTTGCTATGTACTAATTGTTCAAGGCTGGAAAGGCGGTCGAGGATTTTTTGACTGTCGGCTGCTTCCGGTTCTTTCTTGACGACGACTGCTGAACCCTTGCGTTTATTTACTTTGGAAAGTTTGACGTCTTGGAGAATGACTCCGTTCTGAAGCTGTTTATGAATCGTTTTAAATACCGCGACATCATCTTCTGTAAAGGAGTAGTGGCCAATTTCATTCCGTTCCATTTCAAGATCCAGCTGTTTGATCCACCGCTGGACGGTGCTTGGTGAAACCCCTAAAAGATTTGCGACATAACTCGTATTCATCTTAAATCCCCTCCCTTGAAATATGGTTTTCTATGGAGGAGATGCAAAATCCTTTCCGTACGACAAAACAAGTTTTTCTTCGCCAAAGAAAGTGTTCATCCAACGAATTTCACTCAAACTTGTCGAAAAATCCTGTTGCTATCAATACCCTTTTGAATAGTCCAACAGGTTGATACGAGGATCATTGCCTGCGATATAATCTTTTAAATTGGGGATGAAGATCTCCTGGATGAGACGGCTGTTGTAGTGTTCCGTCGACCCAGCTGTATGAGGGGTAATGATCACGTTCTCCATTTCCCATAAAGGACTCTTTTCCTCAAGCGGCTCCTTCTCGAATACATCAAGTCCGGCCCCAGCGATTTCCCCTTCTTGAAGGGCTTGAATCATCTCTTTTTCATCGATGATATCCCCGCGTCCGATATTGATTAAATAGGCAGTGGATTTCATCTGATTGAACTGATCCCGGCCGATTAGATGATGCGTCTTTTCCGTCAACGGCAATGCCACAACCACATAATCGCATTGGGGAAGAAGGGACGAAAGCCCGTCCATCGTATACATTTCATCAAAATAATCTTCCTGCTCCCCGGAATTCCTCAAGCCAAGAACTTTCATTCCAAATGCCTTGGCAATTTTCGCTGTTTCCTTTCCAATCGCCCCCGTGCCTAAAATCCCGATGTTCTTGCCATGGATTTCAAGGCTCAGGCTGGCGTGATGCCATTTTTTCTCCCGCTGGTTCCGTACATAAGCGTGAATCTTCCTTGTCAGCCCCAACATGAGGGCGAAAATCGTTTCGGAAATAGGATACGAATGAACGCCGTTTGCACTTGTGACAGCAACATTTTTAGACTGCAATTCACTCAATGGCAGGCTGTTCACACCTGCACTCCACGTCTGCAGCCATTTCAGATCGGCATTGTGTGTCAGGCAATGTGATTCCAATCCTTTTTTCCACCCTGCGATAATTTCAGCTTCTTCGATATGGGGTTCCCAGACGGATGAATCTTTTCCTGCGATGACTTTCCATTCTGGAGCTGCTTCCTTCACTTTCTCCAGCAGGTCCTTATCTAAATCATGTGTGATGACTAATTTCTGTGGATTCATACGGCACCTCGTCTTTTTTTCTTTCATTTTAACAGAATATAGTGAACATTAATGTTTGAGAGTATTTTTAAAAGTTCTGTTGCACAATATCTGGAAATATCATATTATATAACCAGTGGTTAGTAACCATTGGTTAGTAAATAGGAGATGAGAGTTAAATGAAAAATAAAAAAGAGCTCCGCGCGGAAGAAACGAGGAAGAAAATCCTTTCTGCCGCTGGAGATTTATTTTCAGAAAAAGGATACAATGCAGTATCAATCAGAGAAATTGCCAAAGAGGCAGGATGTTCCCATACGGCAATCTATCTTTATTTCCATGATAAAGAAACGTTATTATACGAGCTTTCTATGCCACATCTCATGCAGTTGAGAAAAAGACTGGAGCTGACTTTAAAGAAGGAAGATTTGACTCCTGAAATAAAACTGAAAGAGATAGGAATGAATTTTATCCTATTCGGCCTTGAACTTGGAAATATGTACGACATCTTCCTTAAAGCAAATGCATCTAGAGTGGATGAGGCAGCACCTGTGGAAGAAATCAATGAATTACGGATTTCTTTATTTCGGCTTTTAAGGGAAGCCATTGGCGAATATCTTTCAATTGAAAGCAGCGACCAGCTTCTGGCTTATGCGAGGATTTATTTCTATACCCTGCATGGAATCATTACAACTTATACACCACTGGGAGAACCGTTGGAAGAGCTGAGGAACAGGCTTGGCCAGACATTTGAAGAAGCAATTGATATTCTCCTATTGGGGTTTAAAGAAAAAAGGGGAACCGGGAAATGAAAGTAGAGAAGATTTCAACACATATTTGGAGCTTGAAAACCTGGATGATCATTCCGATTCATGTATGGCTGGTCAAAGACAAGGATGAAGTAACGCTTGTCGATGCAGGTATATCCACCATGGCTAAAGGGGTTTTGAAACAAGTGGATGCAATAGGGCTCGGGCAGCTGAAAAGGATTGTATTGACTCATGGCCATTCAGACCATACAGGCAGCATCGAAAAAATAAGAAAGGAATTAGATATTCCTGTGTATGTCCATTCTATTGAAATCCCTTATATGGAAGGTGATTTGGCTTATCCAGGGAGAAAAAAGGCTGCAGCATCCGTCAAAAAAGGAATTGTCGAAGGACTTCCCCTGGGAGAGGATGGAGAATTGGCATCAATAGGAGGGCTGATCCCGTATTTGACCCCAGGACATTCTCCCGGACATGTCGTGTATTTCCATAAAGAAGATGGTGTATTGCTTGCAGGAGATCTTTTTACATCGAAAAAAGGCAAATTGAACCGGCCCATGCCCATGTTTACAGCAGATATGAAAACGGCTATAAACAGCAGCCAGATTTTGAGGGAATTAAATCCTGCCAGGGTAGAAGTCTGCCACGGAGATGCAGTAATAAATCCGGCCAGCCAGCTGGATGAATATATAAGGAAATTTGGATAATCAAAATGAGAGATGGATAAACAATTAGAATGGGGTGTACAGAATGTCTATCTTAAAAGGAGCCATTGCGGGTGTCTTCTTTTTTCTTGAACTAGCAGCGCTGATATCGCTGGGTTATTGGGGATTTACGGTTGATAAAGGGTTCCCGATGAAGCTGGTTTTGGGAATTGGCGCTCCCCTAGCTGCCGCCTTTATTTGGGGTGCGTTCGTTGCTCCTAAAGCTGAATGGCTGGCCGCTCTTCCGGTGAAAATTCTTTTGCAGATACTGGTATTCGGCTCTGCGGGGATTGCCTTATATGGAGCTGGTCATGGAAGGATTGCCGTGGCGTACATGGTGATTGCTGCTATTGAAATCCTGCTTATGCACACTATGAAAATATAAAAACGTTGACAAAGTAAAAGTTTAGTAGTAATTTATTGACTATAAATACTTTAACACTTAAAAGCGTTTTAGCGTTTAAGTGTATTGGTGGATAAATAGAAATAGCCTAGCATTCAGAGTAGTCCCTGCGAAACAGCAAGAAGAGACTGGACGGTCGGTGAGAGTCCAGGTTTGGCAGAGCGGCGAATTACACATGCAGTTTTTTTAGGCTTTTGTCAAAGAGTGGACAGGTAAATGAACCTGTTAATTAGGGTGGTACCGCGGAGAGCTTCTTCGTCCCTTGCTAGGGATGAGTGGGCTCTTTTTTATTTATTATTTTATTCAAAGGAGAGAAAAGAAAATGAATCAAGCGATAACCGCGACGAAAAGAATACCAAGGCATCTGCAGAAATATGTGGTCGATCAACAGTATGAAAAATACTCTCCAATCGACCAGGCGGTTTGGCGCTATGTCATGAGGCAGAATCATCATTTCCTGAAAGACGCAGCACATCCTGCCTACACTGGAGGATTGAAATCTTCAGGCATTTCCATAGAAAGAATCCCGAATGTTGATGACATGAACGAGGCACTTTCTCCATTCGGATGGGGGGCAGCAAATATTGACGGTTTTATCCCGGGCGTCGTATTCTTCGACTTCCAAGCGCATGGCATCCTGCCGATTGCATCGGATATCCGCAAACTGGAGAACATTCAGTATACTCCTGCGCCAGATATCATCCATGAAGCAGCCGGACACGCTCCAATCTTGTGTGAAGAGAAATTCTCTGAGTATGTGAAGCTGTTCGGGGAAATCGGTTCAAAAGCATTGGCTACAAAAGAAGAACATGATTTATTCGAGGCTGTCAGAACGTACTCCAATTTGTTGGAAAGCGGCTCAGCAACCAAAGAACAAATTGAACAGGCAGAGGCAGAAGTGGAAAAAAGACAGGCGGCAGTCGTCGAGCTTTCGGAAGCCGAGCAAATTTCGCGCCTGTACTGGTGGACGGTTGAATACGGAATGATCGGCACGGTCGACGACCCGAAAATCTACGGTGCCGGACTTCTATCATCTGTGTCAGAGGGTAGGAACAGCCTGTCTCCTTCAGTAGAGAAAATTCCTTTTGAATTGGAAAAAGTGATCAACACAAGCTTTGACATCACAAAGCCCCAGCCGCAGCTTTTTGTATGCGAAAATTTCGAGCAATTGATTGACGCGGTTAATGAATTCAGCAAGACGATGGCTGCCCATAAAGGTGGGACCGAAAGCCTTGAAAAAGCAATAAGGTCCGGACATAC
This sequence comes from Falsibacillus pallidus, assembly GCF_050990905.1. Lineage (GTDB taxonomy): Bacteria > Bacillota > Bacilli > Bacillales > DSM-25281 > Falsibacillus > Falsibacillus pallidus_A. Next base: position 437,029 of record NZ_CP158866.1, read on the forward strand.
CGCTACCTTCCAATTCTCCTCCGGCCTTCAAGTGACCGGTACACTCGAAACACTCGAAAAAGATGGAGCAGGTGAAGCAGTCTACATGAAAACTGTCGGGCCGACTGCTTTGGCATTCGAAAACAAAGAAATCACTGGCCATGGCAAAAGTTATCATTTTGACGGGTTTGGTGCACCAATCGGAAAGCTGAAGAATACCGAATGTTCGTTGGAAAAAATGAATGATCAGCAGCTGAAATCACTTGGAATTGAGGAAGGTGCAGACTGCCGCTTGGATTATGAAAGTGGAGTAGTCGTAGAGGGGACTGTGAAGAAAATCCTGTGGAAAAACGGTTCGCCGATTCTAATCAGTTTCACAGACTGTAGGGTACACTTCGGTGATAAAGTTCTCTTTGATCCTGCCTGGGGAGAGTTCGATCTCGCTGTAGGGGAAGAAGTCGTTTCTGTCTTTGCTGGTGCAGCAGATTCGGAGCAATTCTTTGCAGATCTGGAAGAGGTTGAGCAAAAACCGCTTGAAAAAAGGGAGTGGACGCCTCTAGAACAGCTGTATGGAGAAGTTCGTGGCATGAGGGAGGATGGAGTGGATATTCCTGCACTGCAGCGGATCATTGGGCAATTGACTTCGGAGTTCCCACATGACTGGCTGCTGCGAGTGGAAATCATGGAAATCTTAAGAGACAGCACTCTTCTTTTGGATGAACAGGAGTTGATCTCAAAGCAGCTGGAGGAAATCAAACTTTTGGATGAAGAATGGAAGGTTCTGATTGAAAGAGGTTTGAAATTGGCGGAATGATTCGGTGGTTTTGGGCTATGGGCGAACTGCAGGGGATATGATGTATAATGAATGGAAGAAACTAATCATATTCGGAGTGTGTCCCCATGTATTTAACAATTGAAGAAACAGCACAATATTTGTCCATGCCGGAATCCTATATAGAATCATTGATATTGGCCAACAGGATTCGCGCCGTCCACGACGGATCTCAATATCTCGTTAATAAGGATCAGTTCAATAACCATCTGGAGCAAATGGAGAAATATAAGAAGCAGATGATGGAATACTTGAATGAACCGATTCCGGAAGACATCGATATCAAGGACGAGGACTGAAGCAGCTGTTCAATGAGCCGAAAACCCAATTGTGGTTTTCGGCTTTTTTTGGGCTGGGAGTGCTGTACGAATGGTGAAGTGGGCGGATTGTCTTTCATAAAAAGGAAGTTTGGTGCCGCACTTTGGCGAGTCTCTGTTATTTTGTGGCGGTGGCGCATAAGAGTGGTGGTTTCGCGCATAGGGTTAGTTTTTGGCGCATAAGCGGGGATCACTCGCGCATAGGAGGGTGATTTTGATTCATAGAGGACCCAAAGTGGCGCATAGAGGAGATCCGGGACTACTGAGAGCCCCATTTGAAGGGCCATTCCGGGCTATTTTGGAGCAGGTTGCACTGGAATTTTGTGCAGGGATAGCCGAAAGACGCTTTTTTGTCGGATTTTCCTTGGTTGGATCATGAAATTGTAGAGATTTGAAGGGATTTGAAAAAAGCAGCTGTCGGGCTGCTTTTTTGATTTGTTCAAATTTATGGGCTTGAGAGTGGTGGCGCATAAGAGTGGTGGTTTCGCGCATAAGCTTTGTTTTTGGCGCATAAGCGGGGATCACTCGCGCATAGGAGCCTGCTTTTGATTCATAAAGGACCCAAAGTGGCGCATAGAGGCCATCCGGGACTACTGCGAGCCTCATTTGAAGGGCCATCTCGGGCAATTTTGGGGAGGGTTCCAATGAAATTTTGTGCAGGGATAGCCGGAAGACGCTTTTTTGCCGGATTTTCCTTGGTTGGATCATGAAATTGTAGAGATTTGAAGGGATTTGAAAAAAGCAGCTGTCGGGCTGCTTTTTTGATTTGTTCAAATTTATGGGCTTGTGAGGGGTGGCGCATAAGAGTGGTGATTTCGCGCATAGGAGGGTGATTTTGATTCATAAAGGACCTAAAGTGGCGCATAAGAGCGATCCGGGACTACGGCGAGCCCCATTTGAAGGCCCATTTCGGGCAATTTGGAGCAGGTTGCACTGGAATTTTCCCTTTGGCTCGCCAAAATGGACCTCAAACGCCGCACATTGCCGGGTTTTCAGCGCACTTTTGTGTTTAACCGCCCTACTTTCTCTACGACCCCCTAATTCCTTTGGACACTTTTGTATTGGAAACAGTACACTAGAATCAAGAAAAACTCAGGAAGTAGGGAGGGGACTTTAAGTGTCATATAAGAAGTTTGAAGCTCTTGAAGAAGTTAAAAAAAAGTATGTTCGAATGGCACTGGAAAATGGCAATTACTCATCCATTGCGCGTAGTGCTGGTGTTGATCGTTCTACTTTGGCGAGATGGGTTAAGGTGTATGAGGATGAAGTACGTGACCAAATGGAGGATCCAGCTTCGGCTATTTTATCAACTGAACCCTCTAAAGAAGAATTAAAAGCAAAATATGAACAGGCCATGAAGCTACTTGGTGAAAAAGAACTTGAAGTTGCGATGCTTAGAAACTTACTAAAAAAAACCCAATACCGGCCCTAGCGGTCTTAGAAGAGGTTCGACTATGGGCAAAGGAGGGGTTTCGAATTTCTAAGCTATCGGAGATAACAGGAGTGAACAGGTCCCTTTATTACTACCACAATGGTACTGAAGAGGTTGTTGATAACGAGGAGAAAAGAGGGCGCCCTATCCCGGGATATTCTAAGAAAAACTCCGGGGAAATTATTTCAGATGAGCAGATTGAGGAATTCTTGATGGAGGCCGTTGAGGGAGACGGTGCCACATATGGTGTAAAGAACTTGACTCAATTACTTAAGGATGAACATGATCTTCAAATCAATCATAAAAAGGTAGCTAGGTTATGTAGGAAATTAGGTATTCTCCTTCCTCAGCGAACGGGTAACCCTAAGTATCCAAAACGGTTGGTCCGCAATCGACACATCACGGGTCCTAATCAACTATGGCAACTGGATATCAAATACGGTTCTATTTCAGAAAGCCGAAGGTTTTTCTTTGTAGCGTGTGCTATTGATGTTTTTGATCGTGCCATCGTTGGGTATTACCGAGGACCGAAATGTACAGCCAAGGATATAACCGGCATGCTAAATGAAGCTATTATAAGGCGTAGTTTACAGGTTTTAGAGGAAACGAATGAGCATTGTATTGTAATCAGAACTGATAATGGACCTCAATTTGTTAGTAACTTATTTGGTGAATTTTGTGAGGTAAATAACATTTTTCATGAAAGGATTCCACCAAGATCACCAAACTACAATGCATATATCGAATCTTTTTTTAGTATTTTAGAGCGTGATATATTCAGACGATTTGAATTCAGCTATTTCGATGAGGCCTATTATGAAATTGATGACTTCATAGAATTTTATAACCATCGCAGATATCATGGCAGCCTCGGAAGAATGTCGCCTACAAAGTTTCGAGAAAAATACAAAGATATTGGTTTCCCAAAAGAAATGTCTTTAAAACTTTAACAAGCAATGTCCTTTCCTTCTTCACTTTTCATAAAAAGTGAAGAAGGAAAGGACAAAAAATAAGAAACTAAGAATGGACCAGATTCTTGAAGTAAACGTCAGGAATTAGGGGGTCAAACCGCTTTTCCAGGTAACCCCCGCACTTTTCGGCATAACCGCCCAACTATCCATATTATGGAATATAAAAACCCCTAATCAAGCCAATCCCCGTGTCCCCACTGCTTTCCCTTTCCAGATTTGAGCCAATAGGACCATGCCTCTCAGGTATATGAAGGAGGAAACTGAATAGATTTATAGACGAAGGAAATTTTTAAAAGACAAATAGAAACGATGGGGGATCTATGAAAAAGGTAAAATGGCTAACGTCGGTTTTGATCGTGTGCAGCCTCATTGGGCTGACGGGGTGCTCTGAAAAGACAGCGAAGGAAAAAGAACTGGAGAAAAAGGTGGCAGAGCTCCAGCAGCAGATTGATGAGCTGAAGAGGGAGAAGGAAAAAGCCGAGAAAGAGCAAGCACCGGAAGAAAAAGGGGAACAGGAGGAGCAAACGGGGCTGGTTGAGGTGATCAATCCATTAACCAAGGAAATCATTAAAACTATCGACCCGAAAGAAATGGGGTATTTAACGGATCGGACGGCCTATGAGAAAGAGATTGCCGAGTGGGCAAAAAATGCGGCAAGGGGAACCAAGCAGGCAGAAGGATTCGATCAACGGATGTACCCTGACAAAATTGGAGCGGATGGGCAGGTCATAAAAGGGAAACCGAGGATGATCCTGGAGGAATCTGATCTGGTGTCGAAGGTCATTGAAGCATCTGAAAAAGGCGGAAAAGTGGAGCTGCCGCTGACTGTTTCGGCGAGCGGATATAAGCCAGATGAGGCTGCTCTCCTTGGCGAAGTTGTCATTGCTTCGTATACAACCCAATTTGATAGCAGTGTCGCCGGCAGGTCCAAAAATGTTGAGCTGTCTGCAGATGCCATCAACAACGTCATTGTAGGGGTCGGCGATATTTTCTCCTTTAATACCACAGTGGGGCCAAGTGATGCGGAGCATGGATATCAAAAAGCAAAAGAGGCAGTTGGTGGAAAGTTGGTGGACGGCATTGGTGGTGGGATATGCCAGACATCATCCACTCTTTATAATGCGGTTGACCAAATCGGCGTTTCCTATGTAGAAAAGCATCATCATTCTGTGCATGTGGGGTATGTTCCAACAGGAAGGGATGCGACCGTCTCCTATGGCGGATTGGATTTCCGTTTTCAAAATTCAACAACTGCCCCGTTTTTGCTGAAAGCCTATGTGAAAAATGGCAGTTTGACCGTTGAAGTGAGGACTTCAAAAGCACATAAAGGGGAGTTTACTGTTCATTGATAAGGGACAAAAGGCGACTTTTATCTCTATGAATCTACAAGGATGGTTCTTCATCAAACGTTTGATTAAAAAAGGAAAAATGATTGAGGCAACAATGATAAGCCCATTTTTTTACCGCGGAAATTGTCTGATCGGTGCTGCTTGCCGGTCCGGACATTCGCGGTAATTTTTTTTGCATTTTTTTCTTGACTTAGAGTCAGCTCTAAGTTGTAAGCTAGCAGTAATTAACAGAAAGGAAGATGATTGAAATGTATTCAATCAGTGAAACGGCCGGAATGACCGGTATTAGCACATACACTTTGAGATATTATGAGAAGATTGGCCTTCTGCCTTCCCCGGATCGTCAGAATGGTAGAAAACGGAGCTACACGGAAGGTGATTTGAAGTTAGTATCTTTCATCAAAAGTTTAAAAGATACCGGGATGTCTTTAGAGGATATTCAAGAATTTATTAAAGGAGGTTGTATATTGGATCAAATCAAAACGTCAGAAAAAGGTGAGCTATATCCCTCTTTGAATAAAAGGATCGATATTCTTACGAAGCATATAAAGGAGTTGCACCGGAAAAAAGCAGAACTTGAAGACATCATATCCACAGCGAATGTAAAACTGGGAATCTATCAAGAGCTGTTGGCTGAAGAAAATGAAGGAGAGGATAAATAGCATGAAACATTCCTTGACCTATTTATCTCTAGTAGGATTTGCTGTCATCACTGGTGCGACATTCAACTTGGCAAAGTACACAGTTGAATTCTTTTCCCCTTCAAGTGCGGCTGCCTGGCGATTCGGCATCGCAGCGGTTGTTATGCTTCTCATCATGTGGAAGAGGGAAGGAATTCGTCTGCACCATTTTAAACAAAACGGGAAAACGTTCCTTTTGCTCGGAATCATTGGGATTTTCGGCTTTAATGCACTATTCTTTTTGGGACTTCAACACACTTCTGCCATCAATGGCGCTTTGATTATGGGGACCAATCCTGTATTATCAACGATTTTGGCCCGCTTTATTTTGAAAGAAAAAATCACAGCCAACCAGAGTGCCGGGGTCATTCTTGCTTTGATTGGAGTTGGGCTCGTTATTACGCACGGATCGATGGATGTCATTAAAAATCTTTCTTTTTCCATCGGGGATTTCATTATAATGATGGGGAATCTTTGTTGGGCACTTTATGGGGTGTTGGGCAGGAAGTTTGTGAAGAGCAGTTCGTCTCTTGCCACAACCACTTATACAATGGTGATTGGGGCAGGGGCACTCATCCTGCTTTCACTGTTTTCTGACCAGCCTGCCTCTCAAGAAATCCCGCTGGGAGCATGGGGTTCTATAGTTTTCATGGCTTTATTTACAAGTGTCTTGGGCTATTTGTGGTGGAATAGAGCCATCCAGGTCATTGGCATTGGAAAGACATCTTTATTCTTTAACCTTGTACCGGTGGTCACGATGACTATTTCTGCTGTATCGGGCATAGGGGTGGAAGGGATACAACTGGCAGGGGCTGCTCTTGTCATTGCCGGGGTTCTTACTTCCTCAGGGATAATTAGTAAAATGTTCATTTCAAAAACAGAAGTTCAGCTGCTATCGAAAGAGGCGGATTGAAATCATTGACTTCCACAGTTCCCATCAATATGATTATGGGAAAAAGGCAAATAGGATTGATTTGCCAAAGGGAGAATCTTGAATGAATAGCCGGATGATTGGCATGTTTCTTTTGATGCTCATTGCAGTTGTCGGATTGAATTTTTATATTGGATGGCATCTTCTGATTTTTATGAAGGCACTCGGTGGTGGAGTTCCAGCCGCGCTTTATTGGCCGATCTTCGCCATCGTATCTTTAGGATATTTATTCGGCCGGGTGCCGGGTCCGAAGTGGCTCCTTCCACTTTTCCGCTTATTCAAAGTGATCGGTTCTTACTATTTTGCCGTGATGGAGTTTGGGATCATTCTGCTATTAGGCACTGATATTGTGTACGGCATACTCCTGCTTTTAGGTCATTTGCCAAGTGATTATGTGCTGTGGGCAGGATGGATCGTTTTGATTCTTCTAACTGGACTCATGCTTTGGGGGACGAGGAATGCGTGGAGTACCGTCATTCGCGACTACCCTATTGAGGTTCAAAAAGGTGCTGTTGGACTAAATCCTTCTTTAAGAATTGCCGCTGCTTCCGATATCCATTTGGGCAATATTGTCGGGAATAGGCATTTAAAGAGGATGGTCGACCGCATCAATGATCTCAAGCCGGATTTGATTCTTCTTCCTGGCGATGTAATCGATGACAGTATTGAGCCGTTTCTCCGCAATAAAATGAGTGAGACACTCAAGCATTTGAAAGCCAAATATGGAGTCTATGCAGTGCTTGGTAACCACGAGTACTACGGTGGCCATATCGAACAATATGTCGACGAAATGAAGAAGATCGGAATAAAAGTCCTGAGGGATGAAGTCGTGGAAGTTGAGACGGAAGCGGGATCAGTAGTCATTGCGGGGCGGAAGGATAAAACCGCAGAAAGCATGGATCCCGTGGGAAGAAAGCCTGTGGGTGAGTTTCTTTCCGGTGTTGCCCCTTCACGCTTTATCATCATGATGGATCATCAGCCATACGGATTTGCTGCAGCTGCAGATGCCGGTGTGGACCTGCTTTTGTGCGGGCATACACACAGGGGGCAGTTCGCGCCAAACCACTGGCTGACCGGTAGGCTTTTTGAACTCGATTGGGGATACATGAAGAAGAACGAAATGCATGTGGCTGTTTCATCCGGCTACGGCACATGGGGGCCTCCAATCAGGATTGCAAGCAGGTCTGAAATCATGAAGATTGATGTGGGATTTTTGAATTGATTTGCCGATAAAATACAAAAAAAGCAGCCGGGAAGGCTGCTTTTTTTGTGGATCAATTATTCGTCATCTTCTTGTCCGTGATGATCATCCTCTTTTTCATGATGATCCTTTTCATGATCACCTTCTGAACCTGTTCCGATTTTTCCTGAAGGAAGTCCGGAAATATAGCCTACTCCGCCAGTTTCTTGAATGCCGACGCCGTTTTTCATTGCGTCTTCAAGCTTTTGTTTGTCAACGGCAGTGATTTGTTTCCCATCTAGATCTTCACCTGGATGCTGATAGTTGCTCAAGATATAGCGGGAATCTTTGATCATGTCATCTGCGCGTAAACCGGTTGCTTCAGCGCCAACTGGGACGGAAAGAATTCTGGAAAGTTTTTTCGTTTCTACATTGTACGCCCATACAAAGTTATTTGTATGAAGTGCGCTGTCTTCTCCGATGAACAGTGTATTCATATCATCTGAGAAGCTTAGGTTATCCGGGTTGGCGATTTTGTCTGGTGCAGCTGTATTGCCGAATGCATCAGGCTTTTCAAGGTCTTGGCCCACAATGAGTGCTCCCATGTTGGAAGGGACATACTCACTGTTGATTTTTTCACCTGAAGCATCTGCCTGTCCACCTGTCAGGTTAAGCTGGAATGTTGCACCGGACTCGCGTGCCGGCAATTGGATATCGTCGCGTACACCGTTGTCCTGTTTTTCCATGCTGCCATTTTCATAGGAGATGGCCATATAAGCTTTTTTATCTTTTTTATTGACTGCAATTCCTTCCATTTTGTTGAATTCGGAAGTTGCACCTAAAATCGCACCGTAGCGTCGAGCTTCCAAGTAGGCAGCAGCTTTTTCCATGCCTGGCTTGACTTTAAGATATTCGACTTTTTTGCTCGCATTCGTTTTCACAGCTGTAAAGCCTTCGGTCGGTTCTGAAGCTGTTTCGAAAATGTCGCTGAACTTTACGCCTTTATCAATGATCGCTTTTACTTCATCATCTGTTGAATGGCCGAGCTTGATCCATTGAAGGTCTCCAGCACCGCCATTTTCGGAAGATGTCTGGTTGAATTTCGCCGCATATAAAGTACCTGCAGAGAAGTCGCGCTTTTTATCGGCTACATACATGAACATCATAGTGTTTCCGCCGTCGTCACCGAAGAGCGCAGTCTTTTCATCAGGCAGCACTTGCATCGTTTCATGGGAGAAGCGGCCTGTGCTGTAATGCTTGACAACAGAAGCATTGCCTTTATTGTCTACAGAGATTTCAGGGATCCAGCCGTAGAAATATGGGTTGGCCTTCTTTTCATCACCGAAGTAATATTTAGCGAAATTTGTTACGTCCCGGTAAGAGCTTGATGATGGATCTTCAAAAGCACGTGCATCCGGCTCGTACTCTTCAGAACCTAGATGTGTTCCCCATGATGTAGTGGAACCGTTGCATGGAGTCCACAATCCGTTGACATTGGAGAAATCAATTTTCTTCGCGTTGTTGACGGTCAATTCGCCCGTCTTTGGATTGCGATCCACTTGAGTCAATGTCATTGATGCAGGAAGGCCGTGTACATCTTCGCCTGCATTATTCATAGAGTCATATTCGTAGTGGGAAATGAGATACGTTTTTCCGGCAATTGTGATCATACTGTTGGAATCTGGAGCATCTGAAATAAAGTTGGATGGCTTGTCAGGAACACTTGTATCGACAATTGGATCGCCATTTACGTCAATTGGAGTTCCTGCTGCAATCATTTCATCTTTGTTCTTGACGATTTTATCTTTAGAAAGAAAGAGTTGATTATATTTTAAAGGAGTTTCTTCAACAGTGCCGTCTTTATAAGTGACTTTAACAGCAGAGTCTGTATAAGTTTTTACCATGTTTTCAACTGTACTTGGAGCTTTCATAGAAGTGAATTCTACACTCTGGATCTGCTTGTGTGCATTTGGATGATGGTTCCCTTTATAGCCATGATGGTGATCATGTGCAGAAGCGAGTGCAGGTATGGATGATGCTAAAAGTGCGATGGAAAGCCCAACAGATACTTTCTTTTTCATAGTGGGAAAACCTCCTCATTTATGGTTAATTCCATTAAATCAAAGAAGAGTTAAGGAAGAATAAAAAGGATAAAGCTGATGTAAAAAGGAAGTTACAATTATATGACGATTCGGTTTATTGAACCAGATTTTAACTTTTTTAGTATTTTTAGAAAAACATATTGTGTGCTTTAGTTCTTTGAAGTAATATAGACTTAATATTTTGAATAAAATAAATTTTAAATGGCGTTGAAGAGAAAAAGTAGAATCGAAGAATATTTTTTACAGAGAGCTTCGGATGCTGAAAAGAAGCAAAAATATCGATTCGAAAAATGGCCTCTGAGCACCCGGCTGAATATGGCAGATAGAGTAGTTAGATGCCAGTAGGCTGCGGCGGGGTTTGGCTCCCGTTATCAAAAGCCTGGGTGTAAAGTGTCTTTTTGCACTTTTAAAGGCCGGCTGCAGAAACAGCTGGTGAATTAAGGTGGTACCGTGTGATAACATCACGCCCTTATCCATGAGATGAGGGTGTGGTGTTTTTTATTTTGGCTGCTTCCACCATGTTTTCGAGCCTTTCTTCATATGATGGTATATGGCCGAGATCGCTTGTTGGATTGTCAGGAAGGAGGATAGAAAACGAAGCATTCATCAGACTGAAATATAGGGAGGAATGGAATGAGCAGGGCTTTGGTGCTTCAATCAGATTTTGGAATCAGCGATGGTGCGGTTTGCGCCATGTATGGGGTGGCAAATGGGGTCGATCCTTCACTTTCGATATATGATTTGACCCATGATATCCCCCAGTACAACATTTGGGAAGGTTCTTACAGACTGCTTCAGACCGTTTCCTACTGGCCTGAAGGAACTGTATTTGTGTCAGTGGTCGACCCTGGAGTGGGATCGGACCGCAAAAGCATAGCTGTTAAAACGGCCAGCAATCATTTTATTATTACACCGGACAATGGGACGTTGACCCATATCCAAAAACATCAGGGGCTTTTGGAAGCAAGGATCATTGATGAAACCGTGAATCGTTTGCCGAATTCAGGAGAATCCTACACCTTCCACGGCCGTGATATTTATGCTTATACAGGGGCCAGGCTTGCATCTGGCGTCATTTCGTTTGAGGAAATCGGTCCATCCCTCGCTTTGGAAGAGCTTGTAGAACTTCCTTTGACAGATGCTGCTCAAACCAATGGGACGGTGGAAGGAATCATAGAAATCCTGGATATCCGCTTTGGAAACCTCTGGACAAATATCAGCCGGACGCTATTTAAGGAGTTTGGCATCCAATATGGAGATTTGCTCGAAGTTTCTATAGAAAGCAGTGCGAGGAAAGTCTATCAAAATATCATGACGTTTGGGCGGTCCTTTGCTGACAGTTTAGTGGGAGAGCCATTGGTTTATGTAAACTCATTAGATAATTTAGGGGTTGCCATAAATCAGGGCTCCTTCGCCGGCGCTTATCAAATCGGAAGCGGGGCAGGTTGGAGGATTACATTTAAAAAAATGAAAGAGCTGCCTATTCAAAAGAAAAAAGGGGATTGATTGTATGCAGGATACGAAGTTTTCAACTAAAACCATTGTAGCTATCGGGGTTGGAGCAGCAATATTTGTGATTCTTGGCAGATTTGTTTCCATCCCATCTGGAATTCCAAACACCACTATTGAAACCTCTTATGCATTTCTTGCTCTCATGGCTCTATTGTTTGGTCCGCTTGCAGGTGCATTGATCGGACTGATCGGCCATGCGTTGAAGGACGCGATTTTCTATGGTTCACCATGGTGGAGCTGGGTAGTTGTTTCCGGATTCGTTGGTCTGTTCATTGGGCTCCTTTCTAAGAGAATGAACCTGAAGGATGGAGAATTCGGGGCCAAAAAAATCATTTCATTTAATATTGTGCAGGCCGTGGTACAGGCAGTAGGGTGGTTTTTGCTTGCTCCGGTTTTAGATATCTTGGTATATGCTGAGCCTGCAAATAAAGTTTTCGTACAAGGAATCGTGGCAGGATTGTCTAATATTGTGACAGTTGGGGTGCTTGGGACGCTGCTGATTGCGGCCTATTCCAAAACACGCATTAAAAGCAGCAGCCTTGAGAAAGAAGAGACTCTTTAATGTTAAGGGAGAACCGGAGCAGCAATACTCCGGTTCTTCAATTAAATGACAGCAGCAGGTGAAAAAATGAAGAAACCGATGATTGAATTTCATAATTTCAGTTTTAAATATCGAAGCCAAGCCCAGCCTACTCTCCATGACGTCAATTTGACGATTTATGAAGGGGAAAAGGTACTGATTGCAGGTCCTTCAGGTTCAGGCAAAAGTACATTGGCCCATTGCATCAATGGTTTGGTTCCTCTCTACTACCGGGGAGATATTTCAGGAAGCTTGAAAGTGATGGGGAAAGAGACGAAAGAACTGGATATTTTTTCGATTTCGAAAATGGTTGGAACAGTACTTCAGGACTCCGATGCTCAGTTTATAGGACTTTCAGTGGCAGAAGATATGGCTTTTGCTTTAGAAAATGAAGCCCTTCCTCAAAAAGAAATGATTGAGAGAGTAGAAGACATTGCAAGGATGGTCGAAATGGATCAGTTTCTTCACCATTCGATCCATCAGCTTTCAGGTGGACAAAAGCAAAGGGTCGGTCTTGGCGGCGTCATGGTAAATAACGCACAAATCCTGCTATTTGATGAACCTTTGGCTAATTTAGACCCGGCGACCGGCAAATATGCCATGCAGCTGATTGAACGTATACGCCAAGAGTGTTCATCAACCATTGTCATAATTGAACATCGAATAGAGGATGTGCTGGATCAAAACATCGATCGAATCATTTTAATGAATGAGGGGCGGATTGTCATGGACGCTTCCCCGGAAGAAATCTTATGTACAAATATACTTAATGAAAATGGCATTCGGGAACCACTCTACATAAAAGCGTTGAAGCAGGCAGGGTGCCCACTCCTTCCAGCTATGAATCCCCAGCATATCCATAGCCTTGAGCTTGATGCACAACAAAAAGGGAAATTAGTGCAATGGGCGGTTCAGCCTATGCAGAAACCAACTCTAAAAAAAGCAGCCCCTCTATTGGAATTGGAAGATATTCAGTTCCAGTATGAGAATGGAAAACCGATTATACAAAATCTCTCCCTTTCAGTTCATAAAGGAGAAATGGTCAGTATTATTGGGAAAAATGGAGCTGGAAAATCAACATTGACCAAGTTGATTTGTGGATTCCTGAAGCCTTCAGCCGGAAGAATCTTGTTAAATGGACGGGATATCAGAAAGGATACTATTAAGGAGCGGGCCTTGAAAATCGGACTTGTCCTTCAAAATCCAAATGCCATGATTTCCAAGAATATGATTATGGATGAAGTCTCTCTTGGATTGGCTGCCCGCGGGATAAATAAAGAGGAAATCACAAAAAGAGTGGATAGTACGCTGAAAATATGCGGTTTGCACCCTTATCGCAATTGGCCGGTATCAGCTTTGAGCTATGGCCAGAAAAAAAGGGTGACCATTGCTTCCATACTGGCTCTTGCGCCGGACATTTTGATATTGGATGAGCCAACTGCTGGGCAGGACTATCAACATTATAAAGAAATAATGGACTTTCTTGTTGAATTGAATGCTCGGGGTACAACCATTATTTTGATCACACATGACATGCACTTGATGCTTGAGTATACACCAAGGGCAATTGTCCTGGCTGATGGAGAAAAGATTGCCGACGGTGCGGCAACTCAAGTCCTGCGGGAGCAAGAAGTGATTAAACGTGCAAATTTAAAAGAGACTTCCCTTTACCTTTTAGCTGAAAAAGCAGGGATAATAAATCCTGATATTCTAGTAGAAAGATTTATTGCAAGCGAAAGAGGGGTGCCGGAAAATGCAGAACGAAATGCTGTCATATATTGATAGAAACTCACCGATACACCGCTTGACTGGAGCCGCAAAGCTGATTTGCTTCGTATTATGGACCTTCGCCGTAATGCTTACATATGATACAAGGATTCTCGTATTCCTCTTTTTGGTGAGTGGAAGTATTTTTGTCATCTCAAAAGTAAGGTTGAAGGAAATAGGATTTGTCTTAAGTTTCATTCTTATCTTTATGATGATCAACAATTTTGCCATCTATCTTTTTTCTCCACAGGAAGCAGTAGGCATTTATGGAACAAAACATGTCCTTGCAGAAATTTGGGGGAGATATTCCATAACAAGTGAACAGATATTTTATCAAATGAATATCACCTTGAAATATTTAACAGTCATTCCGGCGGCTTTATTGTTCATTGTCACGACGCACCCAAGTGAATTCGCATCTTCTTTGAATAAACTAGGGGTAAATTACCGCATCGCCTATTCGGTTTCCATAGCAATGAGATACATTCCGGATATTCAGCGGGAGTATAAAGAGATTGCACTCTCCCAGCAGGCAAGGGGATTGGATATGTCCAAAAAAGAAAAGCTGGCAGTACGAATCAAGAATGCAGGTTCCATCATAATGCCGCTGATATTCTCCAGCCTTGATCGAATTGAAATCATCAGCAATGCAATGGATTTAAGGGGATTTGGCAAGAAGAAGACAAGAACATGGTATGCAGAGCGCCCATTCCGAAAAGGGGATTATATTGCAGTCGGATTGATTGCTGCTCTCCTGATTATTTCCTTGATTGTCACCTTTCATGACGGCAGCAGATTCTATAATCCGTTCATTTGAGTAAGAGGGCAAAAACTTATTTGTCACGGTGGAATATTAATAGTTGCCAATTTTTGAATTTGTATACATAATTTACATAAGGATCTTTTCTTAAAGTTTATTGCTTTAGTCGCTAAAACAGGATAACTTATGCAATCTATAAAGTAGACCTATCTGGAAAAGAGCCTGGAAGCCCTATATCAACGCGCAAAACAGGTATTTTTACGTTAAAATCGGCAGTAAGATTTTAACAACGATGTTTACGAAAACAGCCTTTCATAAAGACATTCAAACCAGGGGGACAAAAACGTGTTATTTCAAACCAAGGAAAAGAGAAAGGGCCGTCTGCAGGCATTCAATCCTGAAATGGCTTTTCCAGCTCAAGAACAAATCATCCAAACTTCAGATGCAAGGATTCAAAATCGTTTAGAATATATGGGCTTTACCAAGCAGCACCTTGAAACATTGAAAGAGATCTATCCAGTCGTTTCACCACTATTGGACGAGCTTCTGCAAAAGGTGTTGAATCACCTCTACATACAGCCTCCTCTTGAGAAAGTTGCTTCAAACAATACTACAAGGGAAAGATTGTACGAGGTATTTGTTCATTATTTCCAAAGTTTGTTAAGCGGTACAATCGATAAAGAATATTTCCAAATGAGAAACAGAATCGGCAATACGCATAACAGCGCAGGTCTGCCGGTAGAATGGTTTTTGGCTACTTATTCTGCTATCAGCACGCTTTTAATCCCGAAAGTGATTGCACAATTGCAAAATGACCCTGCTAAATTGAACGATGTCATCTTAGCGATTACACATGCAGTGAACCTGGATTCTCAGCTTGTCGTCCAAAACTACCTGGATGCAAGAATGAGAGAATTGAATGCATTGAACGAGTCTAATGCCATGCTTCAAAAAGAATTGAACTCCATCAGTCAAGAGGTGGCTTCCTCTGTCCAGCAGACAGAAGCTTCTATTAATGAAACGAGTACAAAGGCGGAACAAATCAGGAATGAGACGGAGATGACTCAAAAGAGCAGCCGCAACCTGCTGAATTTGACAAACGTCAACCAGGGGCAGATGGAAGAAATGGTGAGCACGTTTGATAATGTCATGAGCAACGTATCCTCTTCATTGGAAGGAATCGATCTTCTGAAGACCATTTCTGAGAAAATCATTACGATGACAAAAGGGATCGAGGATATCGCCGATCAAACGAATCTCCTGGCATTGAATGCTTCCATTGAAGCGGCTCGTGCAGGTGATGAAGGAAGGGGGTTCGCGGTCGTAGCAACCGAAGTGCGGAAGCTTGCCGAAAATTCCAAAGGGATGAGCAGCCAGATCAAGTCGCTGATTGAAGAAAGCGATACACAAATCACTGATCTCGTCCATATCATGCAATCGATGAATACGTATACGAAGGAATCACAGTCTAAAATCGGCCAAGTCAAGGGCGGGCTGATGACAATGAAGATGGAAATGGAGCAGTATTTGACCATGTTCGACCGGAACAAAGTCGACCTGGATACCATTGTCCAATCCATAAAAGAAGTCAATGCGACAACGGAAAGCCTTTCAACTTTGGCAAGGGAATTGCTGCTTAAGGCTGAAGGGTCAAGATAATCTGTATTAAGACAAAATAAAATAGGCTTCGCATGTCCATTGTCGGCAGGCGAAGCCTATTTCAGCATTGGGCAATTGTTCTGCATATCGTAGACCACTCCTCAGGCTCAGGCGCTTTTCATTTGTCTGTTTCTTTGGCTGATAGCTTTTAATAGGAAAAGCTTGTCCTGTGAAGTAAGCATTCTCCAGCTTCCAACTTTAATCCTCATGTTTTTCACGCTCCTTTCAAATCCATTTAACATTTTATTACTTTTTACCGCTATTTTTCATATTTAAAACAACAAAAATATCTACAAATCCAGACATAGATTGGCAAGAAAAAATGCAAGAATGCTCGAATCTCGTGAAGGGAGATCGAATCGCGCGAAATAGCTGCCATCTTTTTGCCATAAATTAAAACATCCTTCCCAAATGGAAAGGATGCTGTGAATTTTTTTATCTGACCGCATCGATCGCATTGATCAGCCATTCGCCATTTACTTTGACAAACGTCACTTTTTCCTTTGAAACCTCTTTTGTTTCCCCTACAGGAACGGTGAATTCGTACAGGCGGATATCTTTCCGCTGATAAATCAATTTTCCTTTTGCTTTATCCCACTCAAAGAGACTTCCCCCGTCTGCATTTGGCTGGGCAAACTGTCCTTTATATTCAATGAAGGAATATTTTTTGATTCCTTTATTAATCGCATTCCTTGTATACACTTCATTCATATACTTCGTAAATTTCTTTTTAGTTCCTAAATCACTGCAGAAATAGCGGTAATCTTTCCCTTTATAATCAAAGCTTACATCTGTGCATTTGACGTTCTCTGCTGCCGGATTGTGGCCGCCCATAGCGCTCCAATAATGCTTCCTTGCTTCAAGTGCCAAGTTCAGAGCTTTGCTGCTGGTGAGATTGCCGGTTGTTTTAGCAGAGGCTCCTATGCTGAAAGTAAATAACGAAATTACCGCCGCCAAAATCATGATCCATTTTTTCATTCAAGTTCCCCCTTAATATTCATCAAAAAGTAAGACGGAGGAAATTGGAAAATGTTTCATGTCCTATAAAATTTTTTGCTTTGTTAAAAGACATAGTACTTTCAGTAATATTAAATTCATTACAGGTGGAACACGAAAATGTATCAAAAATGAAAGTAAAATGAAATTTGTTGCAAATAAATCTTTGCTAGAATACAAGGATAGACGTTCTAAGTGTGTTTTAATTCCTTTTTTATAAGGGTACATAAATGGAAACACGCAAAAGTATTTTTACATCATGCAAATTAATTCATCGGGGGACGAAAAGATGATAGATGGACAATTGATCAGAAAAGTATTCTATGAATCTTATACAGAAGGCAATGAAACACAGCATCCCATTCGGATATTAGGTGAGGAGTATTTGAAGGAACAGGAAAAAGAGGTTCCTGAACTCTCGCATATCCGTTATGCACAAGGCGAAATCTATTTTCACAATAAGGATTTCGAAGCAGCCATCTTTAAATGGGAGAACATTGCGAATGAGCTGGAGCCGTGGGCGAAAAAGAATACTGCCGACGCTTATTTCGAGCTGGACCTGCTTCCTACAGCGGAGGAAATCTATAAATCCATCAAAACGGAGAATATCGTATTAAATACGGAAATTTCCCTTCAGCTATTGTCGCTTTACATGGTAAGGGATAAGCATGAACAGGCTGACAGGGTAGTGAAAAAAATGGTTGCCCTGAATCCCGATTATCCAAATGTCACTAAGATTGCAAGGAGTTTCTACGAGAGGCAGCAAGACTGGGAGAGTGCTGTGGAACTGGCCGTGAATGAGGCTGTCCGTACACGTTCACTAATTTGGTTTGAAGTCCTTAATGACTACATCGACAGAGGGGTGACACTGTCGTTCCAGCCGGATTATTTCAACGGAGCACTCCACGCCTTGTATGAAATGGATAAGGCCGCGTTTGAACGCCTTGCCTCTTCATTATGGAGAAGTTATGAGAACCAGCCTGCTTATATTGCCTGGCTCTATTCCATCAACGGGCTTTTACGGGAATTGGATATCAATCGCCAACACACATGGCATGAATTATCCAAGCTTCACGCAGATACCTATATGGCGTTGATCAGCGGACAATATTATATGAAGGAACTTTCTCATGTCCTTCCACAGCTGATCACGAACTGGACAAAACTTTCAGATGCGGAACAGAGTCTTTTTGCGGGCTCAGCTGCCATGGCTTGGGAAGAAATGTTTCCTGGGTCCATTGAATACGCGGCATTGGAAGAAGCAGACCGCTTAATTAAGCATTCACGAGGGGAATTTGACGGGTTGAAGAAGGGGCTGCTTCTTTTCGAAACCATCTGTCTATGGGCTGAAGAAAAAGAATTGACAGTGGCTCAGCGATACAGATGGATGATCAAGGAACTCCTTGACTTTAATGTGAACCATGTTTTGGTTGCCGGGATGAACGGAAATGGGAAGTCAGCGTTCATTAATTCCGTTGTCGGGGAGAATCTATTGGGATCTCCAACGCCATCTGTCATGTTGATTAAAAATGGGGATGAAGTAGGCCTCAATGAACTGACAGAGGATGAGGTATATCCCATTTCGTCTCTTGAAGAATTTTATGACAGGACGAATGGAACCCTTCCAAAAATGGCCGGGGAGTCATTCTATGAAATTAATGTCCCATCTCCATTCCTGGCGCAAAACAGGCTCGCTTTCATTGATACGCCAGGGGCAGGAAGCGTTGAGCGGAATGACATTGCCAAGTTCCTTCCGTTGGCTGATATCCTGCTCTTTGTAACGAATATCAATACTCCTCTTACAAGCGGAGAATGGGAATACTTGACGAAATTGAAGAAGAAGGCGCCAAAGCTTCAAGTTCATTTCATGCTAAATAAAGTGGATACCATTTATAACGACCAAGAAGCGCAGCGCATTCTGATGGAAACAAGTGACCGGATCCACACCGAGTTTCCACATTCCCAAGTATTCCTCTATTCATCGCTTTATTCCAACACTGGACAGAAGCAGGAGTGGACGCAGTTCATCTCCTCTGCATTCAGCTACCGGGATATCGAAGAGGAACGTACGGAACGCTTGTTGAATCTAGTCAAGGATTTCATTCAATATCTCCTCACCAAAAGGGTGGAGATGGAACGCGGCTATGTGCATTCCATCATGTGGGATGAAGAAATGACGAAGAAATTGAATGGAGCAATCCATCAAACCGAGGATCTTGAAAGTGAAAAAGCGGCAGTCATTGCGAACCGCTATCATCAAATAAAAGAGGATGTCCGCGGGGAGCTAGCAGAGCGTATACCAAAGATTTTCAAAGAATGTGCCGACTCCGTTCATGAGGACAGTGATTTTAGAGATCTTCATATCAGGTTGAATGATGAAATGAACGAAAAGGTGCATCAGGATATCGAGAACCGCATCCTTCCGAAGTTTTATGACTCCTTGCAGGAATGGATCACGTTTGCAAAAGCAGAATTTGAAGACAGCCAAATGCAGCTGTCTGAAATGAGCGAAGGATTCAATACACTTTACGAGGAAGAAAGAATCATTCTTGAAGGCGACTTCAGGGTGCTTGAAGATTGGAGAAGGGATGCTGAGAGGATGACCAGCTCCGTGCAAGTGGAAAAGGTCAATATCCTGCTTAAGCACACTCCATCCCAGCTGCTTTTGAAAGGGGCGGGCAAATTATTCGGGGCACTGCCTCAGAATAAAAGCATGCTTTACAACAGCTACCGCAGGCTGTTGGAAAATGAGGATTATCAAGAATCCGCAGACTCCATCATTTCGAATTTCATGCTTCAGTTCGATCTGTTTGAAAAATCACTAAAACGCGATGTCTCCTTCTTCTTCAGGGAGCCGATTGCAGTATTAAAACACAATGTTGAAGAAACGCTCGCGGTCATCGAAACAAATAAACAATTGCTGGAGAGCATGAAAACCAATCCAGAAGTATATGAAGATGCACTGACATTCTATGAGCTTAAAGCCAGACAGTATGAACGCATGATGTAATGTTTTTGAAGAGAGGATTGCCTTAAAAGGCAGTCCTTTTTTTTGCCGAGATTTAAATAGGCATTTTCCTGTAGATATGATAATATTTAGCAATACGAAATAAACCGCATAATTTTCACGAATCGCAAAAGGGGGAAGATTCTCGTGAAAAAAGATATACTTTGGACAAAATCGTTCATCATGCTGATGGCAGGTAACTTATTTGTTTTTATGTCCTTTCAAATGTTGATTCCTACACTTCCGCCTTACATAAAGTCCCTTGGGGCAAACGGGCTCGAGATCGGACTGGTGACAACCCTGTTCTCCATCGGGGCTGTTATCTGCCGCCCGTTTATCGGCTATATGCTGGGGTATCGAACCCGGAAACCGCTCGTTATGGCCGGCATCATTTCCTTGCTTGTCATCACATTCATCTATCCTTTGTCCAGCGTTGTACTGGTCTTTTTATTATTCCGCTTCATGCACGGTCTTGCCTGGGGCTGGTCGACCACCGTCAACGGAACAGCTGCGGTGGATGTTGTACCTAATTCGAGGCTGGGAGAAGGGATGGGCTATTATGGCCTTTCCATCACTATCGGGATGATCATCGCACCGAGTCTCGGGATTTACTTATTCCAGATTACTAGTTTTTCAAATCTGATTTATATTTCAGGCGCTTTAGGTGTGGTCGCGGTCCTGCTTTTGGCCATGGTCAACTATAAGACGCCGGAAGTCGTTAAGAACACAAAAAAAGAAGATTTGCCGTTTTCTTATTTCGGTTCCATGATCGAGAAAACAAGCTGGTATCCTGCTTTTATCACGCTGCTTGCAAGCTTTGCCTATGGTTCCATCGTGACATTCATTGTCATCTTTGGAGATGAACGCGGGATCCATCAAATCTTCTTGTTTTATTTGTTTAATGCCGTGATGGCGACCATTTCCCGTCCGATTTCTGGAAAATGGTTCGACCAGCATGGTCCTAAAGGACTTGTGCTATTCTGCACGTTCGTTTCCTTTATCGGAATGTGGGTGCTGTCTTTTGCCCACTCGAACCTCTTCATTGCGGCAGCAGGAATCTTGTTTGGCATCGGATACGGCTCTTTGATTCCGACCCTTCAGTCCTGGACGCTTTCCATCACGCCTGCAAACAAAAGAGGGGTAGCAAGTGGAATGTTTTTCTCTTCCATCGACCTCGGCATAGGGTTGAGCGGACTTGTTTTTGGGATCATCGCTCAATTCGTAGAGATCGGCATACTCTTCCAAATATCCAGTGTATTCATGCTCCTCGCCATGGTTTTCACAATCATGGAAGGTCGGAGAAAGCCGCTCCGCAGCCAGCACAACCTTAAATTTTAATTTCATTCAGCAAAGTGCAAAGAAGGGAAACCTTTTTTGCACTTTTTTTATTGATAGAAAGTTCAGTAACAATCTTCAACGGCTTATGGTAATCTGTTAGTAACTATAATCAGATAAGGATGCTTGAATATGAATGTAAACAAAGGAATCGCTTATGTATTAGGCCTTTTGATTGTCATCTGCGTCTTTCTCGGGATTAACTACGATCGAAATGCAGAGATATTAAGAAAAGAATTTATTTCTCTTAAAAGAGGACTGGAAGATAAAAAAGAGTCGAAAGAAACTGAGCCAAAAAAGAAAGACACAACTGAAAAGAAGGATGCCAAAAACAATAGATTATTGGCAGAAGTTCCTGAAAAAAAGGAGGCACCCGCAGTGGCATTTCCATTAGATGTACCGCTTGTAAACCAAATGGACAACCCGAGGCTTTACAATGGCTGCGAGATTGCCAGTTTGACCATGGTCATGCAGTTCCACGGAATTGATGTAACGAAGAATGAGCTGGCAGAAGCCATTGAGCGTGTGCCCCTTAATTATGCAGACGGGAAGCATGGGAACCCGAATGTGGGATTCGTCGGAGATATGGAGAATGGTCCAGGACTCGGCGTTTACCACGGCCCTATTATGAAATTGGCCGAGAAATACGTGGGAGAGCGTGCAAGGGATTTAACAGGAAATCCTTTTGAAACGATTCAAAAGGAATTGGATAAAGGACTTCCGGTTTGGGTCATCACGACTGCCAACTTCGGTCCCGTGGGTGATTTTAAAAAGTGGGAAACCCCGCAAGGTCCCATTGAAGTGACATATAGTGAACATAGCGTTGCATTGACAGGGTATGATGAACAGAATGTTTATTTAAATGATCCATACGGGGTAAAAAATCGAAAAGTGAACAAGGAGCAATTCATTCAATCGTGGAACCAGATGGGGAAACAGGCGGTTGTCATCGATAAAGCAGAGTAAATTTGAATATAGCATAATATTACTATCGCAATCATTTGAATGAATCGCTATAATAAAAGGAAATCATAGGAAAAGTGTGGGGTTTTATGCCAGTATTCTTTACTCAGCTTCTGCCCAATTTATTTTATATATTAGCGACACTTTTTGTTTTTCAGCTATCGGGAGACCGCAATCAATTTTATGTAGACGAAAAGAAGTTAAAAAGACGCTATTTCCTTTTCGCCTTTATCTCGATAGTGCTTTGTATTTCCTTCCCTGCCAGATTTGAACACGGCATCATCTACGACTTGCGTTTTATTCCCCTTCTGATTGGGAGTTTTTACGGAGGTCCAGCCATCAGCGCACTCCTCATCGCATTCACGGTGCTGTACAGAGCAGTTTTCGGGGGACAGGGAATTTATATGACCCTCATCATTTGCGCCATTATCTTTGTTTTAACCATTCTATTTTCTCGAAAATATAATACTCTGAGCATTCGCCACAAAATCATTGCGTCTGTACTGATTTCAATCCTTCACTCCGTGGTAAGCTATCTCTTATTTCCGTTGTTTTTTAATAATTATCATTACCAGGAGCATATTTTTGCAAGCACCTCGATGGAAGTCGTGGGGATGGGAGCAGTCGTTTATTTGCTGGAAGCAATCCGCAGTGCGCGCTACATGCGGGCAAAAGTTCTGCGTTCCGAAAAACTGGAGGTTGTCAGCCACCTTGCTGCAAGCATTTCACATGAAATCCGAAATCCCATGACTACTACAAAGGGATTCCTCCAGCTGCTTCAGGGAAGTGAGAAGGATCAAAAGAATTTGGAATATATCAAACTTGCGCTGGATGAATTAAATAGGGCAGAAGGAATCGTCCGGGATTACCTCACTTTTGCCAAGCCGACTCATGAACGAATGGAAACCATGGATCTGAAAGAGCAGACAGAAAAAGTCATTTCTATCCTCAGACCACTCGCCAATATGAACAGTGTCAGACTCGATCAAAGGCTGAAGTCTGTACCTATCACTGGTGACCAATCCCTGTTTCAGCAATGTATCTTGAATCTTTTGAAAAACTCGATTGAAGCGATGCCCAATGGAGGGAAATTGACCATTACCATCGGCTCCTCCGAACAATTGGCCATCATCGAAATACAGGATACTGGATGCGGGATGACGGAAGAACAGATGAGGCGCCTCGGCGAACCCTACTTCACAACAAAGGATCAAAAAGGAACAGGCCTCGGAATGATGGTTGTGTTTAGTGTAATCGAAGCAATGAAAGGCAAGATCCATGTGGAAAGCGAACAAGGGAAAGGGACCCGCTTCGTCATCACCATCCCGCTTGATACATAGTCATTTTTAAATTTAATCAAACGTTTGATTAAATTAGAAAAGCGGAACCGCCTTGGTCAGCCCCGACCAGCATAAGACGGAACTCGAAGGAAATCCTGATTTCCGTAGAGGAGCGGCTTATGACTCGAGGGGCTAGGCGGTGTAGCTGGATCAAGAAAAGCGGAACCGCCTTGGTCAGCCCACACTCTGAATTTTTTATACTTTCTTATCTTTAAAAAAGCCCAAAACAGTATTTTGGGCTTTTTTCGTATTTGGGAGCATTATCGTTCCTGATGGATGAGAGAGTGGTGGTACAATAAAGTCATTATCAAGATCCAAATGGGAAGGAAGGGAACAGCATGAATGTGAAACTCTTTTTTCAAAGGAATTTAAATTTTGGAAAGCGGCTTGCACGACTTCACCATTCAAATGCCATTTTATTTTTTGTTCTGACTTTGTCAGGCTTCATATTATTTTCAACATCTTTCCGTTCCCTTTTTCCCGCTGTCCGGGTGATGGTGAGGGATGTCCATATTTGGATCGGCTTCGTCCTTTGCCTGCCGCTTCTCTACTATTTGCCGAAAATGGCCAAGCACTTAAACACTCTCAGAAAAAGAAAGCAAAACCGGTACAATCTTTACCTGGTTTTGTCCATCTTATTGTTGTTGATCGTTTCAGGGGTATTTTTAACCTTTCATAGGCAATTCCCGCCGCAAGTCAGTACAGCTGCTTTATTCATCCATGATTTTGCAACGTGGTTTGGTGTCCCGTATGTTCTTTATCATAGCGTCACCCGAAGCAAGTGGTTCAAGAAGCTTGAGAAGAAGCAGAATGTGCCGTCGAAGCAGGAGCCGATTGAAATAGATGATAGGAATCCTGTTTATACAAGAAGGTCGTTCTTAAGGATGACTAGTGCGGCTATCATTTTTCTGGCATTCCTTCCGGTCATATCAAAATGGTTCAAGTCATTCATGCCTGCAGCGTCAGGCGGAGGCTCTGCCTTACAAGGGGGCAATGATCTGAAGCCGCTCCCTTCCCCGAATGCGAGCTCCTCTCCGCCGGTCGGAGGCGGAAGAAGGGGTGAGTTCAGATATTATACCGTGACGGAAATCCCCAAGATCACCAATGATAATTTCCGGTTTACAGTTGATGGGCTCGTTAAGACAAAACAATCATATAACTGGGAGGAATTCGTTAAGCTGCATCGGGATGTACAAGTGAGTGATTTTCACTGTGTCACAGGATGGAGCGTATATGATGTAACATGGGAAGGCATCCCTTTGAAGAAAATCCTTGAACAGTCAGGAATAAAAGAAGGAGCCAAGTATGTGAAGTTTTACTCAGCAGATGGGGTCTATACAGATACACTAACCATCAAACAAGCTATGATGGAAGATGCAATGGTTGCTGTCTTGATCGATGGCAAGCTGATCGACCAGAAGAATGGTGGTCCGGTACGTTTGATTGTGCCAAAAATGTACGCCTATAAATCCGTAAAATGGCTGAACCGCATCGAAGTCATTTCCCACAGCCATACTGGATACTGGGAAGAGAGAGGCTACTCAAAGGATGCGTGGGTCAAATCCATATAGCTTACAGAAATATGGTATTCTGGAAGTGATGATCGTAAGAAATGAGGTAACGGATATGGAGTCAAAAGAAACATTTTCTTTTCTTGAACGAGAACTCGCCATGTTTGTTCGGCGGGCTGAGGCAACAAGGATTGCCAACCTTAAATACAATGAAATGGAGCGGTCGACTTATTTGCTCCTCCTCCATTTAGAAGAAAATGGTCCGATGGGCATCAAAGCTTTATCTGAAGCTTTTCAGCTGGACCTCTCCACATTGAGCCGGCAAACGGCCGCATTGGAATCAAAAAAATACGTCGAGCGCAAATCGGACCCTGCGGATGCACGCATCAACCTTCTTTCCATCACGAAGGAAGGCCAGACTCAATTAACTGAAGTAAGGGAGCAGCGCCGTGAATTTTACACGCATTTGCTGAAAGAGTGGGAATTGGATGATTGTGAAACATTTGCGGTGCTCCTTGAAAAATTTAATCAGACAGTCGTCAAATATAAACGATCTAAATAACCAAATCACACCTTTTTCAAAACGGTGCTTGAATTTTAGGTGAAAGGTTGTATAATACAACGTTGTACCATACAAGTATAAGTTTGGATCGGAGTGATTTTGAAATATGAAAGGATTTAAGCTTTTCCTCCAAGATTGGAAGCATATCCTTACAAATAAAAAAAGAATGATCGGAATAGCAATTCTCCTTTGTATGCCGCTGTTATATGCAGGAATGTTCCTGGCGGGATACTGGAATCCTTATGGAAGGCTTGATCGTCTTCCGGTAGCAGTGGTCAATATGGATCAAGGAGCTGTGCTCGATGGCGAGAAGCTTCATGCCGGCAAAGACTTGACGGATGAATTGAAAAAAAGCCGCTCGCTGGACTTCCGTTTTGTATCCGATCAAAAAGGTGAAAAGGGACTGAAAGACGGCAAGTACTATATGAAGGTCGTCATTCCAAAGGATTTCTCCAAAAAGGTGACCACCTTGATGGAAAAGAATCCGGAACCCGCACATTTGATTTACAAAACGAATCAGGGAAACAACTTCATTGCAGGGCAAATCGGGTCTACAGCCGTTTCGAAATTAAGGGACAGCGTAGGGGATGAAATCACAAAGTCCTACACGAAAAGTGTGTTTTCAAGCCTGGAAGAACTTTCTCAAGGTTTTGCCAAGGCATCTGATGGTGCTAAGAAGCTGGAAGACGGGGCCGGAAAGCTGAATTCCGGATTCGGAACCTATACCGATGGTGTCCACAGCTTGGCAAATGGAACTTCCAAACTCGCAGCAGGCTTGAAGCCACTGGAAAGCGGCAGCAGGGAGCTCGCTCAAAACATGCAGAAGCTAAACGGCGGAGCGGCAAGTCTTGCATCAGGCTTAGGACAGCTTAAGGACGGCAGCAGTCAATTGGCAGCCGGTGCATCATCTGTCCAAAGCGGATTGGATCAAGTAAGTTCATTGGCAAAAGCATCATCACAAGATGTGAGCCAATCAGCGGATGATTCCAAAAACCTTGCAGAACAAATGCAGCAGTTTGCAAAAGATCATCCAGACCTTGCGGATGATCCTAAAATGAAAGAAATGCTCAGTGCCAGCCAGTCAATCTCTCAAAATCTAGCCAAAGCAAATGCAGAGCAGACGGCACAGGCAAATGGAATAGAAAAATTAAAAGCAGGCCAGCAGCAAGTTGCGGGCGGTGCTAAAACCATCAGTGAAAAGCTGGCTGAAGCATCAGCAGGAGCATCCAAAATTTCTGATGGTGCCGGCCAATTAAATGCCGGCATGGAAAAATGGTCTGGCGGCTTCTCGGTATTTGCTGACGGAGTCCAAAAGGCAGACAATGGTGCCCAGAAGCTCGATCAATCATCCGGAAAACTTGAAGATGGAATCAATAAGCTGAAGGATGGCAGCGGACAGCTTTCTATTAAATTGACTGAAGCTGCGGATAAATCATCTGCTATCAAATCAAACGATGCCATGGTCAATATGTTCTCACGCCCTGTCCAGCTCGTTGAATCACAGATGAACAAGGTGCCGAACTACGGAACGGCTATGGTGCCGTACTTCTTGACGCTTGGATTGTTTGTCGGAGGGCTCTTGGCAGCCAACGTCATTCCGTTCGACCGGAGATCCAAGTTTGGCCATTCCGGCTGGACGCACTTCGTCAATAAATTATCACTGTATCTCTCCATCAGCATCCTGCAGACCATCATCGTAGATGCTGTCATATTGTACGGCTTTGATATTCATGTCATCGACCTCCCTCGCTTCATCTTGTTGAGTCTGTTGACATCGTTTATCTTTGCAACACTCATATTAATGTTCGTGTCGATGATCGGGCCTCTTGGGAAATTCGCAGCCATTACGCTGCTTGTCACTCAACTGGCGTCCTCAGGCGGAACATTCCCTATCCAGCTCGCACCTGACGCGATCAGGGAAATGGGGAAATTCCTGCCGATGACCTATGCAGTCCAGGCATTCCGCAGTGTTATCTCAACAGGCGACTGGACACGATATTGGAACGATATCGGCATCCTTGTCCTATACATCGCCGCGTTCCTGGTTATTGCATTGGTGATGATCCTGATTGCAAACAGGAAAAAAGAGAATAGTTCAGCCGAACAGCTGGCAGCATAATTAGTAAAGGGGTATGGACTATGTCTGTACCCCTTTTTATGTGGCTTGTTTAATGGAGCATGGGCGAAAATTAGATGGTGGAGATGGTGAAATGAACAAATGGTGGTGCAGGAGAGCAAAGAGGAAGAGGATGAGGGCAAAATTGAGCCTGCGCGGTGGCGAAATGACTCTTCAAGTGGGCTGGATGGACAGAATGGGGAAGAAATGAGCCTCCAAGTGAGCTGAATGGACAAAATGAGGCTGAAAATAGGGAAGAATGTTCCTTTATGAGTAAAAATGAGGGTGAAAACATGAGAAATCATATTGGATTTCAGTCTTTCAGATGGTCTATGCGCGAGAACTGACGGTCTATGCGCCAACTCTCATGGCTTATGCGCGAAACCCTGGCTGCTATGCGCCGGTCAGCATGCTTTATGCGCCAAACCAACCCATTTATGCGCGAGTGGCCAATCCGTGCCCATAAAAACTACTTGCACTCGACGTTATCCGACAAAATCCGGGGAGTGCCTGTCACCCAACACCATATTATCCGACAAAAATCGGGGCGTGACAGGCACCTCATAGACATCACGATTTGAATGTTTTAAACTGTTAAGATAATGAACGACATGATGGAGAGATGTGAATGGAACAACAGATAAAATATGACATTATGGAAGTCTGTCTTCTGGCCGGAAAGATCTTGCTCGAGAGCGGTGCTGAAACGTATCGTGTCGAGGATACGATGATGAGGATTGCTGCATCCTATGGCATATCTCAATCACACAGCTTTGTGACGCCAACTGGGATCATTTTTTCCATCGAAACATCTGAACCGACAAAGACGAAGCTTATCCGGATTTCCGATCGGACGACAGACTTGAAAAAGGTCACGATGGTGAACCGGATCTCACGGAAAATAAGCGGCGGGGATGTCAGCTTGGATGATGCCTATGAGCTTTTGAAAGATGTTGAAAAGGCTAATCTGTCCTTTTCATTTTTTACGCAAATAATGGCGGCTTCCATTTCAAGCGGCTGTTTTCTGATTATGTTTCAAGGAGTTTGGCATGATTTTCTGGCTGCTATGCTTGCAGGGGGGATCGGATTTTTTGCCTTGGTGTATTTCCACAAACTTGTCCCGATTAAGTTCTTTGCTGAATTTTTAGCATCGATCATTATTGGCCTTTTATCATATTTCTTTGTAGACACAGGTGCCGGATATGAGTTGGATAAAATCATCATCGGTTCGGTCATGCCCCTCGTACCCGGTCTTTTGATTACGAATGCGGTCCGTGATCTGATGGCAGGTCACCTTCTGTCTGGACTTTCAAAAGGGGCGGAAGCATTTCTGACGGCATTTGCCATCGGTTCAGGAATTGCAGTCGTCTTGACTTTCTTATAAGGCAGATAGTTTTCGTAAAGATTGATGTTAAAATCTTACTGCCGATTTTAACGTAAAAAAAGCTATTTTGTGCGATGTAACATAGTATCCAAGCTCTTTTCTCGTTATCTTCAACTTGAAAATTTGCTTAAACAAATTGATTTTACTATCTATATCAGCAAATTATAAAAAGAAAAGAGCCTTAAAAGGAGCGATCGAACTATGCTCGTTGAACAGCTGATAACAAGTTTTATTTCTTCTGCTGGATTCGGAATCTTATTTAATGTGCCAAAAGAGTCGATCCTGAAATGCGGGATCGTCGGGATGATCGGCTGGATCAGCTATATCCTATTGACGGACGCTGGCATGGAAATGGTTCTCGCCACTGTCCTGGCATCGTTTATTGTCGCTGTCATCAGCCAATTCTTTGCCAAACTGTATAAAACCCCGATTATCATTTTCACCGTCGGCGGCATCATACCCCTTGTCCCTGGCGGTATGGCCTATGACGCGATGAGGAACTTTGTCGAGAACGACTACAATTCAGCCATCAACCTGGCAGCCAGGGCGTTCATGGTCTCAGGTTCGATCGCAATGGGTTTGGTCTTCTCGGAAGTGATCAACCAGATTATCAGAAAATCAAAATTAGGCGTCAAAAGATGAAGCTCTGCCAGCAGCCGGCAGGCTTCTTTTTTCTGCAAAATTTCATATAAATGAATTCTCAAAGTAATCAAAAAAGTATATGATGAAGAAAGATGTTGATTAGTTTAACTGAAAGTTTTAATTCGAGATATTTAGTGACTTCAGTTCCTTTTGTGAGGAGAGGAGGTTCATACATATGCGTGGGGGAAATGACATGTTTAAAATCAGGACATATATAAAACCTTACCGGATTTCTGCCGGTTTCGCTATTTTATTCATGCTTCTGGAACTGGTTGCTGAGCTTTGGCATCCGATATTCATGGCAAAAATCATCGATGAAGGCATCCTTCAGAAAGATTTTCCGATCATCTTTAAATGGGGGGGAGTCATGGTTGGGCTCTCGCTTTTCGGCTTTCTTTCCGGGATCACGAACTCCTTTTTCTCAAGCCATGTCAGCCAGAGTTTCGGCTATGATATCCGTCAAAGTGTGTTTTCGAAGATTCAGGCGTTTTCCTTTGCAAACTTTAACCGGTTTCCGACATCTTCGCTCATAACGAGGATGACCAATGATGTGACACAGCTGCAGCAAACCGTGTTTGCGAGTCTAAGGATCATGATGAGAGCACCCCTTCTCGTACTGGGAGGAGCCATAATGGCATTGACGGTCAATGTGAAACTCGCGTTGATCCTGGTAATTGTCATCCCGGCCCTGACGTTTTTCCTTATTTGGATGATGCGAAAAGCAGGCGCGTTATTCAGGGGCGTTCAGCAAAGGCTTGACCATGTAAACCTTGTGATGAGGGAAAATCTGATCGGCATCCGCTTGATCCGTGCTTTTTTGAAAAAGAAGCATGAAGTCAATCGGTTCACAGGTGCAAATGAAGAATTAAGGGATAAAACGATTTATGCCTATCGATTGATCGAAGTAACCCTTCCGGTGCTTGTGCTGGTCATGAATGTCAGCATCATCCTCATATTGTGGCTGGGCGGAAGAGGGATCGAATCAGGCAGTGCATCTGCAGGGGATGTTGTGGCTGTAGTCAACTATGCGACGAGGGTTTCAGCTGCGATCTCCATGTTCACGTTCATCATCATGAACTTCTCCCGTGCCCAGGCTTCTACACACAGGATCAAGGAAGTCATGGAAACAGAAATCGATCTGACTGAATCGGATGAATTGCATGAGTCATCAGCCATTACCGCGGGCAAAATTGAATTTGACCATGTCTTCTTTAAATACCCGGGTACAGATGAGGAAGTATTGGAGGATATTACTTTCACTGTCGACGCAGGACAGAGGATGGCCATCCTTGGATCGACCGGATCGGGGAAATCATCGCTCTTTCAACTTGTACCGCGGTTGTATGATACAACTGGCGGGACCGTTCTCATTGATGGCAGGTGTGTGGAAAAAATGAAGATTGAAGAACTGCGCAAGCAAATCGGATTCGTACCGCAGGAAGCGTTGCTTTTTTCTGGCACAGTGGCTGATAACATTGCCTGGGGGAAAGAAAACGCAGGGGAAGAAGAAATCATCAACGCCGCAAAGGATGCCCAGATCCATGACACAATCATGAAGCTTCCGAACCAATATGACACGGTATTGGGCCAGCGCGGCGTGAATTTATCAGGTGGACAGAAGCAGCGCCTATCCATTGCCCGAGCCCTTGTCAGAAAGCCGAAGATCCTGATGCTTGATGACAGTACGAGCGCACTTGATTTAAAAACGGAAGCAAACCTGCTCAAGGCGCTGAAAAACTATTCCTGCACCACCTTGATCATTACGCAAAAAATCAGTACGGCCCTTCAATCCGATATCATCCTCCTTTTGGAAGACGGCAAAGTGATCGGAAAAGGGACGCATGATGAATTAATAGAATCATCCCGTTTGTACCAGCAAATTTTTGCATCTCAGTTTGGAGAGGAGAGCTTGAAGAATGTCCAGACCTCCTAATCAGCCCACGGGCGGCGCAGTAAGACGCGGGCATCCCCATGGGTTCCCTAAAAATAAAGTGAAGCTAAAGGATTGGAAAACCACCGTATTCAGGATCTGGAGCTATCTGGCAGATAATAAAGGCCTTCTGGCTTTAGTCCTTTTAATGGTCGTTGCAAGTTCGGTCCTTGGCTTGCTTGGACCCTATTTAATAGGAAAAATCATTGACCATAATATCGTTCCGAAGAAAATGGAAGGTTTATCGCTGCTTCTTACCGGTCTATTGCTCGTCTATGTTTTTTATTCCATAGCTGTTTGGTACCAAAACTACTGGATGATCGGAATTGCTCAAAAAACGGTCAATACCATGAGGAAGCAGCTATTCCGGCATTTGCATGAACTTCCGATCCCATTCTTTGATAAACGGCAGCATGGGGAGCTTATGAGCCGCGTCACGAATGACATCGAGAATGTCAGCCAAACATTGAACAGCTCCGTCATCCAAGTATTTTCGAGTGTGTTGACTTTGGCAGGGACCATCATCGTCATGCTTTGGATAAGCCCGCTGTTGACGCTTTGCACATTGATCATCGTCCCGTTGATGGTGCTTGGAATGAAGTGGATCACCAACAGGACCGGGAAGCTTTTCAAAGAACAGCAGCGAAATCTTGGTGAATTGAATGGATTCATTGAAGAGACCATCTCCGGCCAGCGGATCGTCAAGACGTTTTCACAGGAAAAGAAAATGATTGCCGACTTCATGGTGAAGAATGAGAAGCTGAAGAAGTCAGGCTACTGGGCTCAGACATACTCCGGATTTATTCCGAAGCTGATGAACATGCTGAACAACCTCAGTTTTGCCATCATTGCCGGCATCGGTGGAATCTTTGCCTTGAAGGGAAGCATCTCGATCGGGGCCATTGTTGTGTTCGCAGAATACGCAAGGCAGTTTACAAGACCGCTCAATGATCTGGCCAATCAGTTCAATACATTGCTATCAGCAGTAGCAGGGGCTGAACGTGTTTTTGAAATCCTTGATGAGGAAGAAGAGGAATCCGACGAAGGAGATGCTTCCTATCACCCTATCAAAAAAGGGGAAATTGCTTTCAAGGATGTATCATTCTCCTATGAAAAAGGAAATAAAACAGTCCAAAATATCAACTTCCATGTTTCCCCTGGAGAGACAGTTGCATTTGTCGGACCTACCGGAGCCGGAAAAACGACGATCATCAATCTCTTGTCCCGTTTTTATCAAGCCGACAGCGGACAGATAATGATTGATGGGCATGAAATCCACACCATGACGCGTGCTTCCCTGCGTGAAAACATGGGGTTTGTCCTTCAGGATTCGTTCCTGTTTGAAGGGACAATCATGGAGAATATTCGATATGGCAAACTCGATGCATGCGACGAGGAGGTCATAGAATCGGCAAAACTGGCAAATGCACATTCCTTCATCATGAAGCTTCCGCAAAAATACAATACCGTATTGAAGCAGGACGGCAGCGGAATCAGCCAGGGGCAGAAGCAGCTGCTCTCCATTGCACGGGCGCTGCTTGCTGATCCGACACTCCTTATTTTGGATGAGGCGACAAGCAGCATCGACACCATTACGGAAGTGAAAATCCAGGAAGCACTGCAGCGACTGATGAAGGGCAGGACGAGCGTAGTCATTGCCCACCGCTTGAATACCATACAGAAAGCCGACCAGATCTTCGTCCTTTCCGATGGACGGATCATCGAAAGGGGCTCTCACCACGAATTGCTGAATCAAAAGGGCTTCTATGCCGAACTGTTCCAGAACCAGCTTCAAAATGGGGCGATGTGAAAGAACACGCTTCTCCTATAAGTGAATATCATATTTTAAGAGGGACCATTTTCTCGAGATTGAGAGGATGGTCTCTTTTTATTCAATCAAACATTCCTATGCACTTGCACCCCGCCCAAGCATTTTTCATATGTTGTAAAGTCTTTATAAAAGCGATGGGGAGGAAATTGGATATGAACTCATTTTTCGATTGGGATCAGCCTTATTTTTTTGACGACAGAATGCCTGCTGGCCAGGGTGGAAGCTGGGGTGGCCAAAGCCAGTATGCTCCATTAGCGCCAAGTTCATGGAAAATGCATGATCATTGGGGAATGCATGGAGGGAAGTGGTGCCATCATGGACCATGGCAGGAATCAAACGATCATTGGGGCAGCCATAATCCGACTCAACATCATCAATGGCATCAACAGCAGCCCTGGCATCAGCATCAAGGGGCTTCGCCATGGGGATGGGGTCAACAACAGGGTCAGTGGGGCCATCAAGGCCAATGGGCACAGCCCGGCGGACAATGGGGAGTTCCAGGGCAGAGCCAATGGCACGGAGGACAAAATCCGTGGTACGGAAGCCAAATGGGATATATGCAAAACTACTAAAATCAAAAAGGACTGGTGCAGACCAAGATTTAAATGGTCAGGGCGGTCCTTTTTTTTGTCTGTAACGAAAGGAAAATAGAACCATTTTACAGTTTGGAAAAAAATTAAGCTACAAAATGTGAACATTTTATGTATAATTTAAAATATAATAAATTTTCAGTTATTAAAAGGGGGAAATCATTTGGAAACATTCATTAACAATTTAAGCGGGTGGCTCTGGAGCTCGCCAATGATCTATTTGTGCCTTGGAATTGGTCTTGTTTTTTCATTAATGACCCGCTTTCTGCAAGTAAGGCACATTAAGGATATGGTCATGCTGATGTTCCAGGGGAAAAGCTCTGAAGCTGGTGTCTCCTCATTTCAGGCCTTGGCCGTTGCTCTTTCTGGACGAGTAGGGACTGGGAATATTGCCGGTACTGCGACTGCGATCGCTTTTGGTGGTCCGGGTGCTGTGTTTTGGATGTGGGCCATTGCCTTCATCGGAGCGGGGAGTGCCTTTGTGGAATCGACGCTTGCCCAAATTTACAAAGTAAAACTGGACGGGCAATACCGCGGCGGTCCAGCCTATTATATTGAAAAAGGGATAGGGATCAAGTGGTATGCAGTACTTTTTTCAATCGCAGCAGTTGTGGCGATGAGTCTGCTGATGCCGGGTGTTCAATCCAATTCGATTGCCATCGGCCTTGATAATGCGTTTGGTATCAGTCCAACAATCACAGGTATTGGACTAGTCATCTTATTGGCGGTTATTATTTTTGGTGGTATCAAACGGATTGCCAATGTTGCGCAATACGTTGTTCCTTTCATGGCGGTAGGCTACGTATTAGTATCCTTAGTTATTGTTGCTATGAATATCACTGCACTTCCCGGCGTCATCGCCCTTATTTTCAAAAGCGCCTTTGGAGCTGACCAGGCTTTCGGGGGAATTATCGGTATGGCGATCTCTTGGGGAGTAAAACGGGGGATCTATTCAAATGAAGCGGGACAGGGAACCGGTCCACATGCGGCAGCAGCTGCAGAAGTATCCCACCCAGCCAAACAGGGACTCGTACAGGCATTCTCCGTCTATATCGATACACTGTTGGTTTGTTCGGCTACAGCCTTTATGATTCTTTTTACAGGCATGTACAACACGCAGGCAGAAGATAAATCGTTCATTGTCCAAAACCTGCCGGGTGTAGAAGCGGGCCCAGGGTATACTCAGGCAGCGATTGAAAGCGTCATTCCTGGATTTGGCGCTGGGATGGTCGCCGTTGCATTATTCTTCTTTGCATTCACGACCATCATGGCTTATTACTATATTGCAGAAACAAATGTTGCCTATCTCTTTGGCGGCAAGAACAATAAATGGGCCACTCTTGTTTTGAAATTTGTCCTTTTGGCTGCTACTTTCTATGGGGCTGTCAAGACAGCCAAGCTCGCATGGGCATTGGGGGACATCGGACTGGGCATCATGGTCTGGCTGAATATGATTGCTATTGTCATCCTTTATAAGCCGGCGATGAAAGCTTTGAAGGATTACGAGCAGCAAAAGAAACAGGGGCTCGATCCAGTATTCAATTCTAAGAAGCTCGGAATCAAAAACGCTGAGTATTGGGAAACAGAATACAAAGTGGAAGATGAGAGAGTCTCATAATGCAGCATCAGGAACAGCAGCATCCTTAAAGGGTGCTGCTGTTTTATTTAAGAAAAGAAAGTATAAATAATCAGAGTGAAGTGCTGTCCAGCTCCATCGCCTAGCCCCTCGAGGTCATAAGCCGTACCTCTACGGAAATCAGGATTTCCTTCGAGTTCCGTCTTACGCTGGTCGGGGCTGAACAAGGCGCTTGCGCTTTTCTGTTAAAATTGGAATTAAGCAAAAAGGGAATGTATAATTTGAATGAGTATTTTTATTATAGCTCAAGGAGATGAATGAGCGCTTGAATAAATACATACAAAGAACGGCTGCCGTGATTGTTTTGATTACATTATTCAACCTTTTCACGCTCTTTGATGGTACCGACGCAAAGAAGGCCTATGGAGCTCAGGAAACCTATTTGGCTTTAGGCGATTCGCTGGCAGCGGGGATGACGCCTTATGATGGGGTCGGCCCGGGCTATGCGGATATGATAGCCCTTGCATTGAAAAGTGACGGCCGTATTGGGGGCTTTTCTAAGGACTTTGCCATTCCTGGATATACGACAGGGCAGGTGCTTGATTTGCTGCAGCAAAAACAAGTGCAGCTCGCAGTTTCCCGTGCAGATATCATCACCATCTCTGCAGGTGCCAATGACTTGCTGCAAGTCGTCAAGAGCGATCCCGGTCATTTAACTGTCAGCTATGAACAGCTGCAAGCAAATTTTGCCCTGAATCAGGTTCGCCTGAATGAAGGAAAGATCTTAAAACTGATCCGCCAGCTGAATCCGAGGGCAAAACTCGCAGTGATGGGCTATTATTTTCCCTATCCACATATATTGAACAGCCATAAAAAAGGAATCGGAGAGGAACTCGACATTCTTAATGACATCCTTCAGAAAACAGCGGAAGAGCACGGAGCCGTCTTTGTTCCTGTTTCACAGGGATTTGGACTCGACGCGAAAGAGCTGGTGCCGAATCCGGAAGATGTCCATCCAACTCCAAAAGGATACTTGGCCATGGCGAATGCATTTCTATCTATCTTTACTCCGGGAAAAGAATTGCCGGCTCACGTATTGGATAACCTCCCTGCGCCAGTGCCATTATCGGATTTTATAGAAAAGAAAAAAGCTATAATGCAGCCTGCTTCAGTTCAATCAGAGCAGCAACATGAACCGGCTGCTGCACGGACGACCCAAGAAAGGGTATATCAATAAAAAAACACATCATGAAAGAAGGAATGCACCATGCTAAATTTCGGTACAATCGGTACAAGTTCCATTACAACAAAATTCATTGATGCATCAAAAAGAGGAAACCAATTAAAACTGACAAGCGTATATTCGCGGGATCAAGCCAAAGCGAAGGACTTTGCAGATGAGTTCGGAGCAGAATACATATTTACAGATTTAGAGGAAATGGCAAAAAGCAGCCACATCGATGCGGTTTATATTGCATCGCCTAACTCCATGCATTATCAGCAGGCGAAGCTTTTCCTGCAAAATAAAAAGCATGTCATCTGCGAGAAGCCTATTTTTTCAAATAGTGCTGAGCTTGAAGAGGTCTTTCAAGTGGCAGAGGAAAATGGCGTTTTTATCCTGGAAGCCATTCGCAATATCCACTCGCCGAATTTTAAAAAGCTGAAGGAGAATCTTTCTAAAGCCGGGGCTATCAGAAGCGCGAATTTGCACTATGTGAAGTATTCTTCCCGCTACGATTTATTCCTGGAAGGGGAAGTACCGAACATCTTCAACCCTTCTTTCTCTGGAGGAGCATTGGTGGACCTTGGCGTCTATCCGATTTTCCTTGCTGCAGGATTGTTCGGTGAGCCGAAGGAAATCTCGTATCACCCTGTACTATTATCAAACGGTATCGACGGAAGCGGTACATTGGTGCTCGTCTACGAAGGGTTCGTCTGCACGATCCTTTGCTCGAAAATTGCCCAATCGTACGCACCAAACGAAATCCATGGAGAAAAAGGGACGTTCATCCTTGATTATTCTGCGCCGATTACCTCAATTGAATTTATTGAGCATCACTTCATGAACAAAGAAAATCTGACTGTCAATCAAAATGAAAACGATATGATCTATGAAATCGAAGAAATCACCGCCATCATTGAAAATAACGATCAAGCAAAATATGCTGAATTGAAAGACCTCAGCAGGCTCGTTCTTAAAATCACAGAGACAGCCAGGGAAAAAAGCGGCATTGTATTCGATGCTGACAAAAAATGATGTGAAAAGCAGCCGAAAACGGGCTGCTTTTTCTATTTAGGGGCTATTAACACTAAAATTCCAGCAAATTTTTGGAGTCTTCATGGAATAACGAAGGAAAAGTATATGGATTTATAGTGAATTCTTCGCAGTTGCAGCCTTTATGCGCCAAAAATACTCGCTTATGCGCCGAAATTCCTGTTCTATGCGCTAAAAAACTCTGTTATGCGCCGGCCAAAGCCGTTTATGCGCCAAAATCACCTGCTTATGCGCCAGCAGCATATAATCACAAAAATTCCAAGAACATCTCCACATCATTCGACAAAAGTCGGGGGGTGACAGGCACCTTTCACAGGCACCTTTTACAAACACCTTATATTTAGGGAACCGAAATAAATCTCTTGTAGAATCCAATGAATTTCACTAGTATAAAGAAGGATGATTAATTGAAAAGAAGGGTTCGTATGAAATATACAACAGATTGGAAAGAGAGTTTGTGGGTAAGGTTTGGCTGGACACTGCTGTTATCCCTCATTGGAGGAGCGATCTTTTTCTCCTTCCATGCGCCGATCCCGTGGCTGCTGGGGCCGATGGCTTCAGGTCTTATTGCCTCACGATTTAAGATGATCAAACTGTATTGGCCTGTGCAGCTAAGGAACATCGGTTTAATCATTGTAGGGTATTTACTTGGCCTTTCAATCACTAAAAATACATTAATCGAAATCAGTCATCAGCTGCCTTCGATGCTCCTGACGACTTTGATCATTTTATTATTCAGTGCCTTGATGGCCTGGTTTTTCTCTAAATGGTCGGGGGTCGATTATAAGACCACATTGACAGGAAGCATCCCGGGCGGGCTTTCCCAAATGGTGACCCTTGGGGAGGAAATCAAGGGTATCGATTTGACGGTTGTGACCCTCATTCAGGTTTCCCGGCTGATCTGCATTATCTTCCTAGTTCCATTCTTGCTGTTCAGTCCGCTTTATTCAACCGGGGAGGCAGGAGGATCTACTGGCATCAAAGCCGCGGTGCAAACGGTCCAATGGGCCGACTTGTTTCCGAATATCCTGGTGTTCTTGGCCGCAGCATCCCTGCTTGCACTGCTTGGCAAGAAAATCAAGCTGCCGACGCCATTCTTGCTTGGACCGATCCTTGCGACTGCCATCATAAGCATTTCAGGATTAAAAGGGCCACAGCTCCCTAACTTGGTTATTAATATTTCTCAAATATTGATCGGCGGCTATTTCGGGCTAATGCTGAAAACCAGCCAGTTCCCCAATAAATATAAGATGGTCGGATTTGCGTTATTGAACGGAGTGATCCTTACATCCTTTTGCTGGGGATTGAGTTTTGTAATGGAGTACGCTCATCATTTGTCAGCAGTAACAAGCTTTTTGAGCGTAGCACCAGGGGGAATGGATCAGATGGGACTGATTGCCAAAGAACTGCATGCCAATCTCTCCATCATTACCGGATATCAGATATTCAGGATTTTCTTTATCCTTTTCATTGTGCCGCCAGTCTTGAAATGGCTATTTACGAGGCAGACGCGAAAGGAACGTTCGCTGGGGTGACAGGCACGCCCCGATTTTTGTCGAATAAAAAACAGCTTGAGGAATTTTCCTCAAGCTGTTTTTTCATCCAGGTACTTAATCCATCACAGGTTTGGTTTTGGTACCTTCTTTTTTATTGGAAAGAAGAAGCGATGCTGTGATGAATGCGAAGTAAAGAAGGGACGCGATGCACATCCAGAGCCAAATCGCTTTGACAGCAGGGTTTGCTGCTACTCCTGTTAAGGATAGCAGGGCAGGGATGGTCAAAGTCACCCAGGATTGAACGAATGCCACTTTCCCGATATAGACATCAAGCTTCTTGTCTGTCGTGTTCAATAAGAAGAACAAGAACCATAGATAAGACCACATAAACCATGTAACGGTATTGATGGCATCATGGAAGTGGGCAAAGTAGACGATGGCGTAGACCAGGGCAACGATGGAAACCCATATCGAAAACCACCCTAGGCCAGTGCCATTCAAATTTTTGTAGACAGTAAATCCAAAATATAAATAGGTCAATCCGAATAAGAAAATGGCGCCGTTGCTGTATAAAGCCCAATTGGACTGATCGGAAGTGATGACAAGATAGAAAGGGGAAGCTACTTGAAGAGCACCTACGATCAAGTTAAGGACGGCAACGCTTTTTCCTTCTGCTTTCCCTAAAAGCAATAAACTATTCAAAAACAGGACAGCTCCTGATAAAAGCAAACCGACAATTGCCATAAAAAGAATCCTCCTCAAAAAAAATAAGGCTGTTTTCGTAAAAATTGTTGTTAAAATCTTACTGCCGATTTTAACGCGAGAATAGCTGGTTGGCGCGTTGCAATAAAGTATTCAGGCTCTTTTCCAGCTGAAAAAATATTTTGATTGAAAAGACTATCCTGCTCTCATTGCAACTTGCAGCAAACTTTAAGAAAAGAGCCAAAAATAAAGACCTCCCCACACCAGCGGCATGGAGAGGGAACAACTATATATTAAAGAACAAAACTTACGATGATAGCGGACAAAATGCTGACAAGTGTTGCACCATATAAAAGTTTCAATCCGAAGCGGGCAACAACATTCCCTTGTCTTTCGTTCAAACCTTTAACAGCTCCGGCAATGATGCCGATAGAAGAGAAGTTAGCGAAAGATACAAGGAAGACAGAAATGATTCCAAGTGTACGCGGGCTGAATTTGTCTGCAACCTTGGAAAGATCCATCATTGCAACGAATTCGTTCGTTACAAGTTTAGTTGCCATGATTCCACCTGCAGATACAACTTCTGAAGCCGGGATGCTCATGATGAAGGCAACCGGTGCAAAGATGTAGCCAAGGATCTGCTGGAATGTGATTCCGAAGATCATGTCGAATACGTCGTTGATTCCTGCAATCAAGGCAACGAAACCAATCAGCATGGCGCCGACGATGATGGCTACTTTGAAACCGTCCATGATGTATTCGCCAAGCATTTCGAAGAATGATTGCTTTTCTTCTTCTTGGATAACCAATATATCCTGATCCGGATCAACAGTATAAGGGTTGATAATGGAAGAAATGATGAATCCGCCAAACAAGTTGATGACAAGTGCCGTCACAACATATTTCGGTTCAATCATTGTCATATAAGCACCGACAATGGACATGGAAACAGTTGACATAGCAGAAGCGCAAAGTGTGTATAGACGCTGTTTTGGAAGTTGTCCAAGCTGCTTTTTCACTGTGATGAATACTTCTGATTGTCCGACAATGGCAGAAGCTACAGCGTTATAAGATTCAAGTTTACCCATTCCATTGACTTTGCTTAATAGAATCCCGATGCCTCTCATGATAAGAGGGAGGATCTTAAAGTGTTGGAAGATACCAATCAAAACGGAAATGAAAACGATTGGAAGAAGAACGCTCAAGAAGAAAGGAGCTTGTCCGTCGTTGGCAATTCCTCCGAATACGAAGGAAATCCCATCGTTTGCATAATCCAGTAATTTTGTGAATCCAGCTGCAAAGCCTTTGATCAATACAAGGCCGAATTTAGTGTTTAATAGGAGTGCAGCCAATGCGACTTGAATGACAATCATGAGAATGATCGGCTTGATTTTGATATGCTTCCGATCGCTGCTCACTAGAAATGCAAGTGCAAGGACAATGATCAACCCTATGACAGAAATTAAATAATTCATTATGCCACCTCTTTACTGTTGCTAAGATTTTAGTATTTATTGAAAGCGTTATTTGTATACGCTTTCAAATGTGGTAAAAATATACATACGTATGATGTCTGACCTCTGACAATGAATACTATAATACAAAGTAGTTTCATAAATCAATAGAAAATGTTGAATAGGAATTATTTACAGGAGTGTGAGGGGATTTGAATGGATAGATCAAGGAAAATGCCGGCCGAGAAGAAGCGGCCGGCAGTGCAAGTAGTTTAAAGGTTTACATTAATTCGGCTGATAGCTGAACGTCGATATTGCCGCGTGTTGCTTTTGAATATGGGCACACTTGATGCGCTTTTTCTACAAGGTCGTCTGCTTCTTCTTGAGTTACTCCGTTGATGCCGACATTTAATTTGACGGCAAGTCCAAAGCTTTCGCCATCTTTTCCAATGCTGACTTCAGCTGTCACTTTGGATTCGATTTTCTTTCGTTCTTTTTGGGCTACAAGATGGAGGGCACTGTCAAAGCATGCGGAAT
The DNA here is from genome assembly GCF_050990905.1 of Falsibacillus pallidus. Lineage (GTDB taxonomy): Bacteria > Bacillota > Bacilli > Bacillales > DSM-25281 > Falsibacillus > Falsibacillus pallidus_A. The sequence continues at coordinate 479,327 of NZ_CP158866.1, forward strand.
AGCCTGCTGCAAATAGCTGTTCTGGATTTGTTGCGCCAGCTTCTTCTTTTCCTCCGAGTGATTTTGGCATGGATAGGTTCAGGTCAAGGGTGCCGTCGCTGGAGGATACTTTCCCGCTGCGGCCGCCTTCTGCTGTTGCTTTAGCTGTATAAAGTGCTTTTTCCATTGTCGATCTCTCCTTTAATAATTAATTGTGTACAATTTAATTTTACAAAATAATAATACTTCAATCCTTTTTGATTGTCAAAAATTTAGTTTTGCACAATTGACTTGTTTGGACGGAATTTACTATTATTAAAATATCCATACTAATTCATACCACCTGGAAAGTAGGACAAACATGAATAATCAACAATTAAAACTTGAAAACCAGATCTGCTTTAAGCTTTATGCAGCAGAGAGGGAAGTAAATAAAATATACAGGCCAATATTGAAGGAACTGGATATCACCTATCCTCAGTATTTGGTTTTGCTCGTATTATGGGAAACGAACGCTGTTTCTGTGAAAAACTTGGGAAGCAGGCTTTATCTGGATTCAGGAACACTTACTCCGATGCTGAAAAGAATGGAGCAGAATGGGCTGATTGAGCGTAATAGGTTTCCTGAAGACGAGCGAAGCGTCATTATATCTTTGACCGAAAAGGCAAAAGAGATGCAGAAAAAAGCAGAATGCATCCCAGATATGCTGCTGAAGGAGCTCTCCGTAAGCGAAGAAGAATTAAAGCATTTGAATGGGATTTTGTTGAAATTGCTCCGCTAGGATCGAAAATAAAAAATCGGCCCCATATTAATGAGGCCGAAGCTGGTCATTGGTGTTGATATTGCTTGTAGATGCTATAGAGTTTTCCGGAGAAATTTGTGAACATTCCAGTCACTCCCCAATCAAGGAGCATCTTCATATCTTGTTCGGAATTGACTGTATAAGGGTGAACCCATAGGCCGTGATTACGTGCTTTTTGAACGAAAGATTTATCAAGGAATACTTGTCCGTCATCTGAATAATTCATTCCGATTCCTTTTGCATATTTGCTGATTTCAACAAGCTCAGAATCTTTCAGGTCAGAAGGTGTGGATGTAAGCCCTGTATCCTCTGCATACTGGCCGTTCGCATCTTTTTCATACCAGAGAAGCTGCACCAAAGGAATAGTAGGGTTCAATTTATGAACTTTTACCAGGCTGTCCTTGCTGAAGGATTGAATGATGACATGGCTGGATTTTTCATTCTGCCCTGTAAGTTTATATTCTTTTAGCAAGTTTAATAGTTTTTCTTCCATTCCAGGATAAACATCCGGGGATTTTGTTTCGATATAATAATGAGCGTCGCGTCCATAGCGTTGGAATATTTCTTCCAAAGTAGGAACCTTTAGACCGTTGTATTCCGGTTTTGCATATTCAGGATATTTTTTGTTGAACCAGCTTCCTGCATCAAGCTGCTTGATCTCTTCAAGCGTCTTATCACGTACTTCGCCAGTGCCGTCTGTCGTACGGTCAACGGAAGTATCATGCATGGCAACCAGTTTGCCGTCTTTTGTCATTTGGATATCGATCTCGATATAGTCGCCTTTTTGCTTTTTGACCAAGTCATAGGAAGGGAAGGTATGCTCGGGAGCCAATCCGCTTACCCCGCGGTGGCCGATGATCAGGAATTTATCGTGCCCTTCTTTTGCAGAAGCATAACCCGTACCGATTCCGGATGCCATAAGGAGTGCCAAACCGCCGATTAACATTTTGCTGAATTTTTTCTTCATCCACTTTCTCCTCCTCATTTTGCAATCTATTTCTCTATCAGTATACGAGAGGGAAGAATTGATGGATAGAGATGTCACGGCTTCTTTATAAACCTTTAGCCTGCCTTCACGCCAGCTTTACTATAAGTTCAATCTTGTAACATTATCATAGTATCAATAAGTTCTTAGAGATGAGGTTCTTTCATGGATAAGCCCAGATTGCCTAATTTTTTCACTATAAAAGCCAGCTCAGCCCAAAGGAAGACGGCCTATGGGTTTGGCGCATTCATGCTTCTGCTGACCCTTGCTGCACTCCCGTTCTTGAGCAGACAGCTTGTTGAAATCAAGCCGTTTTTGCCGTCATTCATCGCCCTTGTAGCGTTCATTGATTGTGTGACAGGCTACCTCTTTTATCGACAGTACAGGGTTTCAGGGTCTTTGCCGCTGCTCGTGCTGGCAGGGACATTCTTTTACAGCGGCCTGATTACGATCCCGCACATCCTGACATTCCCGCATGTATTCTCGGAGACAGGGCTTCTGGGCGCAGGCAAACAGACAGCCGTCTGGTTCTGGGTGTCATGGCACGGCGGCTTCCCGATTGGGATCTTGTTTTTCTTAATGGCGCTAAAATATAAAAATATCGCAATTTCAGTGAGAAATAGAAAGTTGACAGGGGTTCTTACAATTGCCGCAGTTGTTTCCCTTGTCATTGTGATGACTGTATTGTTTACGCAGTTCCATGATGCTCTCCCAAAAATAATTCATGATAATGGGTACAATTCGATAATAACGTCGGGAATCGGTCCGGTGATTTGGCTCATGCTGCTTTTAGCGGTCATCGGACTTTTAAAACAGGGGAAAATGAAAACAATCCTGGACGTTTGGCTCACCCTCGCTGTATTTGTCTTTTTTATTGATGTAACGGTGACACTGATTGCAGGGAGCCGCTATTCGCTGGGATGGTATTTTGCAAGAGTCAACAGTTTTATTTCTGCCAGCGTGATACTGAGCATCTTTTTATATGAGATGAATCGGCTTTATGCCTTGCTTGCGGAACAGCAGCAGCGGTATCAATCGCTTTTTATGCATAATTCCGATGCTGTTTATTCCATGAATAAAGAACGGCAGCTAGTCAGCGTCAATGAGGCTTGCAGTAAGCTGCTCGGCTACTCGAAAGAAGAATACCTTCATCAAAATGGTGGCAATTTCATTGTTCCTGAGTACAAGGAAGCAAGTGCTTATCATTTTGAACAGGCCTTGACCGGAAAGCCGCAGAACTATGAATCTGTCGCCCTCCATAAAGATGGCTCGCGGATTAATGTTCAGATTACGACCATTCCCATCATCATTGAAGGAGAAGTGACGGGAGCATTTGGAATCTTAAAAGACATCACTCTGCAAAAAGAATCTGAACGAAAACTGAATGAAGCGAACTTGGTGTTGAAGGAAATGTCCTTGATCGATGCAATGACCGGTCTTGCCAATAGACGCTACCTTGACCAATATCTAGAAGAGAAATGGCAGGAATGCTTTAAAAATGAACAGCCGATTTCTTTTATTCTTCTGGACTTGGATAACTTTAAAGGGTTCAATGACACCTATGGGCATTTGGAAGGGGACCAATGCCTGATGAAGATAGGAAAGGTACTTGCTCATGCAGCTGAGTTCCATGGACTTGCTGCACGTTATGGGGGAGAAGAGATGTGCATCGTCCTCCCTGAGAGAACCATTGAATTCGCTTTGCTGATGGCCGAGGAAATCAGAAAAGAAATAGAGGGCTTGTCGATACCTCATCAATATTCTTTAACAGGAGTGGTGACAGCAAGTCTCGGAGTCAGCACCGTTTTCCCAAGTGCGGACTCTGTCTATAATGAATTGATTGACCATTCCGATCAAGCTCTTTATGAAGCGAAAAGAACAGGGAAGAACAAAGTTGTAAGTTATACAGGAGTTAATAATTAGATTTAAAAACACTGGAAGAAAGGGAATCCCATCCTTTCTTTTTTTGTGGCTTTTCATTTTTGTCCAAATTCAAGTTATAATGGTTTTAACTATTTGTTGAATTCAATGGATATTTTGATCATAAAGGAGATTAACATGACAAACGCAGCATTATTAGAAGATTTAAAGCCATCCATACTAGCGGTTTGGGGAAAAGAGGGGTTCACCCAGCCGACATCCATACAGACGAAAGCGATTCCTGAAATCCTCAGCGGAAAGGATCTGATCGCCCAGTCCCCGACTGGAACAGGAAAGACCCTTGCTTATCTGCTCCCGGTTATTTCAAAAGTGGATGCCGATAAACAAGCCCCACAAGCATTGATTCTGGCTTCCTCGCAGGAGCTTGTGATGCAGATTTTCCAGGAGGTGCAAAAGTGGACCGAAGGCAGCGGTCTGAAGGCAGCTTCCATCATCGGCGGGGCCAACCTGAAGCGCCAGCTCGAAAAATTGAAAAAGCATCCGCAGATTATTGTAGGAACTCCGGGAAGAGTTCTTGAACTGATCAAGCAAAAGAAACTTAAGATGCATGAAATGAAGACCCTTGTCCTGGACGAAGGGGATCAGCTGCTTGTTCCGGAGCATCTTGAGACAATCAAGACTATCCTGAAATCGACTTTGAAAGATCAGCGCCAGGTCCTTCTTTTCTCTGCGACTTTGACCGAGCGTTCTGAACAGATAGGAAAAGAACTTCTGGAATCGCCGGAATTGATTAAAGTGGAGAAAGATGAAACAATCCAATCTGATGTCGACCATATCTACTTTGTGTGCGAACCAAGGGACAAGCAGAAGATCCTTGAAAAAATTGCGCGCCTTGAAGATGTGAAGGCACTCGCATTTGTGAAGGATATCGGAGAAATCTCCGTCTTGAACAGCAAGCTCCAATATAAAGAACTTCCAACGGGCATGCTTCACAGTGAACTGAAAAAAGATGACAGGAAGACCTATTTGAAAGACTTCCGAAATGGAAAGATCAATATGCTCCTTGCGACTGATGTGGCAGCACGCGGCCTTGATATTAAAGGCGTCACCCATGTCGTTCATTTTGATTTTCCAAAAGAATTGACGCAGTATGTGCATCGTTCAGGAAGGACAGGCCGTTTCGGAGCGGACGGTACAGTCATTTCCATCGTGACGGATCGCGAAGAAAGAGAATTGAAGCAATTCGCGAAGGAACTGGGGATGGAAGTGGAGAAGAAAGAATTTTATAAAGGCGGTATCGTGGACGCCAGATCATAATAGAAATGAAAAAGGCATCATCCTTGATTTGGGATGATGCCTTTTGGTATTTTGGATTAAATTTCCCCAACTTCAGGCTCGCCAATTTTGACGAGCTGCTTGCCGCGGTTGGTTCCTTTGAACAATCCCAGGAAAGCTTCCGGGATGTTTTCAAATCCCTCAACGATGGTTTCTTCATAGGTTAATTTTCCTTCAGAAAGCCATTTCCCTAAGTTTGAAGCACCTTCTTTAAAGCGATCGGAATAGTCGCTAACAACGAATCCTTTAATCAACGCACTGGATTTGATGAGCTTTGTCTGAATCCTCGGCCCTTGGTCATTTGCTTTGTTATAAGAAGAGATAGCGCCGCATTGGGCGATTCGTGCATGTTTGTTCAATAGATTCAGCACAGCATCAGAAATTTCTCCTCCGACATTGTCGAAGTAGGCGTCCACACCATTTGGACATGCTTCTTCCAAAGCGGCCTGGATATCGTCGGTTGTTTTGTAATTGATCGCTGCATCAAAGCCGAGTTCGTTTTGGATATAGTCGACTTTATCATCAGATCCCGCAATTCCTACAACTCTTGCCCCGAAGATCTTGGCAATTTGTCCGGCAGTTGAGCCGACTGCTCCCGCAGCTCCAGAGACCACGACAGTTTCGCCTTCTTTAGGACGGCAGATATCCTCGATGCCGAAGTAAGCTGTCAAACCCGTCAATCCCAGTATTCCCAAAGCTGTTGTGACGGGAGCCATTTTAGGGTCTATTTTCCGTATTTCGTTTTCACTTGCTTTTGAATATTCTTCCCAGCCGAGCATCCCGGTTACGATATCACCTTTTGAAAATCGGGAAGAGGCGGATTCGACAACTTCCCCCACGACGCCTCCCACAAGCTTCTCATTCAGGTTGAATGGCGCAACGTAAGATTTAGCGTCGCTCATCCGGCCGCGCATATACGGGTCCACGGAGAGATACAGATTGTGGATCAATACTTCATTTTCCCCAAGAGATGGGACGGGGACCTCGACAAATTTGAAATGTTCTTCAGTTGGAATGGTTTCAGGTCTTTTCACTAGATGGATTTGTCTATTCGTACGAGCAGCCATTATTTGCCCTCCTAAAATGTAATTGAATCATGATTCACACTACCATAAAGGTATCAGAAATTTCAATTATCAGCTGTTTTCCCAGCAATCCGGTTTCATCCTAAGCGGTCATTCTGCTAAACTAGAAGAAGTGTCTACTGAAACATAAGGCAATAGCCTTTCAATAGAAGTGCGTATCAGGAAAGGATGTTAACATGAGTAAAACATTGGTATTAGCAGAGAAGCCATCCGTCGGCAGAGATATTGCCAGGGTGTTGAATTGTGCAAAATCAGCTAACGGGTATTTAGAGGGCGGCCAATATATCGTCACTTGGGCACTGGGCCACTTAGTGACGCTTGCAGATCCGGAAAGCTATGGAAATGAATATAAGACATGGAAGCTTGAAGACCTGCCAATCATCCCGCCGGAGTTGAAGCTGGTAGTCATCAAACAAACCGGAAAGCAATTCAATGCAGTCAAATCATTGATGAATCGCGGGGATGTCAAAGAAATCGTCATCGCTACCGATGCCGGGCGTGAAGGGGAATTGGTGGCAAGATGGATTTTGGAGAAAGCCCGTGTCAACAAGCCGGTTAAAAGGCTATGGATTTCTTCCGTTACGGATAAAGCAATTAAAGAAGGATTTGCAAAGCTGCGTCCCGGCAAGGATTATGAAAATCTATACCACTCAGCTGTGGCACGTTCTGAAGCGGATTGGTTTGTCGGCATCAATGCGACACGTGCGTTGACGACGAAGCACAATGCCCAGCTTTCATGCGGACGCGTCCAAACGCCTACATTGAATATCATCGCGAAAAGGGAAGAAGACATCAAAAACTTCAAGCCTGTACCGTTTTATGGACTGACTGCAGAAGCCGGCAATCATGTGAACCTCACTTGGAAGGATGGCAAAAGCGGTTCTGCCAGGACGTTTGATAAAGAAAGAGCAGAAGAGCTGCTGAAGAAAACAAAAGGACAAAAAGGGAAGATCACCAGCATCGATAAGTCGATGAAAAAGAAATTTGCTCCCAAACTGTACGACTTGACGGGACTTCAGAAGGACGCTCACCGCCTCTTCGGATTCTCTGCCAAAGAAACATTGGGGATCATGCAGAAACTTTATGAACAGCATAAAGTCCTGACGTATCCAAGGACAGATTCCAACTATCTATCAACAGATATGGTCGATACATTAAAAGAGAGAGTCAAAGCCTGCAGCAGCTTGAAGCAGTATGGGAAATTTACGATGAAAATTGTGAATGCCCCAATCAAGGCGAATAAGTCGTTTGTGGATGACAGCAAAGTGACAGATCACCATGCAATCATCCCGACGGAGCAGGCGCCGTTGATGCATAAGTTAAGTGCAAAAGAAGAAAAAATCTATGATTTGGTCGTTAAGAGGTTCCTGTCAGTCCTTTTGCCGCCATATGAATATGAGCAAGTGACATTGAATGTCCAGATTGGCTCAGAGACGTTCGCGGCCAAAGGAAGAAAAGTAGTCAAAAACGGTTGGAGAGAGCTTTATACCCATCATGAAGAAGACACCTCAGATGAAATGGCAGACCAATTGCTCCCTGATTTGCAAAAAGGCGAGGATTTAGCCATCGCAAATGTGCGGATGACTTCTGGAGAAACAAAGCCGCCGGAACGATTCAATGAAGGCACACTGCTTGCCGCAATGGAAAACCCGGCTAAATTCATGGATGAAGGAAGCAAAGATCTCAAGAAAACGCTCGAGGAAACAGGTGGACTTGGAACGGTAGCAACTAGGGCGGACATCATTGAAAAGCTCTTTAATACATTCCTGATTGAAAAAAAGGGGAAAGACATTTTTATCACTTCCAAGGGGCGCCAGCTATTGGATTTAGTGCCTGAAGATTTGAAGTCTCCATCTCTCACTGCACAATGGGAACAAAAATTAAGCGCGATTTCACAAGGGAAACTATCGAAAAAAGTGTTTATCAATGAGATGAAGACGTATGCGAAAGATGTTGTGAATGAGATCAAAGGAAGCAGCCAGAAATTCAAGCACGATAATGTAACGGGAAGCAAATGTCCTGACTGCGGAAAACTCATGCTCGAAGTTAATGGGAAAAAAGGGAAGATGCTTGTCTGTCAGGACAGGGAATGCGGCCATCGCAAGAATGTCTTCAAAACAACGAATGCAAGATGTCCAAACTGCCATAAAAAGATGCAGCTGAGGGGAGAAGGCGAAGGTCAGCTGTTTGTCTGCTCTTGCGGCCACCGCGAAAAGCTGTCAGCGTTCAATAAGCGTAAAAGCAAGCAAAATGGAAAGAATGTCTCGAAAAGGGATGTGGCCCAATATATGAAGAAGCAGGATAAAGACGATGAACCGATCAATACAGCTTTGGCGGACGCCCTTGCGAAGTTGAAACTGAAATAAGGACAGGCTGTGAGAGATGAGTACAGGGAAAAAAAGACTGAAATGGATGGAAATGAGGCAACCTAATCGTAATATCAAAGCGGCAGATGGTGAGGATTCTATGACAGAAGCAAAAAGAATAGCCTTCAGGATAGCTGTATTTTACATCATTTCAGGCGCCATCTGGATTGTGTTGTCCGATAATGTATCCATGGCTCTTTCCCAGCAGAAGCTGCAGCTCTATTTCTTTTTTCAACGATATAAGGGATGGCTCTTTATCCTGGTCACAGGGATCATCATCTATATTTTGGTCCATCAAAGGACATATCGGCTGCTCCTTTCCCAACGGGAGCTTGTCATGAAAGATGTGAAGCTTCAAGAGAAGACGCAGCATTATCAATCCTTGTTTCAATACAATACGGATGGTGTCTTTGAAATAACGAGAGATGGGAAGCTTGTTTCCATCAATCCTGAAGGAGAAGAGATTCTTGGGTTTAAGGAAGAAGACCTGAAGTACATGGATTTATCTTCTCTTGTTCCGGAAGAGGAGAAGGAGCGTATTCAAAAGTATTTTTCTTCAGCCCTTCAAGGAGAGCCACAAATCTACGAAGTCACTCTCTATAATGCCAGAAGGGAAGAGCGGATCACCCGGTGTTCGTTCATCCCCATTTACATTAATGAAGAGATTACAGGTGTCTTCAGCATACTGAAGGACATCACGGAAAGCAGAAAAAATGAAGAATTGTTGATATCCTCCGAGAAGATGTCCATCATTGGGCAGCTTGCAGCTTCGGTTGCCCATGAAATAAGGAATCCACTTACCTCCCTTAAAGGGTTTGTCCAACTGATGGATCAAACCAAAACCTATGATGAGCATTATATGGAGATCATGAAGTCTGAAATTGAGCGAATCAATCTGATTTCCAGCGAAATGCTCATATTGGGGAAAAAGCAGGATGTCGAATTCGTCAGGACAGATATCGCAGAAATCTTGAATCAGGTGATGCTTTTGATGAAAGCAGAGGCCCACTTCCACAGTGCAAATCTGAAATTCAACAATAACCTGAAGAATCCTGTCTTTATCAAGGCTGATCCAAATCAGTTGAAACAGGTTTTCATCAATATTTTGAAAAATAGTTTAGAGGCCATTTCTCAAGAAGGAATTGTCGTATTGACTCTCTCCGGAGAGGACGGAATGGTTCGTATTGAAGTTGAGGATAACGGTATCGGAATTGACGAAGAGAGGCTTTCAAGGCTTGGGGAGCCCTTTTATTCTACGAAGGAAAAAGGAACCGGCCTCGGATTGACAGTTTCATTCAAACTGATTGAAAAGCATGGTGGAACTATTGATATTGAAAGCGAGAAAGAAAAAGGGACAAAAGTGACCGTGACATTTCCTGTTATTGAATAAAGAGAAAAAAAGGAGCGTTCCGTTTATCCGGATACGCTCCTTTTCCATTTATAGTGGGTCGATTACTTTTAAAGGTTTCTTTGCAGGGCCTTCCACCACGTTGCCGTCATAGGAAAACCTGGATCCGTGGCACGGACAGTCCCATGTCTTGTCCCCGCTGTTCCATTCACATTCACAGCCTAAATGGGTACATGTGACATCCACAAGATGCAGCTTCCCTTCCAAGTCGCGATAGGCACCGGTGCGGTCGTCCTTATACATCACGATGGCCCCTTCATCCTTTTGGAGGTCATCAAGGGAGCTGCCAGGAAAGGACAGCTTTCCTTTAATCAATTCGGCTGCCACATTCGCATTCTCTTTGAGGAAATGTTTCACACCCGGATCCGCTTCATACCTTGACGGATTGAACACCTCTGAATAAGGATTGCTTTTCCCCAATACATAATCCTTCAGCAGGTGGGCTGCATATGTCCCGTTTGTCATCCCCCATTTCCGGTAGCCCGTTGCGATGAGAATCGAAGGTTTGCTTGAGGTGATTGGACCGATATAGGGGACTTTATCCAAGGTGATCAGATCCTGGGCAGACCAATTGGAGTGGATGGAAGCTGCACCAAAGACATCTTCTGCAAATTCTGCCAATGCCTGATAATGATTTTCTTCATCTTCCTTGCTTTGACCTGCTTTATGGCTTTCGCCGCCGATCATCAGGAGTTTCCGGCCATCGTACTCGACTGAACGGATCGATCTCTTCGGTTCATCCACACTTAAGTACATGCCCCCAGGGAACTCTTTTTTGCATGCTGCTGTAATAACGTAGGAACGGTCAGCGTGCATCCTGGTGAAATAAAAGCCTTTTTCATCGATAAAGGGAAAATGAGTGCATGCAGCGAGATGTTGGCATTCAATGGAATGCCCGTTTCTCATCACGACTTTTATTTTCGTATCCTTTTGTATTTCCTTTGCTGTCGTCTGTTCGAAAATTTTGCCGCCTGCTTCAAGGAAAGCATCAACTAAATGCTGCAGGTATTTAATAGGATGAAATTGAATTTGATTCGGAGCCTTGAGGGCTGCTTCTACATCGAAATCCAAAGGGATGTCATCTAATAGCTCCCCTGTTATCCCTATTTTTTTATAAGCTTCATATTCATTTTTTAATTTATCAGCAGAATTTTTTGTTGTGGCATATAAGTAGGCGTCCTGCTCAGAATATCCGCAATCCAAGCTGGCTTCGGCAATCGTTTTTTTGATGAAATCAAGGGCAGACTGATTGGCTGCATAATATTGTTTTGTTTTTTCCAGGCCAAAGTGCTGAATGAGTTCATCATAAATCAGATCATGCTGAATGGTTACTTTGGCTGTTGTATGCCCAGTTGTCCCGTTCAAAAGCTGATCCGCTTCGATGAGGATGACTGACAATCCTTCTTTGGCTAGAAGGTAGGCAGTTGTAATCCCGGTGATTCCTCCGCCAGCAACGACAACATCACATGAAAGGTTTTCAGCTAGAGCGGGGAAAGAGGGCAGAAGGACATCTTTTCGCCAAATGGGCTCAGGTGGGGTATTATTCCATAATGAATCAGTCATTTGCGTTCCTCCTTAAAAGTACTGTTGATAATAAGGTTGCCATTTCACCCGCAAACATGCAGAAAAAAACATCCCGTGCTTGTCCCAAGGAATGGGATTTGCAGGGATGTTTTGTTTTTTAAAAATTACCTAGGGTCGTCGTCTTCCAGTCACTAAGTTGAAGATGAAAACAATTAGTGCGATGACCAATAGTAAATGGATCAATCCTCCGCCAACGTGAAGCGTAAATCCTAATAGCCAAAGGATGATAAGAATAATAATAATACTCCAAAGCATTTGTGTCTGCCTCCTTTTTGTTGTGTTTCTGTTTACGTTAATATCCCCCGAAAAATTAAATAGTAAACATAATTTTATCTAAGGTGAAAAATTTGGTCCTTTGAACCTATGATTCAACGGCTCAATATCTTTCTTGAACCTCCACTAGGTTAGGCACATACATATAGGTAAGGAACATAGTGGAAGAGGTTTGGACAATGTTGAATATCAATGAGATCAAGAATATGATTGAAGGTTTGGCTGAAGGGTGGAGCGTGAAAAGTGATTCCATTCATATCATGGATTTTGATGGGGATGGAATGGAAGAAATAGCAGCAGGCTGTTCAAGGGCTGCCGGTGATTGCCTGGTTATTCTAAAGAATGATGGTGGTGCATGGTCCATTGAGGATCAATTATTTCGAAAGGGGAGTGAGATCCGTTTTATTCAGCCTTTTCAAATTGGCATTTCAACAATCGCTGTCGGCTGGGATGATCGAACACATGGGCCAAAGCTCGGGATTTATTCATTTGGCCGCGGGAAGATCTCCTCAGTATTAAGGGAAGAAGCGGCTTTCGATCAAATCGAGATTGAAGATATGCCGGGTAGAAAAGGAATGGATGGTGTAGATGAATTAGCCATCTGGACACGTGAAAGCGGAGAAGCCTATCGAATCGGTGTTTACCGTTTGCATAAGGGAAGACTTATGGCCGCCTACGATCTCTATCCCTATTACTTCCGAAAGGCAGAAGAATACTTTTTAGCAAAAAGCCAGTCAGCCCCGGACTCATCGTTCTATCGTTATTACTTGGCAGAGGTCCAGTGGAATGCAGGGGATGCACTAAAATCCTTTTCGACACTGCAGGCGGCCATGATGTTGGAAAATCCCTATCCATCCGAGAAGGAGCTAAGGGAAATCAGCGAACAAATAGAAGCTGTCATTGATCAAAAATCTGTTCAGTTGTTTCCCGCACCTGTCAAAACCGTTGACGGCGATAAATGGGGGTACATCAATAAACGGGGGATTTTTTCCTTAAAACCGATTTACGACAGCGCTTCTAATTTTCAAGAAAACAACACAGCGATCATAAGCAAATCGAACCTTTATGGAATCATAGATCCATTAGGAAATGAATTGGTGCCGCCTGCTTATTCCACGATCAACTCTCTCGCTCCTGACCGGTGGAGTGCCTTCAGCGGCAAAGGATTCAGGATGATAGACCAAAACGGCCAGGTGATGACAAATGATTCTTACGACTACATCGGTGCATTCCATGAAGGAAGGGCCCTATGCGGAAAGCAAAAACAAAATCAATATGTTTATGGATATCTGGATCAAAGCGGACATCTGGCCATCCCGCTGAAATATATAGAAGCAGGAGACTTTTCGCAGGACGGCGCGGTAGTAAAGGAGAGCGAAAATCGCTACTCCTTAATCGACAAGTTGGGTACGTCTATCATGCAGTATCATCATTATTTTGTCGGGGAATGCAGGGAAGGGATGCTCGCATTCAGGGAAGGGATGGAGTCTAATCTTGGGTATCTTCATAAAAATGGGGATATAGCCATCACACCAAGATTCACATCTGCGCAGCCCTTCCAGGAAGGAAAGGCGGTCGTTGGGGAAAAAGGGAAATATGGACTGATCGATCATTCCGGGAATTTTATGATCGAACCCATCTATGATGATGTGCAGATGCTTGGGGAGGGAAGGGCAGCGGTCGGCAAAGCGATCGATAAAACCATTCCTTTCATGGGATTTCGCAGCGCTTTGTTTGATTTGAACGGGAAGCAGCTGACGGATTTTAAGTTTGACGGGATATTGCCGTATGAGTATGGGCTGTCTTCGGTATTTGATGAAATGAGGACCTACTTCATCAATATGAATGGAGGCACGGCGACCAGCCTCCCGGTCCTTGAAGGGCAAGGGGTTTTGACAGTGGATAAAACACTTATCAAAGCAGAAATCGATCGGCGGACTGCATACTATGATTTCCATGGAGCGCTTGTCTGGAAGCAGCCATCTGACATCCACTTGAACAGTCAATGGCGCCTGATGGAACAAAAAGCGAAACCGAATAAAAATTATTTGGTCTATTACCCGGAAGTCCAGGGAATGAATTCATTTGAGCAGCAAAAGTCGTTGAATGCAGAATACAAAAAGGCGGCAAATGTTAAATCCATTACAAGCGGGGAGAAGCTCGACTACCGGTATGAAGGGGATTTTTCTGTGGCCTTCTTTCAAAAAGACCTGCTATCCGTCGAGTTTGACGGCTATCAATACTATTTTGGAGCGGCACATGGGATGCCCTCAAAAGTATTCGTCCACGCCAGCTTGAAGAATGGAAAAGTGTTTTCGCTGCAGGATCTTTTTAAGGAAAAATCCAATTATGTCAAACAGCTGAATGATATCATCTCAGAAAAAATCAAGAAAGATCCACAATACGATTATGTATTCCAAGACAGCTTTCAAGGGATTAAAAGCGACCAGCCTTTCTATCTAACCGGCGACTCATTAATCATCTACTTCACCCCATACGAAATCGCCCCATTCGCAGCAGGATTCCCCGAATTCAAAATCCCGTATGAGGACCTGGAGCCCCTCATCAACAAACAAGGAGAGGTGTGGGAGTCTTTTAACTAAGTGCCATATAAATTGGGCCGTGAATTTGTTCACGGTCTGATTTACTTTGTCCATAAAGTTTTCAAGAATTGGGTATTGAATTCCATAAACTTAACAACTATAATATCTTTATGACAAAGATATTTTGATTCAAAGGTTTATGGGGGGATTACTTTTTGAATGAAAAGGATGAGCTGGTCAGCAGCATCGCTCAATCATTTTACGAAATAGGAAGATACATCAATCGCCATCTATCACAAGATCAATCTCTGACCCCTCCTCAATTCTTTATCTTGTTCAACATTTTCACTTGCGGCAAATCCACGGTTTCATCATTAGGAAGCAAACTTGGATTGACATCAGGAGCAACAACGATCGCAACGAATCGTCTCGTGGACAGCGGATTGCTCAGCAGGATAAGAGATGAGGAAGATCGCCGTGTCGTTTGGCTCGACATCACCGATCCAGGAAAGAATCTGATGGCAGAGTTCAACGGAAGACGCATTGATTTGTGGGGGCAAGTATTTGCTGATTTTAAAAATGAGGAGCTGAATCAATTTTTGGAGCTTCTTAAAAAGGTCAATATCACCAAGAATTGAGACAATTGTCAGTAGGGAATGAATGAGAATGACGATGGATGAACATCTGAAGAACCTGCAAAGTAAAGGAATTGTTTTGCAAAAAGTCATATCAAGAAGAAAGCTGTTTTTGAAAATGGAGCATGTGAAGCAGTTTCGCGAAAAAAGAAAAGAAGCAGCAGGCCGGAAATAGATCCGGTTTCTCTTTTGGTCTAATAGTTAACAAAGTTAATATTTATAGAACTACATTAAATAGAGGTGGAGAAATGGAACACTTAAATCAAAAACAAAAAATAACCATCATGATTGCAATCATGAGTGCGATGTTCTTTGCGGCCGTCAACCAAACGATTGTCGGAAACGCATTGCCGCGCATCATTGCCGATCTTGGCGGACTCGACTACTACAGCTGGGTTTTCACAAGCTACATGCTGACGTCAGCCATCACGACCATTCTAGTCGGAAAGCTCTCTGATATATATGGACGGAAACCATTCCTGTTAACAGGGATTGTCGTGTTTATCATAGGTGCATTCATGTCAGGGACTTCACAGGATATTATTCAACTGATCATTTACAGGGGTCTCCAAGGTTTCGGAGGCGGTATGATCATGTCAACAGCCATTACGGCTGTCGGGGACTTGTTCTCTCCGAGGGAGCGCGGTAAATGGCAGGGGCTGATGAGTGGAGTATTCGGTCTTTCCAGCGTTTTCGGACCGACTCTTGGCGGATACATCGTTGACCATTTTGCATGGAAGTGGGTCTTCTGGGTATTCCTTCCACTCGGACTCGTTGCATTCTTCTTGATTTGGAAGCTGTTCCCTACGGTTGAAAAGAAACAGGGAGAAAAAGTCGATTATATCGGTTCTGTTTTCTTAACAACAACAATCGTACCGATGCTTCTTGGTTTTTCATGGGCAGGATCAAAATATGATTGGGGATCTGCACAGATCATTTCCCTTTTCGGCGGTACAATCCTTTCACTGATCATTTTCATTGTCATCGAAAGGAAAGTAAAAACACCGATCATTCCTTTATATTTATTTAAGAATAGTGTTTTCACGATTTCCAATGTCGTTGGATTTGCCATCAGTGTGGCGATGTTTGGCGGTACAATGTATGTACCTTATTTCATTCAAGGGGTTCTTGGCTTCTCTCCGACGCACTCCAGCTTCATCACTATGACAATGACCCTTGGCCTCGTATTCGCGAGTGCCATCGGAGGACAGATCATTTCACGGACAGGGAAATATAAAATCCAGGCCATCACAGGTCTATTGATTACTGCCGTGGGCATGTTCCTTTTGACAACTATGGACAAAACAACAAGCCAATGGTCACTCGTATCGTTTCTATTGATCATCGGATTCGGTTTGGGCATCGGCATGACAGTCTTTACATTGACGGTCCAAAATGCCGTTGAACAAAAAATGCTTGGTGTTGCGACAGCCTCTTCACAATTATTCCGTTCCCTAGGTGGTACGGTTGGCGTAGCGATCATGGGTACGATCTTGAACACTAGAATGAAAGACCACTTAGCAGCAGAGCTGAAAGGTTCAGCTAGTGCTGTCCCTGCAGAGGGAGCAGGCAAGCTGAAAGAGCTGTTGAATCCTCAATTGCTTCTTGATCACGAAAAACTTCACCAGGCACAGCAGTCGCTGCCGCCTGAAATGCAGACGATGTTTGCGAAAATGATTGCGCTCTTGCAGGATTCGTTGACATTTGCCCTTTCCGGCGTCTTTACGATCGCGGCATTTGTGATGATTGCAGCCATCATTCTGGCAATGTTCCTAAAAGAGATTCCGCTTCGTGGATCCATCAAAAAGAAAGAGAAAAAAGAAGATGCCGTGGCCATGAAAGCCGCAGCTCAAAAATAAATAATGAGACAAAGCAGCCGATTCACTTGGATCGGCTGCTTTTTTAGTGGGAACAAAAAGACAATTTGATGAAAAACCTCATTTGGATGGTCCGATTCTTCACGTTTTAGGGTGGAAATCAGGAGAAAGTGCTGCAGAAGATCCGAATTGGGGTGATAGAGACGCGAAATCCCAGGGGAATTAGGTGGAAATGGGCACGTACATCGGCCTTATGCGCGAAAACTGGTCGTCTATGCGCCACTTTGCTTCTCTTATGAGCCAGAATCCGCCGGCTATGCGCGAGAGCATAGGGCTTATGCGCCAGAACAGGCTCCCTATGCGCGAACGGCCATATCCCGTGCAAAAAAGGCAAGTTACAATAGAAATCCCCCGTTACAAACGAGAAAAAGAGACAATTTGATGAAAAACCTCATTTGGATGGTCCGATTCTTCACGTTTTAGGGTGGAAATCAGGAGAAAGTGCTGCAGAAGATCCGAATTGGGGTGATAGAGACGCGAAATCCCAGGGGAATTAGGTGGAAATGGGCACGTACATCGGCCTTATGCGCGAAAACTGGTCGTCTATGCGCCACTTTGCTTCTCTTATGAGCCAGAATCCGCCGGCTATGCGCGAGAGCATGTGGCTTATGCGCCAGAACAGGCTCCTTATGCGCGAACGGCCATATCCCGTGCAAAAAGGGCAAGTTACAATAGAAATCCCCCGTTACAAACGAGGAAAAGAGACAATTTGATGAAAACCTCATTTGGAAGGTCCGATTCTTCACGTTTTAGGGTGGAAATCAGGAGAAAGTGCTTCAAATTGGACTTCTGTCAATAAAGTAGACACTTAAATGCCGGTAAATGGCGTACTTTTTTTCTTCCGCGCTTCGTTTTCACTCCGCTTGGAGGCCTCTGTCTGAAGGAACCATTTGAAAAACAATGGTTCCTTCAGGCAGAGGGCAATTTCTCCTCAGTGGCG
Organism: Falsibacillus pallidus; assembly: GCF_050990905.1. Taxonomy (GTDB): domain Bacteria; phylum Bacillota; class Bacilli; order Bacillales; family DSM-25281; genus Falsibacillus; species Falsibacillus pallidus_A. Next base: position 497,020 of record NZ_CP158866.1, read on the forward strand.
TTTAAACGCTGTGCCTCTTTATACGCCTTTTCATACTCAATCGGAGTGGCGTATTCTAATGTCGAGTGAATCCTTTTACGATTATAAAATTGAATATAAAACTTAATGGCCCCGATGGCTTCTGCTTTTGTCTTAAACACAAACTTGTACAAATACTCTTTCTTCAGGGAGGCAAAAAACGATTCTACACAAGCGTTATCATAAGGGGTTGCTTTTCGACTCATACTAATGGTCGCTTTGGCATCCTTCAAGGCTTCAATATATTTTTTTGAACAGTACACACTTCCCCGGTCTGAATGGTGGATCCATCCCTCAGCGGGCTGGCGAATCTCAAGTGCTTCTTTTAATGCTTTTAACGGCAATTCGGCGTCCATGCGGTCATCAATGCTATAGCTAATTACCTTGCGGGAAAACAGGTCTAAAACTGGATTTAAATAAACAAATCCCTCCCCTGTATGAATATAGGTGATATCCGTTGCCCAAACACGATCTGGTTCTTCAGGATTAAAATTCCGATTCAACTCATTTTTGAACACAAGCTGCTGGTGATCTGAATCCGTGGTCTGAATGTATCGAGTTGGCGGGGTCGCATATAAACCCATCTCTCTCATGCGGTTCGTCACCGTTTTAAGGGAAACTTGTATATGATCCTCCTCGACCAGCTTTCGATAAATCCTCGGACTTCCATACGTCCCCAGGTTGTCGTGAAAATGATAGCGAATTCGCTCGTCAAGATGACGTCTCCAGCGCTGTCTCTCTGTTTCCTCCTGATCCTGTCTTTTTTCCCAAACATAATAGCCAGAAGTAGAAACATCCAAAACTTCGCACATCTTCACAACGGTATGGTCGTTTTTATTATGAAAAATAAATTCAAACCTTACTTCTTTTCTTGCGTGAAGATGTGCATAGCCTTTTTTAAAATGGCGTTCTCCTCTTCCAAATCTAATTTTTTACGTCTTTCAGCTTCGTACAATTCTTTGTATTCAGAAGCCGTTAGATACTGGCTTTGTTTCTCTTTTTCCGCCTGATTTTGCTTTTTACGATAGGAAGCGACCCACTTTTGAAGCGTACTATAGGAAATATCGAGTTCACTGCTCACATCCACGAGCTTCCGTCCATCTAACTCAATTAATTTACACACATATTCTCTAAATTCTGGTGGGAACTTTTTCTGATCTTTCGCCATGTTTATACACGCCCTTTTTGTAGTTGTATAGATTTAAACATGACGCCACTACCTGTGTCCACTTTTTATACTAACTTCAAAATGACTCGAGCTCGGGTGATAGAGACGCGAAATCACAGGGGAATTAGGTGGAAATGGGCACGTACATCGGCCTTATGCGCGAAAACTGGTCGTCTATGCGCCACTTGGCTTCTCTTATGAGCCAGAATCCGCCGGCTATGCGCGAGAGCATGTGGCTTATGCGCCAGAACAGGCTCCTTATGCGCCACCGGCCATATCCCATGAAAAAAGGGCAAGTTTCTATAGAAAGCCACCGCTACAAACGAGAAAAAGAGACAATTTGATGAAAAACCTCATTTGGATGGTCCGATTCTTCACGTTTTAGGGTGGAAATCAGGAGAAAGTGCTGCAAATGACTAGAGCTCGGGTGATAGAGACGCGAAATAACAGGGGAATTGGGGGAAATGGGCACGTGCATCGGCCTTATGCGCGAAAACTGGTCGTCTATGCGCCACTTTGCTTCTCTTATGAGCCGGAATCCACCGGCTATGCGCGAGAGCATGTGGCTTATGCGCCAGAACAGACTCCCTATGCGCGAACGGCCATATCCCGTGCAAAAAGGGCAAGTTTCAATAGAAATCCCCCGCTATAAATGAGAGAAAGAAACAATTTGATGAAAAACCTCATTTGGATGGTCCGATTCTTCACGTTTTAGGGTGGAAATCAGGAGAAAGTGCTTCAAATGACTCGAGCTCGGGTGATAGAGACGCGAAATCACAGGGGAATTAGGTGGAAATGGGCACGTACATCGGCCTTATGCGCGAAAACTGGTCGTCTATGCGCCACTTTGCTTCTCTTATGAGCCAGAAGCCGCCGGCTATGCGCGAGAGCATGTGGCTTATGCGCCAGAACAGGCTCCTTATGCGCGAACGGCCATATCCCTTGAATGCCAGCAAACCCGTACCAATATGCCCCCATAATCTCATCCCAAAGTCGCAGGAAAAGTTCATCCAATGATTGTAGTAATTTTTCACTCTATTTTTGGATTTTTTCATCCCGGAATCTTCTTACAATAAGAGTAAGAAAACGAGAGTGAAAGGGGAAAGAAACATGAAATTAAATGATAAAAAAACGGTGATGATCACTGGGGCATCCAGAGGTCTAGGAAGAGCATTGGCTTTGGCATTTGCGAATGAAGGAGCAAACCTTGCCATCTGTGCAAAAGGGGAAAGCGCCCTCAGAAAGGTTCAGGAGGAGATAACAGCACTTGGGACTGAGGTGCTTGCTGTGACGGCGGATGTTTCAAACGTAGAAGATGTTGAGAGGTTTGTTTCATTGGCTGAAGCAAGGTTCGGACATATTGATATCTTGATCAACAATGCATCCATTTTTGGGCCGGGGCCGACTTTGTTGAATGACTACCCTGAACAGGACTTCCTTGAAGTTTTGAAAATTAATGTCTTCAATCCATTTATCGTGACGAAACGGGTGCTGCCGGGAATGCTGGTGAAAAACGAAGGATCCATCATCAACGTCACTTCGGAAGCTGGAAAAACGGGATTCGGTGAATGGGGGGCATATGGAATTTCAAAATTTGCAGTAGAAGGGCTCACGCAAACATGGGCAGATGAATTAGAAGGAACGAATGTAAGGATGAATATGGTGGACCCGGGGGAAATGAATACGGTCATGCATGATGTTGCCGTACCAGGGTGTGATTACGAGTTGGCAGATCCTAATGATGTAGTGGATGTATTTTTATATTTAGGGTCTGATGCCTCTAAAGGTGTATCAGGAGAAAGGTTCGAAGCTCAAAATTTCTCATTGGAAGGAAGTGTGGAATGATGACTGTTTTATCTCATAAAAATTTTCATGTACCTGAATATTTGAATGCTTCCGTCCCTGCAGAATACCGCGGTTTGACAAGAGACGGGGTGAATTTGATGGTCATAGACTCCAACAACGGGAATACCCATCATAACAGCTTCCATGAGATCGGTTCATATCTGGAGCCTGGTGATGTATTGGTGTTGAATAATAGCAGGACGATTCCATCTGTTTTAAAGGGCGAACAGGATGGGATGGAAGTGGAGGTGCGCCTGTCGCGTTCCATTTCTGAACATGAATGGGATGTTCTTGTTGTCCAACCCCATACGGACCTTTCCAAACCAATTAGTTTCGGAGACCGGGTCGAAGGGAGTGTTGTTGGAAGCGGCAGCGAGTATCCGCTTGTAACCATGTCTTTTTCTATAGGAGGGTCAGAACTGTTCGATTTCTTCTACCGATATGGCAAGCCGATCCGCTACGAATATATTGAAAATCCGTGGCCGCTGCAGGCATTTCAAACGGTATACGGATCAGTGCCGGGCTCTGTGGAGATGCCGTCTGCAGGGAGGGCTTTTTCATGGAAGATCCTGAATCAATTAAGGGAGGCGGGGATTGAGCTCGCGTTCATCCAACTGCATGCGGGACTAAGCTATTATGGCAATGATCATTGGCCAAATCCGGAGGGGCATCCGGAAGCCTATGAAATCCCTGAAGAAACGGCGCGCCTTGTAAATGAAGCAAAGGAACGAGGTGGAAAGGTGATCGCTGTCGGAACCACCGTGGTGAGGACGCTTGAAACAGCAGCAGATGAAAATGGAAACATCGAAGCTGGAAAGGGCATCACCAATCTTTATATTAAAAAAGGAACAAACTTAAAAGCGGTGGACGGCCTTCTTACAGGGTTTCATGAGCCGGAAGCAAGCCATTTGGATATGCTCACGGCATTCCTTCCAGAGGATATATTGATGGCAGCGTATCAGGAAGCTCTGGAACATGGCTACCTATGGCATGAATTTGGCGATATGAATTTGATACTTCCGCTGGGGGAAAGAGCATGAAATGGCACCATGGCGGAATCCAAGTGAAGAGCCTCATAGAAGCAATCCGTTTCTATGAGTGTTTCTTTGGATTTAAAAAAGCGGGATCACTCAACCTCACAGGAGAGAAAATTGCCTTCATGCGAAGGGAAGGAATTATGATTGAATTGATTGAAGGAACAGAGGGAGCGGAGGATGGATGCAGGAAGATCGACGTCCATTTGGCATGGGAAGTCGAAGATTTAGAAAAATGGATCTTGGAATTGGCAGAAAAGGATTTGCACCCGTCAGACGGTCCCCTCTGCTTGGAGGAGATGGACTGGCGGACGGTCTTTTATACAGGCTGCAATGGAGAAACGATTGAATTGATGGAATGCAAATCAAGTATATTCTGAAAATATTGACTTATAATTTCTTTCTTTGTAAGCTTTATGTAAAGCGCTTACATCATTGATTGGAAAGGAAGGGGAGTCATTGTGAGTGAAAAGAAAAAATCAGAACTGACTGACTATGAAAAATATATTCGTACCGAAGAGCTGTTGAGCCTGCAGAAAGAGGAAGAAGAGCTTTGCTGCGAGGATGAATTGACATTCCAGATGATTCATCAAATTGCGGAGCTTCACTTTAAATTGGTCATTCAATATATTCATCGGGCGGATCGTTTCATGAGGGATGATGATCTTTTCGGTGCTGCCACCCAAATGAGAAGGGTCAATATGCACATGAAGCAGCTTCCTGAAGTCTTTAATTTGGTCAAGGTCATCTCGCCTGCCGATTATCATACAATTCGCTTGTATTTAGGGAGGGGAAGCGGGCAGGACTCTCCTGGATTCAATCGCATCCTCCACTTGGGGCCGACTCTATGGGAACCGTTTGAGGAAGTGCTCAGCAATAGGATGTTGACCCCGTTGGAAGTTTACAAACATCCTCAAAGGGAACAGCAACTCTATGACTTGATGCAGGAATTGATTCAATTCGATGAGAACTTCCAATCCTTCAGGCATCATCACATCCAGCTTGTGCGGAGGATGATCGGCTTTGATACGCAAAGCTTAAAAGGGATCCCGGCTAAAGCGCTGGAGCGTGGAGTGAAATTTGAATTCTATCCAAAACTGTGGAAGGCCATTTCGGAGTTGACTGATTTTACCGGATCCAGCTACAATGCCGAGCCATTAAAAGACTAATAAATAACAGTACCCCCCTCCTTAGACAAGGAGGGGGGTACTTTCAAATCAGAATAATTTAGTCGTCCAGCTCTCGCAGTTCCATACTTCTGTCGCCACTTCCTGATAGAATTCAGGTTCATGACTGATGAGAAGGATGCTGCCTTTGTATGCTTTTAATGCTCGCTTCAGTTCTTCCTTGGCATCGACGTCCAAGTGGTTGGTAGGCTCGTCCAGTACAAGGAGGTTCGTTTCTCTGTTGATCAGTTTGCAGAGGCGGACTTTGGCTTTTTCTCCTCCGCTCAGCACTTCGACCTTGCTTTCAATATGCTTGGTCGTCAATCCGCATTTCGCAAGGGCGGCACGCACTTCGTATTGTGTGAAAGAAGGGAACTCCTGCCACACTTCCTCGATACATGTATTGTAGTTGCTTCCTTTGACTTCCTGTTCGAAATATCCTGTGAACTGGTTTTCGCCGCGTTCGACAGATCCTGATATCGGTTTGATTTCTCCAAGGATGCTTTTCAAAAGAGTCGTTTTCCCGATTCCGTTTGCCCCGACAAGCGCAAGCTTCTGCCCGCGCTCCATGCGAAGATTCAATGGACGGGACAGAGGTTCATCATATCCGATGACAAGATCTTTCGTTTCGAAGATCAATTTGCTGGAAGTCCGTGCTTCTCTGAATTGGAATTCCGGCTTTGGCTTTTCAGCAGCCAATTCAATGATGTCCATTTTATCCAGCTTCTTTTGGCGGGACATTGCCATGTTTCGGGTAGATACCCTGGCTTTATTGCGGGCAACGAAATCTTTTAGTTCGGAGATTTCCTGCTGCTGTTTTTTATAGGCAGACTCAAGCTGCTGCTTTTTGACTTCATAGACTTTCATGAAGTTGTCGTAGTCACCTACATAGCGGTTCAATTCCTGATTTTCCATATGATAGATCAGGTTGATGACGCTGTTAAGGAACGGGATGTCATGCGAGATGAGGATAAACGCATTTTCATATTCCTGAAGATAGCGTTTAAGCCATTCGATATGCTGCTCATCCAGGTAGTTGGTCGGCTCGTCCAGTAGTAGGATTTCCGGTTTTTCCAAAAGGAGCTTTGCCAACAGGACTTTTGTCCGCTGGCCGCCGCTCAAGTCCTGTACATCTTTATCAAGGCCGACATCGTCAAGGCCAAGTCCGCGTGCGACTTCCTCAACTTTTGCATCGATGACATAAAAGTCGTTGTTTGTCAGGATATCCTGAAGCGTCCCCGACTCTTCCATCAATGCTTCGAGCTGATCCGGGTCTGCTTCGCCCATTTTGGCAAAAATATCGTTTAATTGTGTTTCCAAGTCAAATAGATATTGGAATGCGCCTTTAAGGACATCCCTGATGGTCAATCCTCTTTCGAGTACGGTATGCTGATCGAGATAGCCGACGCGAACATTCTTCGACCATTCCACTTTTCCCTCATCCGGCTGAAGCTTCCCTGTAATGATGTTCATGAAAGTGGATTTTCCTTCTCCATTTGCCCCGATCAAGCCGATATGCTCGCCTTTGAGAAGACGGAAAGAAACATCGTTGAAAATGGCTCTGTCTCCGAAACCGTGGCTTAAGTCTTTAACGGTTAAAATACTCATTAGTCATCTGCACCTTTTCTATAATCTGTTCTATTGTTTCTGCATGAATGCTGCAGTTTTTTGTGTTTTATTTCCTATTTGATTATAAACGACTTCCAGATTAGATAAAAGGAACAATTATTTCAAAGATGGATACTATCATTTAACAATTATTCCTGTATCAACACGGCCCTTACAGGACAGCCATCAGCTTCGGCCAATGGAAGGGGGAGTGCGATCAGATTATAGAGACCCGGTTCAACGCTGTCCAAAACGATTCCTTCAAGAATCTGAATATCATATCGCTGCAGCGAATGGTGGGAGGGAAGCCCCTTACTGTCCAATTCATCGACAGAAGGTACATCGACCCCGATAAGATCGATCCCTTGTTCTTTTAAGAAAGGGGCTGTATTTTCATGTACAGTGGTGATTGTATCCGGGAATCTGCTCCTGTCTGTCCAAGATCCGGTCTTGATCAAAACTTTTGAAACTCCGGAGAAATCAAATTTTGAAAGCTCTTCTTTTGAAATGAGGGAAGCACCTGTCAAGTCAACGACGAGTGCTTTTCCGATAAACCGTTCTAATGGCAGGTCCGCGACGCGTGCTCCATCGCTATCAAAGTGATAGGGTGCATCGATGTGCGTTCCGGTGTGGGCGCTCATTTCGAGTTTCCCTACGTTGACGGATCCTGAATCCTCCATCGTCCAGCTCAGTCCGAACGTAAAAGGTGTGTCCCCGGGCCAGACGGGGATTTGATTATGCAGGCGCTGCGAGATATCGATGATTTTCATTATTTATTCATCCTTTCGTTAAGCAACGACTTCGCGTTTGTTTTCAAATTGCAGATATGTTTGTTCTTTCATGATTTCTTTCAGGATCTGAACGGTTTTCCAGACATCCTCATAGGACGTGTAGAATGCTATCGGTGCCAGGCGGATGATGTTCGGCGCCCTGAAGTCCGGAATGACATTCTTCTGTTTCAAGGCTTTGCAGATCCTTGCTGCTTCATGATGCTGAAGGCAGACATGTCCGCCGCGTTTGGAATCGTCTGTCGGGTTTGAAATGGTAAAGCCATCGTCTGAGAGTTCATACTTAATCAAGTCCATCATATAGCTGGTGAGTTTCAGTGATTTTTGCCTCAAAGAATCGATTCCCGCTTCTTCAAATAGTTCAAGCGATCCTAAAAGCGGGGCACAGCTTAATATATGCGGTGTGCCGATCTGAAAAGCACCAGCGGTTTCTGCATGGGAAAGGGTATGGTCCATATCGAACTGTTTATCTTTTTGGGAACTGAACCAGCCGGCGAGCCCCGGAGCCTTTCCGAGATGTTTTTCATGCACGAATAATCCACCGACGCTTCCCGGTCCGCTGTTCAAATATTTATAGTTGCACCACATCGCAAAATCGACGCCTGCTTCATGGAGTGAATGCGGCAGGGCCCCGATGGAATGGGCAAGGTCAAAGCCGATGATAATTCCCCTTTTATGTGCTTCTTCCGTCAGATATGGGATGTCCAAAAGCTGGCCGCTGCGATACATGACAGAAGGGAGGAGGACAAGTGCGATTTCGTCGGTCATGGCTTCCACGATTTTTTCTTCACTGAGGGTCATTCCATCTGCGCTTTTCACTTGGACAAGGTGTTCATCAGGAGAAAGACCGCGGAGCTCAAGCTGGCTCTTCAACGCATAGATGTCGGAGGGAAATGTCAGTTCATCAGCCAGGATCTTCGTGCGGTTTCCTTCAGGTTTGAAAAAAGTGGCGATCATCTGGTGGATGTTGACGGTGATGGAACCGGTCACGATGACTTCTTCTTTTTTTGCTCCGATAAGAGGGGCTGTTTTTTCGCCCAGTGTCTCTGAAAGATAAAACCATGGCTGGCTGCCGGACATCCATCCGTCGATTCCATGCTCCTTCCAATCATTGAGGGAGGATAGGAGCGTCTTCTCTGCTCTTTTTGACATTAGGCCAAGGGAATTGCCGTCCATATAATAGGTATCTTCTTTCGTATAAAACTCTTCTTTGTATTTCTTCAGTGGATCCAACGCGTCTAATTCCTGTGCGTATTCATAGGAAAAAAGATTTTCTGCTTCCATTTTTACTAAAACCCCTTTTCTTTTAGTTGCTTTACTTAAACAATAAACTATATTATTTGAATAGTACAACGATTCTTTGCGAGGGGGAGATCAAATGATTAAAACAGCGATGATCGGGCTTGGAGCCATAGGAGAAAGATTATTGGACAAGTTCCGCAGCCACGAAGAAATTCAATTGGCTGCCATCTGTGAACAAAATGAAGAGAAAGTGGCTGCGTTCAGTGGAAGGCTGCCTGAAGTGTCCTTTTATACCGATTATAAAGAAATGCTGAATGAACCGTTCGATTTGGTCTATATTGGAGTACCGCCGAAATTTCATCATGATATCGCTCTGTATGCGATGGAAAAAGGGATCCATGTGATTTGTGAGAAGCCATTGGCCAACTCTTTGGAAGAAGCGGAAGAGATGGCAGCGGCAGCAAAGAAAGCCGGTGTCGTGAATGCAATTAATTTCCCGCTGATGTACAGCAAGGCGGTCTATACAATGAAGGAAAAAACTGCTAATGGAGAAATCGGCGCATTAAAAAGAGTTGAACTGAAAATCCACCATGCCAAATGGCCGCGTCCATGGCAAGAAAATGCCTGGATCGGAGGCAGGGAGCAGGGAGGATTCATCAGGGAGATATCTCCTCACTACATACAATTGATACATGATGTATTAGGTGAATTGAAGAATGTCGAAGCTAATGTTCAATACCCAGAAGATGAAGCATTATGTGAAACTGGTGTGATCGCAAGTATGGAACTGGCTGATGGCACACCTGTATTGGTCGATGGATTGAGCGGCATCGGACAGGAGGATCACGTTCTGTTCAAATTGTATGGAGAGGAAGGGACACTTTCCTTTATTAATTGGGGCACCCTTGAACAAGGGACTGCTGTTTCTTCATCAGAGGAAATAACACTATCGCCAGATGCACCTTCTGTTGATCTCATTTCCGAAACGGTTAAAGCGATAAAAGGGCAGGATAGTAAAATCGTTACTTTTGAGGAAGGCCTCCGTGTCCAGGGAATATTGGAGCAGCTTTTAGGAAAAGTGACGAAGGTCCATAATTGAATGAGGTGATTGGATGAAAACGAATGCAGTGAGAATGCTTGATTCAAAAAAAATTGCCTATGAAATCCTCTCCTATAGCCATGATGACGGCAAAATCGATGGGGTTTCTGTTGCTGGAAAGATTGGCCGTGACCCTAAGACCGTTTTTAAAACATTGGTCACCACAGGGAACAGCAAGCAGAATTATGTATTCATCGTCCCCGTGGAAGAGGAGCTGGATTTAAAGAAAGCTGCGGCGGCAGCAGGAGAGAAAAAGGTTGAAATGCTTCCAAGCAAGGACATTCAAAAAACAACCGGCTATATTCGGGGAGGCTGTTCTCCGGTTGGCATGAAGAAGCTTTTCCCTACATTTATAGATGAAACAGCTGCCCATTTAGAAAAAATCGTCGTCAGCGCAGGCAAAATAGGGCTGCAGATTGAAGTGAAGCCAGGGGACCTCATCGATGCGGTGAATGCATCGTTTGCAGATCTGTCAAAATAATGCCTGCGGAGGAAAAGCATGAACCAGAGGGAATCGATGTTTCCAAAGGAAGTATGCGGGATGTTCCATGCTTCCTTTTCTTTTGTAAAAGAACTTAAAAACGGATTTCAAAATAAGATCTACGAATATGAATCTGATGGAAAACCCTTTATTCTGCGGTTGATTGCGGCTGATAGAAAGACAAAGGAGCAAATCGAATCAGAGCTGAGGTGGGTTCGTTTTTTAAAAGAAAATGGTGTTAAAGCCTCGCCCCCGATCCCATCGATCAATCAGGAATGGGTAGAGAAAGTGGGGGTAGAGGGAACGGAGTATTTTGCCTGTGCCTTCCATAAAGCTGAAGGTGCTTTTATAAATGTTAGCGAACCAAGCCAATGGAATCAGGCTTTCTTCTTTGACTGGGGCAAAACAATCGGAAAAATGCATAAATTGTCGAATACATATAATATAGAAGAAACTCGTCCAACCTGGGCTGAAAAATCGTTCGATCCATATGGGATAATGGATTCCCTCCCAACGGATATGCAGGCGAAGTATACAAAGCACTTAACAAGTCTGCATACATTTTCGCGTGGAAATGAAGTATTTGGCCTGATGCATAATGATTTCCATCAAGGGAATTTCCATGTGAAGAATGGTGAAATGATCCTTTTTGATTTTGATGACTGCGCTTATAACTGGTTTGCGAATGACCTTGCTGTTTCTTTCTACCATGCCTATTGGCAAGGGACTTCGTTTAATCCGGGTGATCGAAATTTTGCTGAAATTTTTCTGCGGCCGTTTTTTGAAGGGTATCGAAAGGAGTTTGAGCTTTCGGATGAAATTTTGAAGCAGATTCCGATATTTTTAAAGATCCGTGAGCTGTATCTATACTCTTTATTCTCTTCCAGATGGAATCCTGTGCACATGGAAGAGTGGCAGAAGGCGGCGTTAATAAACTTGCGGGAGTCGATACTTAAAGAAGTCCCGTATGCAGGGATTGAATCTTTTAAAGAATACTGAAAAAAATTTCAGAAATGGCTGAAATAAAATAGGTCTTTATTTCAGAAAATTATAACAATAGGACCATATTTGTTCATTTTCCCCAATGATATAGTTGAATTGGAACTTATTTCAAAGGGGGATGGATAAATGAAAGCGCTTAAAAAACTCGTGTTTATGGCGATTATGGCAGTGATGGTCCTATCGATCACTCTTCAGTCGCCAAAAGTGGGACAAGCTGAAGAAAAGACAGATTACCAAAAGAGGGAGCTGCGGGCTGTTTGGATTGCAACTGTCGCCAATATCGACTGGCCATCCAAAAAAGGACTGTCGGCTGATAAGCAAAAGGAAGAGTTCATCAAACTCCTTGATGACGTAAAAGGAATGGGGATGAACGCTGTCGTCGTTCAGGTCAAACCAACGGCAGATGCATTCTACCCTTCCAAGTACGGTCCGTGGTCTGAGTATTTAACAGGGGTTCAAGGGAAAGACCCTGGCTATGATCCACTTGCCTTCATGGTAGAAGAAGCCCATAAGAGAAACCTCGAATTCCATGCTTGGTTCAATCCATACAGAATCACGATGAACAGCACTGATATCAATACCCTTTCTGCTGACCATCCTGCGAGGCAGCACCCGGACTGGGTATTAGCCTATGGAAAGCAGCTCTACTATAATCCTGGTATTCCTGAAGCAAGGAAGTTCATCGAAGACGGCATAATGGAAGTCGTGAAAAATTATGACATCGATGCTGTCCATATGGATGACTACTTCTATCCATATAAGATTGCCGGGCAGGTGTTCCCTGACCAGGCGACATATGAAAAATACGGACAAACGAAGTTCTCCAACATTGAGGACTGGAGAAGGGATAACGTCAATACCCTTGTAAAGGATATCAACACGGCGGTCAAATCTGAAAAGTCCTATGTGAAATTCGGCATCAGTCCATTCGGTGTCTGGCGCAACATTGCCAATGATCCAACAGGGTCTGAAACAACAGCTGGACAGACAAACTATGATGATCTATATGCAGATACGCGCACATGGATCCAGAACGGGTACTTGGACTACATCACTCCACAGATTTATTGGAATATCGGATTCCAGCCAGCTGCCTACGATACACTCGTCGACTGGTGGGTGAAGGAAACAATCGGGAAGCCGGTTCATTTATATATCGGGCAGGCTGCCTATAAAATCGACAACAACTTTGTCCCTGAATGGCATGATCCGGAAGAGTATGTCAGACAGATTAATTTGAACCATCAATATGATACAGTCAAAGGAAGCATGCATTTCAGTCTGAAGGATTTAAACCGAAATCCTCTGGGGATCAAGGACAGGCTGACAAATGATGTTTACAGGCACCCGGCGTTGATTCCTGCGATGCCATGGCTGGATGATAAAGCGCCTCAAAAACCAAAGCTTCGTGGTGCAGAAAGAACGGATGAAGGCGTAGAGCTATCGATTGAAGATCACCATAATAATAAAGATACAGCTTATTACGCGGTCTACCGCTTTGATGGAAATCATAGGGGAGATATCGAGGATGCAGCAAACCTTCTCGATACGGTAAGGAAAACAGGGGAATCTCAAACCTATACGGATGCAACGGCGGAAAAAGGCAAGACATACACATATGTCATCACAGCAGTGGACAGGCTCCATAATGAAAGTGGAGTGAATCGATCCATTACCGTAAAAAAATAATTTGTTTCGACAAAAAACGGGTCGTGCCTGTCACGACCCGGTTTTTGTCGAAAAGGGATACCGCCTCGGGTGTTATGCCTGACATTAATCCTGCTGCCACAAAATGTTCATATTTAGGAGGTTGGTCATGAATCGGCCGGTTTAGGTGGGTTTCGGATGGTTCGAAAGTTCTGTTTTCAAATTCAGGGCATGAAAAAACGAAAATAAATGAAACCAAGGAGCATGAAGCCTCGTCTATATAGTCGTAAATCGGCAAAGCAAATTTTAATAAAACATTAAGAATATCTTAAGGATTCTATGTGATGTTTTTGATGGCGGGCATTTTACGTAAATTTGTTAAAATGGTTAAATTTACAGTTGATTGTTTGGAAAAAAGTATTATCATATTGTGTATGTGATTTACAAAAACAAAAATTTTCATTTACAAATGTTTAATATTCGGCCCACTGGGTAGATAATAGGTGCGGCGATATGTAATCATATAAATTGCATAAAAGCTGGAAAACAGATATAATGAAGATTCGATTGTTTTTGTGAAAGAAGATTTTTAAGGCAGTAAATTACTTTTTTTGTCATAGTTTCTAAAAGAAAATTAACATTTTCCCAGCCAAGAATTTATAAAATATTTACGTATGATTTAAGGTACAAAAAATCTTTTTCATGTTTGAAGAGGTGAAAATTGAAATGAATACTCTAAGAGACAAATCACGAGAGCTGATGAACCATAGACTCTCATTTTTCTTTTTAGCTGTAGTAATGTTCTGGATCAAGACTTATGCAGCCTATCGCATCGAATTTAACTTAGGAATCGAAAATGGAATTCAAAAATTCCTGCTTTTCTTTAACCCATTAAGCTCTGCCGTATTCTTTCTAGGCTTTGCATTATTCTTTAAAGGGAAGCTCCAAAATGCCGCCATTATCGTGATAAACTTCCTATTATCGTTCTTATTGTTCGCCAATATCACTTACTACAGGTTCTTTAATGACTTCATTACACTTCCTGTTTTGACTCAGGCAAAGAATAACGCCGGTGTAGGCGACAGTGCAATGGCCCTTATGAAGCCATGGGATGTCCTTTATTTTACGGATACAATCATCCTTCTGCTTCTAGTATTATTCAAGGTCGTTAAGCCGAAAGCGAAATTGGCAGTGCGTTCCCGCATCCTGGTATTCGCTTCTGCATTATTGATTTTCTCAGTGAATCTTGGATTGGCTGAAGCCGATCGTCCTGAACTTCTAACAAGGACATTTGACCGCAACTACTTAGTGAAATATCTAGGTGCGTATAACTATACGGTTTACGATTTAGTTCAAAATGCAAGATCTTCTGCCCAGCGCGCCCTTGCAGACAGCAATGACGTCGTGGAAGCAGAAAACTATATCAAAGCGAACCACACGCCAGCCAACCCGAAATACTTCGGAAAGGCAAAAGGCATGAACGTCATTTACGTTTCATTGGAATCTTTCCAGAACTTCGTAATCGACTATAAAATCAACGGCCAGGAAGTAACGCCATTCTTAAATTCCTTGGCTCATGATAACCAAACATTCTATTTCGATAATTTCTTCCATCAAACAGGCCAAGGTAAAACTTCCGATGCCGAATTCATGATGGAAAACTCATTGTTCCCGCTTCCTCAAGGTTCTGTATTTACGAATAAAGCCCAGAACACTTACCAGTCTGCGCCAGCCATCCTGAAAGATCATGGCTACACGTCAGCAGTGTTCCACGGCAACTATAAAACATTCTGGAACCGCGATGAAATGTACAAGTCAATGGGATATGACAAATTCTTTGATGCAACTTACTACGATATGAATGATCAAGATACACTGAACTATGGATTGAAGGATAAGCCATTCTTCAAAGAGTCCATGCCAATGCTTAAAGAATTGAAGCAGCCGTTCTATACAAAATTCATTTCACTGTCCAACCACTTCCCATTCCCATTGGATGAGGGAGATACAGAATTCCCTGCAGGGGACTTCGGCGATGGTGTAGTGAACCACTACTTCCAAACGGCTCATTATATGGATGAAGCATTACAGCAGTTCTTTGCTGATCTAAAAGAATCTGGATTATATGACAACACTGTAATCGTTATGTATGGTGACCATTACGGCATCTCTGAAAACCATAACGCTGCAATGTCAAAAGTAATGGGCAAGGATATTACTCCATTTGAAAATGCTCAGCTTCAACGTGTACCATTGTTCATCCACGTTCCTGGCGTGAAAGGCGGCCAGATCCACAAGTATGGTGGAGAAGTTGACGTCCGTCCAACATTGATGCACTTGCTTGGTGTTGATACTAAAGACTTCATGACGTTTGGTTCAGACTTATTATCTGACCAGCACCGTGATCTTGTTCCGTTCCGCAACGGCGACTTTGTATCTTCTAAGGCTTACCAGATCAATGGAACTTGCTACAGCAATCCAGACGGCGAGAAAGTAGACGCACAACAGTGTAAACAGCTTGACGACGTTGCGAAGAAAGAACTTGAGCTTTCCGACAGCATCGTCTACGGCGACTTGCTTCGTTTCTATACACCACCTGGCTTCACGCCGGTTGACCGAAGCAAATATGATTACACAAACCGTGAACCAAAAAATCAGCAATAACTAAATGAAAAAGCAGAAGGCATTCAGCCTTCTGCTTTTTTTTTATGATTTTTAAATTTCTTCCGCAAAAAAGAATCCTTCGATCAGGCTTTTCAATTCATCGAGCTCAGGGATAGAGCTGAAATTAGCCAGCATTCCCTGGATAACTGGAGCTCTCGACTCTTCCCGCTTGATTTCTTCCTCGAGAACTTCAAGGGTAATAAAGATATCTTCTTTTTTAGGGTGTTCATATAATCTCTCTTTTGATTCATCAATGGCACTTAGCAAATCTCGTTTGGTTTTTTTCGGGTGAAGAACTTTTTCAGCCAGCAGCTTGTTCATGGCATCTGTAGACAAGATCGGATTTTCTTTTTCAGGAGCACTGCCTGTCAGTCCTTTGACCAGATCATCTGCCCTATTAAGGAGGTAATGCGAAAGGTGGTCAAGATCAAGTTCTGTTACTTCGAAAATGATCAGCTCAAGGAAAGAATGGAAGATTCCCTGCAGCATGACAGTCAAGTCCCATATGTATGGCGTTATCGCATCGCCGTAGATCTCCATCAGAATCCTTTGGTAGTAAAGATTGGAACTCACACGCATATTGCGGATGAAAGATTCAATCGCTTCATTAAAAGGGATTGCATGCTCCCTAACCTGCATGATGATGAATTCTTTATGCCTGCTGATTTCATCGTAGTGGCAGTGAATTTGTTTAACGAAGCGTTCGCGCGGTTCGAGCGGCTGATTATCAATTTCTTTCACGCGCTCTTGGATGCGGGAATAGTAATATTCGAAAATGGCTAAAAGCAAAGCTTCTTTTGATTTGAAATATAAATAGAAGGCGCCTTTGGAAATGCCGCATTCTGTAGCGATTTCTTGTATGGACGTAGCAGTAAAGCCTTTTGTGGCAAACAGCTTGATCCCGGTTTCTATAATTAATTTCTCTTTTTCCTTCATCATGAACGCTCCCTGCAATAAGAGATAGAGTTGCTTATATTATGACCGATTGGTCACTATATTTCAAAGTGTCCATTTTGTTAAAATGTAACATTTAAAGTTGACTCATAACCGACTGGTCAGTTATATTATGAGTTGTTATGACTGATTGGTCAATCCTTAAATACATAAAAGAAAGTGGAGGGGCGAGATGAACAGCATTATCAATTTTTCGCTAAAGAATAAATTTGCCATATGGCTTATAACAATGATCATTGCGGCTGCCGGTCTTTATTCTGGCTTTAATATGAAGCTCGAAACAATTCCGAATATCACAACGCCGATTATTACAGTGACAACGGTGTATCCGGGTGCTACACCATCTGAAGTGGCAGATAAAATTTCTAAGCCTCTTGAACAGAGGATCAAGGGCTTAAACGGAGTGAAGATGGTCAGCTCAACTTCCTACCAAAATGCATCTGCCGTTCAGATTGAATATAATTTTGAAAAAAATATGGATGATGCTGAAAATGAAGTGAAAGAAGCCCTTGGAGACATCAGTCTTCCAGATGGGGTTCAGGATCCCGATGTCTCCAGATTAAGCTTCAATGCATTTCCGATCATGGCCTTAAGTGCATCGAACGAAAACCAATCACTGGCCAAATTGACAAAAGAAACTGAGAGGGACATCCTGCCTGTGCTTGAAGGCATCGATGGTGTTTCCTCCGTTCAGATCTCCGGCCAGCAGCTGGAAGAAGCAGAGATCGTCTTTAAAAAGGATAAGTTGAAAGCATTAGGGATGGATGAGGAAACCGTCAAAAATTTCATTAAGGGATCAAACGTTTCCTTCCCGCTTGGACTTTTCACATTTGCAGATACAGAAAAATCCGTTGTGGTCGATGGGAAAGTGACCTCTCTGGATGATTTGAAAAATATTAAAATCCCTGTCATTCCTTCAGCCGGTTCCGCAGGGCAAGGTGGACAAGCTTCCGCAGGTTCCGCAATGAAAGGTGCCGGTGGAAGTGCTGCAGGTGCTGCCGGCGGTCAGAACGGATCTGCACAGCAGCCTCAAGGGGCAGCTGGCCAAAAAGCAGGCATGCCAAATGCTGCTCAAGGATCGGCAGCTGGGATTAAATTGCCGACTGTACCATTAAAAGATATTGCAGATATTAAATTCACCGGGAAAGCAGAATCCATTTCACGGACTAACGGAAAAGAGTCTATCGGGATTCAAATTGTGAAGGCTTCTGATGCCAATACGGTGGATGTTGCAAACGAAGTAAAGAAGCAAGTTAAAGAACTTGAAAAAACACATGACGGACTTGATATTATAACGACGTTCGATCAAGGTAAGCCGATTGAAAAATCAGTTAGCACGATGCTGAACAAAGCGATTTTCGGAGCCTTGTTTGCTGTCATTATCATCATGCTGTTCTTAAGAGATTTCAAAACGACGATTATCTCAATTATTTCCATCCCGCTGTCATTATTGATCGCAGTCCTTCTGTTGAAACAGATGGATATCACGTTGAATATCATGACGCTTGGTGCAATGACCGTAGCTATCGGACGGGTCATTGATGACTCGATCGTTGTCATCGAGAATATTTACAGGCGGATGTCTTTGAAGGATGAAGCGTTAAAAGGCGGAGTCCTTATCAGAGAAGCAACGAAGGAAATGTTTAAGCCGATTGCTTCTTCTACCATCGTTACGATTGCGGTATTCCTGCCGCTCGGCTTGGTAAAAGGCATGATAGGGGAACTGTTCCTGCCGTTTGCATTGACAATTGTCTTTTCCCTATTGGCATCCCTTCTGGTAGCCGTTACGATTGTTCCGATGATGGCACATGCGCTGTTTAAAAAAGGCGTGAAGAAAAAGCCTCACAGGGAAGATAAGCCAAGCAAATTGACAAGGGGATACAAACGGGCATTGACGTGGGCACTCAACCATAAAATCATTACTTCCATCATTGCTGTTTTGATGCTCGTGGGAAGTTTAGCGCTTCTGCCGGTCGTCGGCGTCAGCTTCTTGTCTTCAGAAGAAGATAAGATGGTCATGGCGACATTCAAGCCTGATCCAGGGCAGACGCTTGAAGAAGTAGAAAAAGCGGCGGAAAAAGCCCAGAGCTACTTTGAGAAGCAAAAGTATGCAACAACGATCCAGTATTCGGTCGGGGGAGAGAACCCGATGAACCCGGGCAGCTCGAATAATGCATTATTCTACGTGTCATACAAAGAGGACACGCCGGACTTTGAAAAAGAGAAAGAAAAGGTAATCAAAGACCTGCAGAAAACGACGGACATTGGGACCTGGGAATCCCAAAGCTTTGGAGGCGGGGGCACTTCCAATAAGATCTCCCTATATGTATACGGCGAGAATATGAAGGAAATCGAACCTGTCGTGAACAAAGTCGAGAAAGCCATGAAAGGTTTGAAAGACTTTAAGAACGTCGACTCAAGCATGTCTGAAACGTATGATGAATATACGCTTTCTGTTAACCAGGAAAAGCTGAGCCAGTATGGCCTGACTCCGGCCCAGGTAGGAATGGCATTGAGCCCGCAGCGCCAGCGTCCGGTCTTGACCACTGTCATCAAAGATGGGGAAGAGGTCAATGTCTATCTTGGAGTTGAAAAGAGCAATTACAAAAATATTGATGACCTGACAAGTAAGAAAATCCAGTCGCCTCTTGGAATGCAAATCCCTGTAAAAGATATTGCAGAGGTCAAGGAAGGAAAGACTTCCAACACTATTTCACGCAGGGACGGCCGGATATTTGTTGAAGTGAGCGGAGAGCCGACGACGAAGGATGTGTCGAAAGCTTCAGCCAGCCTGCAAAAGGAAATTGATAAAATCGACGTCCCATCCAACATGGAGATTTCCATGGGCGGGGTGACAGAAGATATTAAAGAATCCTTTACACAGCTTGGTCTTGCCATGCTCGCAGCGATTGCGATCGTGTACCTGATCCTCGTCATCACATTCGGTGGGGGATTGGCGCCGTTTGCCATTCTATTCTCCCTTCCGTTTACGGTAATCGGCGGCGTCCTTGGATTATTGATCTCAGGAGAAACGTTGAGCATTTCCGCGATGATCGGTGCATTGATGCTGATTGGAATCGTAGTAACGAATGCGATTGTCTTGATTGACAGGGTCATTCATAAAGAGCAGGAAGGCTTATCAACGAGAGAGGCACTCTTGGAGGCTGGAATGACGCGCCTGCGTCCAATTTTGATGACGGCGATTGCCACAATCGGTGCATTGCTTCCATTGGCACTCGGATTGGAAGGCAGCGGCTTCATCTCGAAAGGCCTCGGTGTGACAGTAATCGGAGGATTGACAAGTTCAACCCTTCTCACACTTCTCATTGTACCGATCGTATATGAAACCATCAGTAAGTTCAGAAAGAAAAAGAAACGTTCAGCTCGAGAATTCGACCTGTAATAGAAAACAAAGAGCAATGCCCGCAGCTTGGGCATTGCTCTTTTTTATTAATAGTACTTCAGGTGACAGGCACCGCCCGGATTTTGTCGAATGATCGATCGGGATGAGGTCACGGCTTTTGTCGAATCTATTCCGTCCGCTGGGCATTGAAGTTCTGGACTTCGTGGCCGCTCACGGTGTCTGCAATCAGTTTTTTCACTTGGTTGTAGGTCAGGCCGGAATTGGCATTCTGTCTTTTGACTTCATCAATATTCGTACCTGCAGAAGTGTATTTTGGACTGTTTTCATTATTCATGAAGAAACACCTCCTTAATTAGTAACATGGACCCTTTAGGAGGTGTTTATGCGCTCACTTCAAAAATTCCTTTACCATTTCCACGTAACGGTTTTTATCATAGCCATTATAGAGGGAGGTCGATAATTTTATCGGATCCCCGAAGAAGAACCTTTCATATAACGTCTGCCTGGAGCCGAATGCACTCATCGTCAGATCCCAGGCCAGGCGGTATACCTTCACCCGCTCCTCCGCCGTAGATGCAGCGCCCTGCAAATATTTATCAAGCTCTGGCCGGATGATCTCCGAATTGAAATCCTTTTCTCCAGGGATGGATATCAGTCCGCTCGCTCCAAGCAAATGGAGGATTTCCACCATCCGCGGATAAATTTTTGGGTAGTAAATGATTGCGGCATTGAGGGCATTGGCCTCAGGCGTCATCATTCCCCATTCATTGAACGAACAATTCGTCTCCGAAGCAAGAAGCAGTGCTTTCATAATTTCTAAATTTACGATGATTTCGCTGCACTTTTCTTTTACATGCTGGTGCTCGCCGATGTTGATCGTCTGAATCATCTGCTCTGCAAGCCCTAGCAGAAACTCTGTTTTCACCACCTGGCGGGTGACAGCCTGGTATGAAAGGAGGGTGAACATATCCACTTCCTGACTCATGGCAAAAGCAACATTCAAATCCTTGTATAAAAAGACTTTATCCCATGGGACAAGCACATTATCGAAAACAACGACGGAATCTATCTCCTCAAACCGTGTGGAGAGAGGGTGATCGAAAGATGAATTCGAATAGACAAAAGACTCGCGGCACAAAAATTTTAAGCCGGGCGTATTGGATGGGATGATAAATCCATATATGTAGGATTCATCTATGAAATTTCCACCGGCAGGAAGAACAAGCAGTTCATCCGTGATGCCTCCCTGTGTGGCAAGAAGGCGCGCCCCTTTGATGACGATGCCCTCTGGTGTTTCGTCCACCACACGTGCGGCGATGACATCATCCTCGCCTTCAAAGTAGGACACGGAACGATTCGTCTGCGGATTGATGAAAGTGTGTGTAATGGATAAGTCGTTTTCGATGGCGTTTTCTAAAAGATTTTTAATGTTTTTGCCGAAGTCAGTGTTGTTCGTCGCCAACAATCCGGAGGCAGCCCCGAGGGTCATAATAGCTGAATTAATGTAGTCAGGAGACCTGCCCATCAACCCTGCATTTGACGATGCCCATAATTCTGTTGCCTTGCGCCTCTCAATCAAATCCTGTTTTGAGACGGGGCATTTAAATGAAAAATTAGCGGTAGACCCTTGGGTTGTCTTAAAAGTAAGCAATTCCCGGTGTTCTGGAAGATGCTGCATATCGTAAAGAGAAGCTTTGCTTTTTAAAATCCCTTTAAAAGCCCGATGTTCGGAAATCTTCCCCTGAACCTTTTCTCCGTTGATCCATATTTCGTTATTCAGCTGATCGATGCGTCTGATGAATTCAGCTCCTGTCACAATTCCCATATCGATACCTCCCATAAAGGTGCTAACGCTATTTTATGCGGAGGGGAAGCGGTTTTTTCCAAACAAATCATCAACAAAAAAACGGGGCAAGCAGAATCCCCGTTGTCATCACTATTTTTTATGCTTCCCTTTTTGGATTGCGAAGGAGGAAGATGCCGATCAGTATGACTGCTGCCAGTCCATAGGCGATATAGGCAACGGTCGGGGTGCTTGCTTGATTTTTGACGCCGATTCCGACAAAAGCCCAAATGAATACAAGCGGATAGACCCAATCGTGATTTTTCCATCTGATTAAAAGGGCCAGGAATGTCCCTGCCAATAGCAGGATGACAGTCCAGGTGACATCTGAGATTCCGAATCCATTCCACCCATAAAACGTGAGGACATAGCTGATGTTCGCAATGGTCGCGACACTTATCCATCCGAGATAAACGGAAAAGGGAAGGATATCCCAAAAGGAATGGCCAACTGACTGGATTCGGGTATACAGCTTGATGAGCGTCAAGAGAAGCAGCACCATTATGATGACGGTAAAGAAGAAATATTCATAATGCCAGAGAAAAATCCAAGCCGTGTTTAGAAGGCAGCTCAAAATGAAAAGTCCGCTTGTTGTGGTATAGAGCGGAAGGTCCCTCCTCTTTTTAGGTAGCTCCCTTAGGATCCAAATACCAACCAGAAGATAAATCAGCCCCCATATTGAAAAAACATAGCCAGCCGGAGTGAACAGGACATTGAGGCGGTTCGATATCTCGCCTGTTGTCTGTCCATTGAAAGGAATGATATTTGCGAGGGCATTGACAGCCACCATTAACACGAATGCAGCGAGATTCAACAGAAATCGGACCACGTAAAATCCCTCCTTTTTTCTTTATTGTCTCTATTTTATGCAAGACCACTGCCATTCCATTCTATTCTACTTACATATCCTATTTCCCAGGCTGCAAAACGGTTGGATATGCTCCAGATTTGCCGTTCTATTTTTTTGGAAAATATTTTTAGGACTTGTCTCATATCTTTAAGGTATGACCGTGAAGACGAGGAGAGAAAAGATGAATACATTCTTAAAGGGTTCCATCCTATTGATCGCTGTGGCATTTGCAGGCGAATGTCTTGAGTTCTTCATTAATATGGTGCTGGCAAAGGAAATCGGGGCACATGGGATGGGTTTATACATGTCCATAATGCCTTTTATTTTTTTGGTGGTCGTCATTGCGTCCCTTGAACTGCCCATCTCCATTTCCAAGATGATTGCCGAAAAAGAAGAGAAGTACCATAAAAGCATGCTCGGACATGCTTTTAAATTTGCGCTGTATTCCACCATTGCATTCAGCCTTGCTGCGCTTGCGGTATTTCCGGCCATTCCTGTCTTCAACCACTACCATCCGATTCTAAGGTGGCTGCTGCTGGCATTGATCCCAGTCATATCGATTTCTTCCGTTGCAAGAGGCTACTTCATGGGCATCCAGCAGATGGGGAAGATTGCTGCGGCGAACTTTTTGCGGAAGTTCCTCCAGCTTGTGTTCTTAGTCTTTTTGTATAAATGGTTTGATTTCACGATGGAAAAAGCGCTGCTGGTAGCGATCTGCACATTGATCGGGTCTGAGCTCGTCATCCTTATCTATTTGATGATTGCCTATTTCATTCAATACCAAGATATAAAAAAACGAAAAGTCCATTACCATACTGAAGGGAAGGTAGTGAGGAAGGATCTGCTTGCAGTGTCAGTGCCAACGACGGCACTTCGGATTTTTCATGCGCTGACAGCGGCAGTCCAGCCTTTCTTGATCAAAACCGCCCTGATGCATGCGGGATTGACCGAAACGATGTCGACGGAACAATTTGGAATCCTGACAGGGGTGGCGTTCACCATCGGCTTTTTTCCAGCGTTCATTGCCCATTCACTCCTTATCATCCTGATTCCAACCGTATCCGAGCACTATTCGAAAAGGAACAGGGAGGCACTACAAAGCTTGCTGCAAAAGGTGCTGATCTTTACTTTTTTGTACGGCGTCCCGGCCATCCTCTTGTTTTCCTTTGAAGGAGAGCGGCTGACGCAGCTGTTTTTCCATTCTTCCGATGCTGTATATTATCTGCAGCTGCTCTGGCCATTTTTCTTATTCCATTATTTCATCACCCCGATGCAGGCCTTCCTGATCGGGCTTGGGTTGGTGAAGGATGCCTTTTTTCATTCGGTCATTGCGACGGTCGTCACATTTACAATGATTTATATATTGGGGGCGATGCCGTCCTTTCAAATGAACGGGATCATCCTGGCGATGAATTCAGGGGCGCTTCTCCTGTGCCTGCTGCATTACGCAACCATCTGCAAAAAAATCGAAATGCCGATGTTCTTCGGCCGGCTGTTCAATGACTATTCCAGAAGGTAAGATCATTCGACAAATGTCGGGGCGTGCCTGTCACCATTGGTGACTGTCACGCCCCGATTTACTTTGTGGACCCATCCCCGTCTAAGCCTCAAGCCTTAGTTGAAAATAAAGCGGAGGCTCGTTATGGCAAACAAGGAATCCAGGTAGGATAGAGATATAAGAAAGGAGGAAGGGAACATGAAAAAATTTGGTCTTCTATTAGTCGGAGGCATCGCGGGGATTATTCTATTGACACATGTCGGACCGCTAGTCGGGCTGGCAGTGAGCCTGGTGATCCTGTACTACGCATTCAAGAGGTTCATGAGAGCGGATTCGACGTTTAAAAAAATCCTCTGGGCGAGCATCGGGGTCATCGCCCTTTTAGCATCAGCTTCCAATGTACCGGCCATTTTAGGGATTGCAGCTGCATGGGTTTTATTCCTGGTCTATAAAAACTGGAACGGACAAAAAGAAGATAGAACTGATAAAAATGATCCATTTGCGAACTTTGAACGTGAATGGGCTCAACTGAAGAAGTAATTTCTAAAAAGCAGCACAACAAAACCATACAAAAAGGAGAGATTGATCCATGGGCAGTTTATTTTCCAGAATCAAAAATTCAATTGAGGCAGATTTGCATGATCTGCTTGATCAAAAAGAGCAGAAAAACCCGATTGCTGTGTTAAACCAATACCTTCGCCAATGTGAAGCAGAAGTCGAGAAGACAAGAAAGCTCGTTGAACGCCAATATTTATTGAAAGAAGAATTTATAAAAGAGCATCATATTGCAGTGGAAATGGCAGAGAAAAGAAAGTATCAGGCAGACGTGGCTGAGAAGGCAGGAGAGCTGGAGCTTCATGACTTTGCACGAAAAGAGCAGCTGCAGTATGAAGAACGGGCAAATGCACTCTCAGCTTCCTTGCAGAAATCCTCTGCCCAGCTGAATGAGCTTGAACGAAAATATGAAAGCATGAAGCATAAATTGAAGGACATGAACTTGAAGCGCCTTGAGTTGATGGGCCGCGAAAACATCGTGAGAGCCCACCATCAAATGAACAAAGTGCTGGATCAATCAGCAGCCTCTGCGGGCTCAAACGCTCACTTCAACGAAATGGAAAATTACTTGGACAGCCTGGAGCAAAAAGTGAACAGTGCTTATTACCGTGAGACGATCGATGCGAAAATCGCTCTATTAGAAAAAGAAGCAAAAAATGAAGAAACTCATACTATTTCTTAGGCAAAACATGGTATTCTAAAAAGGCGCAGGACAACTGTGCCTTTTCGCTGATAATAATAGTAAGAACATAAATATTTCATAGCAAAGGAGGCGTACCCATATGATGGATAAGATTAAAGGGGATGAGCTTAGCTGGATCATCCTTATCGGAATATTGCTCCTCGTGTTTGAACTTTCCTTTCATAATGGGGACGCCATTTTTTCTTTGTTTGTATCAGGTGTCCTTATCTACCTTGGAAGAAAAAAACGGAAAGACGGCAAAAAAGGGAACTTTCTTTTTTGGATCGGAATCATCATTCTGATCGTGACCATTTTCAATCTGATCACTTTCAGACTGCTGATCATTGCTATCATCGGATATGTCCTTATTCAATTTTGGATGTCCAAAAAGAGGCCAGAGGTTATCTCACCGAAAATCAACCTGGAGAAGAAGCCAATTCATCAAGAAAAAGGCTTCATTAAGAATCCGTACATCCGAAATCAGTGGTTCGGATCCCAGTCGACGCCGGATCATTCCTATGAATGGGAAGATATCAACATACAGACAGGCATCGGAGATACCATCATCGATCTGAACAACACCGTTCTGCCGACTGGAGAATCAATCATATTGATTAAGAACATCGTAGGAAATGTTAAAGTGCTCGTACCATACGAAACGGAGGTCAGCATCCAGCATTCCGTCATTGCAGGATCTGTTTCCATTTTCGAGAACGAGGAGCCGTCCGTTTTTAATTACTGCGTCCAATACCGATCTGAAGGCTTTGATATGGCAGGACAGCGGGTGAAGATTTTGACCTCTATGCTTGTCGGGAATTTAGAGGTGAAGAGATCATGAGCGTGATTCAACGTCAGATTTTATTCGGATTGATGATCTCTGTCATCCTCTTTATCGCATTATCAATCGTGTTTTTTCTTGCTTTCCCATTAGATGATTGGTCAATGATTTGGACAAGAAAAATAATGGATTTGCCATTTGTCATGGTCGTTCCAATTTTAAGTTTATTAATCGGCATCAGTGCCGGATTGTTCACGGGGATCTCGTGGAGCAGACAGTTTAAATCTGTTAGAGAAGAATTAAGCCAAGTATTAAGCGGACACATCGCCAAAAAGAAAGAACCTGTCAAAATCACAGAACTTGCCTCCATTGAACAGCAAGTGGATAAAGTAAAAAATCATATCATTGAGCAGACAAAACTTTCCCAAAAGCTTGCAACCGAGAAGGCGGAGGACCAGGAGAAGCGGATCCAGGAAATCGTCTCCCAGGAACGCAATCGCCTGGCAAGGGAACTTCATGACTCTGTCAGCCAGCAATTGTTTGCGGCCTCCATGATGATGTCAGCCATCACAGAATATCCCCGTCCAGCAGATTCTCCTGAAACGAAACAGCTGAAGATGGTAGAGCAGATGATCCAGCAGTCGCAGCTGGAAATGAGGGCACTTCTCCTGCACCTCCGACCGGCTGCATTAAAAGGAAAGTCACTGGAGGAAGGAATCAGGGAACTGCTTGAAGAATTAGTTCAAAAAGTTCCGATGGATATTCAATGGAAAATCGAACCGCTTGAATTGGATAAGGGGATTGAAGACCACCTCTTCAGGATCCTGCAGGAATCGGTGTCTAATACGCTCCGCCATTCCAAAGCATCGAGTCTGGACGTCCTGCTTATCGAACGCGATCAGCTGATTATCCTTCGCATCTCTGACAATGGAGTAGGCTTTGATGTGGAAAAAGAAAAAGCAGGGTCCTACGGTCTTCAAAACATGCATGAACGTGCATTGGAAATCGGCGGAACACTGAAGATCGTCAGTTTGCAAAATAAAGGGACGCGCCTGGAAGTGAGAGTCCCGAAGATTACGTTAGAAGGTGATAAACATGATTAGAGTTCTCTTTGCGGATGACCATGAAATGGTGCGGATCGGTGTAGCATCCTATCTGTCGGCACAGCCGGATATAGAGGTTGTCGGAGAGGCAGAAAATGGGGCAAGGGCAGTCGAGCTTGCTTTAGATCTCAAAC
Source organism: Falsibacillus pallidus (assembly GCF_050990905.1). Lineage (GTDB taxonomy): Bacteria > Bacillota > Bacilli > Bacillales > DSM-25281 > Falsibacillus > Falsibacillus pallidus_A. The sequence goes on from NZ_CP158866.1 coordinate 524,543, forward strand.
CTGATATTATCCTGATGGATCTCGTGATGCCTGAAATGGATGGTATTGAAGCGACTAGCGCCATAATGGCTCAGTGGCCGGAAGCGAAAATCATCATTGTCACAAGCTTTCTTGATGATGAAAAAGTCTATCCTGCTCTTGAAGCAGGTGCTGCAAGCTATATGCTCAAGACCTCCAAAGCCAGCGAGATTGCGGAAGCTGTAAGGGCTACATACAACGGCCAATCCATTCTCGAACCTGAAGTAACCGGAAAGATGATGGCCAAAATGCGGAATCGCGGGGCGAAGGAATTGCATGAAGAACTGACCAACCGCGAGATGGAAATCCTTCTTTTAATGGCAAAAGGAAAAACGAATCAGGAGATTGCTGACGAACTTTTCATTGCGTTAAAAACCGCGAAGACCCATGTCAGCAACATTCTGGCAAAGCTGAATGTACAGGATCGTACACAGGCAGTCATCTACGCTTTTAAACATTCGCTGGCGGAGTAGGATTGCCAGCCACTTTTCATAAATACATAAGCATCCAGCCCAGCGGAAACCGGTCAATAGAAAATGATGCCGGTTTTTCTTTTGTTTGGGGAAAAATTTTAAATAGAAAGGAGCATGAACAATGGCCAATCCATGGGAAGCTGAATTCATTGTCGACTGTGAATTAGCTGTACAATTAATTGAATCACAGTTCCCGGAGATTGATCCGGTGGAAACAAAGAAGATAGGTGAGGGCTTTGATAATACAATTTACCGGGTGAACGAGGAATACCTTTTCCGTTTTCCGAGGAGGGAGATTGCGGTCCCGCTGATTGAGACAGAAGCCGCAATCCTTCCAAGGCTGAACAGCATTGCACCACTGAATATTCCGGCCCCTTTGTTTTACGGTAAACCTGGCTCCCACTATCCATGGCCATTTTTAGGCTATAAATATGTGAAGGGAAGCGTACCAACTGATCTCAGTAAAATAAATGGGGAGGACTCTGCCCGTCTCCTCGGCAGGATGCTTACGAAAATTCACCAATTCTCCATAGGGGAAGCTGTAGAGCTGGGCGTGCCTTATGACACCCTATACAGAGTGGATATCGAAAAAAGAAAAGATAAAATGATAGAAAACATGGAAATGCTGATGGATTCAGGCTGCGTAAAATGGGAAGAGAAGTGGCGGAAATTTACTGATTCTCTCCAGCACATTGACTACGATAGTCCTAAGACTTTGTGCCATGGAGATCTGCATATCCGGAATATTCTCGTGGATGAGAAGCATACTATCAGTGGCATTATCGATTGGGGGGACGTCCACATCGGAAATCCAGCAGTTGACCTATCCATTGTATACAGTCTTTTGCCTAAGGAAAGCCGCGGTTTCTTTTTTCAGGAATACGGGGAAGTGGAAGAGAATATTCTTCAACTGGCACGTTTTAAAGCTGTCTACACTGCGGCTGTGTTGGCCGTCTACGGGATAGATAAGAAGGATACATTCCTTGTTTCTGCCTCTATACAGAGCTTGAAACGCTCACTGGACTAAAGCTGCTTTCCTTCTAGCAATGAAGGAAAGGAATGGATTTTTCATTCCTGAATTTATATAGTATAATTATTTTATCCATATTACTGGGAGTTTGCTCTCATATAGCGAATACGGTATGATAGTAATTGATATTACTAGAAACGTATAAATAATTTTAGAGGTGGAGTTTAAATGGATTTCTCGTATGTTCTAGGTTTAGCTCTGTCTGGTGCAGCCATCGTTGCACTATTGAAGATCGTTGCGCTTGATATCATCCTTTCAGGCGACAATGCGGTTGTCATTGCCATGGCAACAAGGAACCTTCCGGCAGAGCAGCAAAATAAAGCGATTTTCTGGGGTACTGCAGGGGCTGTCATCTTGCGCATCCTGTTTGCCGCAGTTATTGTATACTTGCTTAAATTGCCATTCGTCAACATCGTTGGTGGATTGCTCCTTCTATGGATTGCCTATAAAGTGCTGGTAGAAGAAGAAGGCGAAGCTAACATCAAGGGCCAAAGCGGCGTGATGAAAGCGATCGGAACAATCGTAGTAGCAGATGCAGTCATGAGTCTGGACAACGTAGTAGCCGTTGCCGGAGCTGCAGACGGACATCTTGGTATGATTGCGATCGGTGTACTGATCAGTATCCCGATTATGATTTTCGGTTCAAAAATGATCGTAAAATTGATGGACCGCTTCAAGTGGATTGCCTATGCAGGAGCAGGAATCCTTGCTTGGACGGCTGGCGAAATGCTATTGAAAGATGACCACGTCAATGATCTCTTGAGCCTTTCCCACGGATTGAGATATATCATTGCCGGCTGCATCACAGTCATCGTCCTTGTCCTTGGATACTCCAAGAACAAGAAAGCAGAAGAAGACGGAAAAGCAGAACAGTCTGCATAATAAGAAAAAAAGAACCAGGAATGCTTGCCTCTCTAAACAAGAGATGGACAAGCTTCCTGGTTTTTTTATTCGACAAAAATCGGGGCGTGCCTGTCACTTTAACGAGCGCACTGAAGGAAACCTCCCAGCCTCTAGCCGGCAGAGCTGGACACCACCGTTTTCATTCTTCCTTATACTCATATTCTTCCGGATCAGGCCATTCCGGATCTGGATCGATTCTTGTGGAGTCTTCGCTATGGAGTGTTCTTTTTAAAAAATGAATAAAAAAACTGCCTGCGCAAAATAGTATGAAAGCAAGCATAATTGTCGTAATCCACCAATTTGCCATAATCAATCCCCCTTTTCACATATATATGCCTGCGGACAACTTTTCTTTCTTCAAGAGAGGAAAAAGGATAGCTTTTAAAGAATTATCCATCGTAACAAAATGACAAGAGACATGAGGGATCTAAATGAAAATGATATTGGCCACAGAGAATGAGAGCAAGGAAGCAGCGGAACTCTATTCATTGTGCAAGAAAGAACTGTTGAAAAAAGATATTTATCAATGGGATGACAACTATCCAAATGAGGAGTTTGTCAAAGACTGGATAGAGGATAAGGAACTTTATCTGGCAGTTGAAGAAGAAGAAATCATCGGGGCCGTAGTCCTTAACGAATATGAAAGTGATGAATGGGGTTCCGTACAGTGGGGAAATGAAGATGGCAATGACCTAATCGTACACGCCCTTTGCGTCCACCCTTATCAGCAGGGGAAAGGTATAGGGAAAGAACTTGTTCAGCATAGTGAGAATATCGCCACAGAGAAAGGGTACAGCAGCATCAGGCTGGATGCCTTTTCAGGAAATGAACATGCCTTGAAGCTGTATGAATCCATGGGATACATAAAAAGAGGGGAAGTCCATTTCCAATCGAAGCCCGAAGGACATCAGTGCTATTACTGCTTTGATAAAATCCTGGAATAATATGAAGTAAAAAATACACAAAAATGCCGCAGCCTCATACAGCGAGGGTGCGGCACATTTCTGTCTTATTTTTGGTCTTCGTATCCGTTGATAAGCAAGTCAAGTTTCCCTGTTCCCGGGTCGATGACCAAGCCGTGGACTGGGACTTTTTTATCCATCAGTGGATGGTTTTTAATCATGCTGACACTGTTTTCTACGTTTTCTTGAACGCTGTCAAAGCCTCGAAGCCATTCTTCAAGGTTGATGCCGGAATAATTGAGAGTTTCCATTGTTTCTTTTTCAATCCCGCGAGCAAGCATTTTTTTGAGGGTTTCGTCGCTCTTGATCGAGCTCATCCCACAGTCATGGTGCCCGATGACCATTACTTCGTCGGCATTGAGTTCATAGACTGCTACTAGAAGGCTGCGCATGATACTTCCAAATGGATGCATCACAGTCGCGCCGGCGTTTTTAACGAATTTGACATCGCCATTTTTGATATTCAATGCTTTCGGAAGCAATTCTACCAATCGCGTATCCATGCATCCGAGAATGACAAGCTTCTTATTTGGAGACTTAGTTGTGATGTAGTCTTCATAGAGCTTTTCTGATACAAACTTTTCATTATAGCTTAAGATATCCTGTAATAATGTCATCAAAATCACCTCATCTAATTTAGCATATCCTTATTATAAAATATTTTTCTATTTTTATCTAATCATAGAAAAGTGATAGGAATTGTTTAATATGATTTTCTGATTTATCATATAAATTAGAAGCGATTACAGGAGGGTGCAATATGAAGAAAATATATGTCATCCATGAAAACAGCGAGTGGACCGATCATTTAATCAAACGTTTGATTAAATTAGAATTACCCTTTGAAGAATGGTTTTTGGACCGAGGAATGGTCAATCTTGACGAACTTCCGCCAGAAGGGGTGTTTTACAACCGCATCAGCGCGTCTTCCCATACGAGGAATCACCGATTTGCTCCAGAGCTTACCGAAGCTGCCCTAGTCTGGCTGGAGAAAAACAAGCGCCGGGTTGTGAATGGCAGCAGGGCCATCCGGTTAGAAGTCAGCAAGGTCAACCAGTATATGAAGTTGAACGAGTTTGGCATCCAAACACCGAAAACGATTGCTGCATCAGGAAGGGAAGCAATAGTGGAGGCTGCGGAGAAAATCGGCACTGCTCCATTCATCACAAAACACAATCGTGCAGGGAAGGGACTCGGCGTCCAGCTTTTCCATACAATTGAAGGCTTGAAATCCTATGTGAATGGACCTGATTTTGAAGAGCCGATTGATGGCATCACATTGATTCAGGAATACATCCAGGCTCCGGAACCATACATCATTCGATGTGAATTCATTGGCGGCAAGTTTATGTATGCCGTCCGGGTGGATACTTCTGAAGGATTCGAGTTATGTCCGGCGGACGCCTGCAGCATCGAGGATATGTTCTGCCCGGTAGGAGAAGAAAAAGAAACAAAGCCGAAGTTCGAGATCTTAGATGGATTCAATCATCCGATCATTGAGAAATATGAGGCGTTTTTGAAAGGAAGCGGAATTGACGTAGCGGGCATTGAAATGATTCAGGACCAAAAAGGCAATGTCTATACGTATGATGTCAATACGAATACCAACTACAATTCAGATGCCGAAGAAAAAGCGGGAAAATTCGGCATGCTCGAGCTGGCGAAATATCTCGGGAGCGAACTGGATAAGATATGATGATTTGCAAAAGCCGCAGTTCTTGTTGGGACTGTGGCCTTTTTATGGAAAAGTTCCGTTATCATTTTGAAAAAAGCAGATTGTTCGGGATTTAGGTATGAAAATTGTCCATTTAATGGGGGAAAGAGGCGAAATGGCGGCGAAAAAGGTGCGATTTGACCTTGTGCAAGGTGTGAGGCTGCGAAAAGGGAGTTGATTGCATGGAAATATAAGTGATTCTTCCCGCATGCATGGCTCTATGCGCGAGAAATGTTCGTTTATGCGCGAAATCGAGCTGTTTATGCGCCAAATTACCACTGTTATGCACCGGCAACTGCTGCTTATGAGCGAAAACCACCCTCTTATGCGCCACCGGCTATTTTTGCTCCAATCTAGTGTGCGAATATCCGCTTCACTAAGAAGAAAAGGAACCCCCGGGGTCTCGAATCGGCAAAATTCGACAAATCTCGGGGCGTGCCTGTCACCTCGAGTTGATTCGACAAAAACCGGGGCGTGACAGGCACCCTTTCATGCTTTAAAGCATTTTTGGGAAGGTGCTATTCCTCTAATATTCTGATAGAATGGTAATAATAGATAAATAGGAGGTCTATTATGACTATCGATACGAAAGCATCTACAGCCATAATTGGCATTGGTGCTTCTGCAGGTGGTTTGGAGGCAATCGAACAGTTCTTCCATTCAATGGAGGATGGACAATTCTTTTCGTTTGTCGTGGTTCAGCACTTATCTCCAAACTACCGAAGCTATATGCCTGAACTATTGAAAAAGGCAACAGATATGGACATCCTCACCGCTGAAGACGGAATGGCCATAAGTGAAAAAACCATTTACTTATGTCCGCCGAGCTTTTATATAACCATAGATTCTAATCGGAAAATCAAGCTTGCTCCATACCCTTCTTCAAGGAGCCCCCATTTTCCCATAGATGAACTATTTGAATCGATGGCACATCAGCTTAAGGAAAAAGCGGTAGGAATCGTATTTTCCGGAAATGGATCTGACGGCACCCGGGGACTGAAAAGCATCCGGGAAGCAGGAGGGTTATGCATGGCACAGGATGCCTCTGCTAAATACCGGGATATGCCACTGAGTGCAAGGGAAGAAGGGGTGGTGGACTTTGTCCTTTCCCCTGATGAAATGCCGCAGCATCTTTTAAGCCATTTCAACTATAAAAGCTATATTTTTTCGGAAGATATTTTAAGTGAAATATTCTTTTTGTTGAATAAAAGTACGAATGTAGATTTCTCTCAATACAAGCTTAATAGTGTCAAAAGAAGAATCGAACGCCGGATGAATCTTTGCGAGCGCAAATTTTACAGTGCAGAGGACTACAAGCAGTTCCTTCTTGAAAACCCCGGAGAAGTTAAAAAGCTGAAAGAGGACCTTTTGATCGGGGTGACGCATTTCTTCCGCGACAAGCCGGCTTTTGAGTATTTGGAAAAAGAGGTATTCCCGAAGCTGGTAGAAGAGAAGAAAAAGAATCACAGCAAATCGATCCGAGTATGGGTTGCCGCTTGTTCAACAGGGCAGGAAGCGTATTCGATCGCAATGCTCCTGAATGAAGAGCTGAACAAGCAGAAACTGGATATCCAGGTACAGATTTTTGCGACGGATGTGGATAAGAACGCCATTAAAACAGCGAGTCTTGGAAGGTTCAATAAACAGATCATCGCAACGGTCCCTCAGTCTTTTCAGACGAAATACTTTGAGCGGGATAAAGAGGACTATGTCATCAAGAAAGACATTCGCAAGATGATCGTTTTTGCTCCTCATAATATAACCAAGGATTCGCCATTCGTTGATCTGGATATGGTCAGCTGCCGCAATGTACTGATTTATTTTCAGCCAGAGCTTCAGCAGAGGGTCCTTTCTTTATTCCATTTCGCATTAAAAGAGAATGGCTATCTTTTCTTAGGGCCGAGTGAAACGCTTGGAAGGGTTTCTAACTTATTCGGAACCCTGAACAGCAAGTGGAATATCTTTTCCAATGCGTCTCTGGAAAAAGGGCAGATTTCGAGTGGTCTGGCAAAGCAGGCAAGAGGAGGGTCCTCAGGGGCTCCTCTTGCACCGATGGCTGAAAAATACACCAGCTATAAAGCTTATAATCATGCCAATGACTTCTCGACGATGCTTTTGGATGAAATGCTTGAAGCATGTGTGATTCTCGATGATGAGAATGAAGTCATCTTCTCCTCTTCCAAGGCACAGCAATACTTGTCTTTTCCAAAGAATAAATCCAGCTTCAACATCCACCACATCGTTCCGACAAGTCTATCTGTCGTGATTGGCGCTGCCATTAAAAAAGTGAAAGAGACTCATGAAGAAGTTTCTTTTGAAAATATCGAGGTCCGCTACAAGGATCATCGTGAATATTACTTGAATCTGGTGGCCAAGCCGGTATTCAAAACGGACAGCGGATTCAGGAACATAGGGATTTTCTTTGAGGAAAAGAAAGTGGAGTTTTCTAAAAAAGAATACAAAGCCTACCCATACGATCCAGAGTACTTGATCCATCAGCGAATCAATGAAATGGAGCAGGAGCTTTACCTGACAAAACAGCATCTCCAGAGTACAATCGAAGAGCTGGAAACATCCAATGAAGAACTGCAGTCGACCAATGAGGAATTAATTGCAGCAAACGAAGAATTGCAGTCGACCAATGAGGAACTCCAGTCGGTCAATGAAGAGCTCATTACGGTAAACAATGAATATGAAAAGAAAATCGAAGAATTGATCCAGCTGAATAATGATATGGACAACCTTCTTATCAATACAAAGATTGCAACCATTTTCCTTGATAAGGAATTTCATATTAAACAATTTACACCTGAAGCAACCAATGTTTTTTATTTGATGGAAAGGGACATCGACCGTCCGATTCATCATATTTCACATGTCTTGAAGTATGAGAACTTCTTGAGGGACCTTGAGGATGTGCTGCTGCATCCTTATACGGTGGAAAAAGAAGTTCAATCCACTACAGGTAAATGGTACAGCATCAAGATCATGCCATACCGCACAAGTGAAAACTTTATTGAGGGTATAGTGATAACCGTTCAGGATATTACAGAACTCAAGGTGATCGACAAGAACTTTGCAATGAGTGTCAATGCCTTGGAGCAGATGGGCTCGAGAATTATCGTCACCGATATGGAAGGGGCTGTCACCCATGCGAATCAAAGCTTCTGCGACTTTGCAGGGAGTTCGGAGAATGAGCTGACAGGCATCTTCATCGGCGAAGTCTGCGGAGGACATTTCCAAAAAACCGGCTTCCTTGACCATTGGCAAATCGCTAAAGAAGGATCAAGGTGGAACGGGGAAATATCATATGGAAATGCAACCGGTGGAGAAACATGCGAGTACTTGATTATCGCTCCATTGTTGGATGAGAACGGAACAATTGTACAAGTCATGACCATCGGGACAGATATTACCGATCGAAGAAAAGAACAGGAGCATCTGTTCAAGTCAGAAGTCGTGTCCATGATTACCCAAGTCGCGATTGCGGAGCAGGACAGCATAAAAATCCCGCTTGAGAAAATAACGAACAGGGTGGCGCCGGCCTTGTTTAATCATTCCGGCAATGAGGCAGCAAACCCGGTGGAAGGAGCCATCAGTCAATGGCTCCTAGCTTCTGATCCGGGAGCCGTCGAATAATTCATACCACACAAAAAAGAGAGTCCATGATCAAAATGGACTCTCTTTTATTTATTTAATAAATGACTGCTTGGAAATGGGAAGGATGGTAGAGTAGAAGTCTAGTGTTGATTTCAATTCTTCCAGCTCTTCTTCAATTTCCATCAGGCTTTCAATCTTTCCGGATTCTATTATATCGGGTTTTAAATTCCCAAACTGTTCTTGGACGCGTTCGAGCCGTGCGATTGATTCTCTTAATCCTTCGTGGTCTCCCAGCATATTGGCGATTTGCCGGTCTGTCAATACAGGCTGGAAAAACTGAATCCAATCTTTTCGTCTGAATTGATCAAACTTGGATAGATCATCTCTCATCAATTGCTCCCGAAGCAGGTTCATTTGATGGCGAATCAATTTGGTGTCTTCTTTTTTAGGGATGCAAACGACATAGTAGTTGGAGGTATTTTCAATAAAAGAAAAGAAAATCTCGTAATTCATGGGGACAGGCTGATCCTTTTGCATCAGGTTAACTTCAAAGCCCCCTGAAGGCATTTCTTTCCTTGCAAATGTTTTGCTGATTTTTGCCTGACTCTCTTTATCCACGAGATCCATAAAGGAATTGCGGAAGGGGAAAATGGAAGCTGCATCTGAATAATCAAGAATCTGATAGTTGAAATCTAAAATAAAGAAGGGGATGGGGATGTTTTCGATAATTAACACATAAATTCCACCTTTTTAAATTTGCTTGATTGCCTCTTCTTTCGAAAAATCCGCAGCCCATCTCTCGAGATCATATAAATCGGATACCAATATAGTCTTTTTATCGATATGAGATTCAAGGTTGTATAACGAAACCAATCTCCCGCCAATCAATGTCATTGGCTGATGAGGAAGCGCCCTTATTTTTTCTTCGCATTTTAATAGATTAGGAAGCAACGTGGAAATGGAAATGGACATTCCGACTAATTCCGGTTTCCATTTGCGCGCAAAATAAACGGCATGATCGATGGGAAGATTCGATCCGAGCATTTTTACTTCCCAGCCATTTGCCCGTAAAATCGAAGCTGACATCTTCAACCCGATATAATGCTCCTCTCCTTCTATGCAGAAAAGCATGGCCAGCGGCTTAGGCGCAGCAGGAGCTGGTGCAGGCTGGAGCCTTGTCAGAAGAAAGTCGGCTGTAATGGTAGCAAGATGTTCATCCGCTACAGAGATTATATTTTTTTCCCAGAACCGTCCGAGATTGTACATGGATGCTTTTATAATATCTTCTTGGATCTCGATAGGCGAGTAGCCCAGGCTCTTCGTTTTCTCAAGCCAATCCTCGGCTTTGAACCAATCGCCTTCGAGCAGGATTTTAGTCAGATCGTTAATGAGGTTCTGCATCGCATAACACTCCAAATAGTAGATTTACCTCAATCATAACACTATATAATGGAAGTAGATAGTGATGGATACGATATATTGTAAATATCCAATAATTTCCTTCGAATTGTCCAGACCCTATTCTCATTGACAAAAATCGACATCTATTCTATGATAACGAGGAAAAAGTTCCACCTGAAATGAAAGTTGAGGTTCATAGCCAAACCCTCGTTAAAAAACTATGGATAGCCAATTGAGAAAATCAGGCCATATCCATTTTTGGTATGGTTTTTTTATTTGGTAAATTTGTAAGTTATTGATTTTAGCAAAGGTGAAAGTTTGGTGTTGATTGAAGCGGAAGGTGCGAGACTCCGGGGGAATCAGCGGGACAGTTGAGACCCCACAGCGAAGCGAGGAGGCTCAATGCCCTCCCCTCGGAAAGCGAGCTTCCTTCAGCGGAAATCAACCAAATGCTATCTTTGTATCAAATACCCATATAGATATTTAATGGAGGTATCACCATGTCAGGAAGAAAAGATGAAGAACTTCAAGATGTTACCCTTTTAGGAAACCAGGGAACCAACTACTTGTTCGAATACTCCCCGGACATCCTTGAAACATTCGATAACAAGCACCAAAACCGCGACTATTTTGTAAAATTTAACTGCCCTGAATTCACATCCCTATGCCCAAAAACAGGCCAGCCCGATTTTGCCACCATCTACATCAGCTACATCCCTGAAGTGAAGATGGTCGAAAGCAAGTCACTCAAGCTATACCTGTTCAGCTTCCGCAACCATGGAGATTTCCATGAAGACTGCATGAACATCATCATGAATGATTTGATTGAATTGATGGATCCACGCTACATCGAAGTGTGGGGCAAATTCACACCGCGCGGCGGCATTTCCATCGATCCATACACAAACTATGGCCGTCCAGGCACGAAGTACGAAAAAATGGCCGAGTACCGCATGATGAACCACGATTTATATCCAGAAACAATCGATAATCGATAAGAAAATTTACCTGCAGACATCCAGTTTGCAGGTTTTTTCTTATTTGGAGCAAATATTTTGATATTTGGAAGAAAATCGGCCGAATATGATGGTGAAATGGCTGAGAAATGACTATTTAATTCTTCTGCACGATCTAAAGGGGGAGAAAAGGTACGGAAATATAGTGAAATCCCCCTCTCAATCTTGCTCTATGCGCGAGAATTTCTTGTTTATGCGCCAATGCTTTGGTCTTATGCGCGAAAAACTATACGCTATGCGCGAGAAAGCATCCTTTATAATTCAAATCGACACTCTTATGCGCCATTGGCATTCACCACGTTAAATGAAGTATGAATCACCTCTCTGCACCTGGAAGTAATTAGTAATTATCGACTTCGTTCGACAAAAGTCGGGTGGTGACAGGCACCTTGACCGGCAACTTGACTAGGCACCTTTTTCATTATACTTGCACTCCAATGGATAAAAGAGTTATAATAATTTTATATTTCAGACATTAAAGGAGGTGTGTCAAGAGATGAAAAGTTCTGTTGGATTGCAAGGCCAATTTTTAGAGTTTATCTACATTTGCCGTGCAATTTTTCATGCGAATTTCAACAAAGGGATCAGTCTGCCCTTTTTTAGAAATTTCATATGAAAACAGAACGGTGAGATATCTCTTGACCCATTAAGGAGTCCTTTCATGTAATCGGATGAAGAGAGCGATCCTTTGCTCTCTTTTTTATATCCAAAATTTATGGCATTCGGATGCCGCATGAGACCACGGGAGAAGTGTACCTTGCCCGTGGTCTTTTTTGTGCTAAAAAAGTAGAAAGGAGTAATTCTAATGACAATATGCAGTGTAAATGAAATCAGTAAAATGTTCGGCGGCAATAAGATATTTGAGAATTTGAGCTTTGAAATCAATGAAGGAGACCGCGTCGGCCTTGTCGGAAGAAATGGAACGGGAAAGACGTCGCTCTTTAAATTGATGGCGGGCTATGAATCAGTGGATGAAGGACAGATCCATTTTAAGAAGGGGACGAAAATCGGTTATTTGCCGCAGATCCCGGAATTCCCCCAGGAGTTCACAGCGAGGGATGTTTTGAACCTGGCCTTTAAGGAAGTGAAAGTGATTGAGGAAGAACTGCGGGAACTTGAACGAGAGATGGGAGAAGAAAAGCCGGGCAGCCAGATGGAGAGAATACTGGAAAAATACGGGCTGCTCCAGGAACGATTTGCATTTCTTGGCGGCTATGAAATGGAAGCGAATATTGCGTCCATCGTCAATGGTCTGCAGATCGGTGCTTTAGTTGAACAGGATTTCCTTCAGTTGAGCGGCGGGGAAAAGACCAAAGTATGTTTAGGATATTTGCTTCTGCAGAAGCCTGACCTGCTCCTGTTGGATGAGCCGACGAACCACTTGGATATCGGAGCAGTGGAATGGCTGGAGCAGTATTTGAATGAGTATGCCGGAACCATTGTCATCATTTCCCATGACAGGTACTTCCTTGATGAAGTCGTTACCAGGATACTTGATTTGGAGGACGGGGAAATCACACTTTATCACCATAACTACTCAGGATTCGTGAAGGAAAAAGAGGAGCGTCTCCTGATTGAGTTCCAAGCTTATCAAGAACAGCAGAAAAAAATCAAGAAGATGAAGGAAGCGATCAAAAGGCTGAAGGAGTGGGCGAACAGGGCGAATCCGCCTAACGAGGGGCTCCATAAGAGGGCTCGAAACATGGAGAGGGCTCTTGAGCGAATGGACAAATTAAAGCGTCCAATACTCGAAAGGAAGAAAATGAATCTTCAGCTTGATGCGGCAGATCGTTCGGGGAAAGAGGTCCTCATGATTAAGGATGGACGGAAAGCCTTCCCGGATAAAGTGCTATTCGATGACCTCCAGCTGCAGGTTCAATATTTGGATCGGGCCGCCATCATAGGAGAAAACGGGACGGGGAAATCGACCATCATTAAAGTCCTGCTTGGCGACCTTTTGTTGGATGGAGGCGAAGCGAAAATCGGGAGCAATGTAAAGATCGGATACCTTTCCCAGCACCATGTGTACCATGATCCAAACGCTTCTTTAATTGACGTCTTTCGGGATGAGGTATCTGTGACGGAAGGGGATGCAAGGCATATCCTCGCGAAGTTCCTGTTTTATGGCCACTCTGTTTTCCGCAAGGTTGGCAGCCTGAGCGGAGGGGAAAGAATGAGGCTCAGGCTCGCCCAGCTTATGCATCAGGATGTGAATGTACTGCTCCTCGATGAACCGACGAACCATCTCGACATCGATTCGAGGGAAGTGCTCGAAGACACGCTGGAAGACTTTGAAGGAACGATCCTGGCAGTATCCCATGACCGATATTTCTTAAATAAACTTTTTGATAAGACGTATTGCTTAAAAAATAGAAGGCTTCACTTTTTTGATGGCGGCTATGAATGGGCCAAGAAAAAATTGCAGGAAATGAGCGAGAAAGAGGAAGAGGTGAAAGAAGTAAAACAGCAGAAGCAAGCTTTGGAACCGAAGCCGGTAAAGAAAACTGCAATTCAAATCGACCCGGCGGATATTGAAAAGCAGCTGGAAGAAGTAGAAGAAGAGCTGGCAAAAATCCAAAACCAGATGCTTACGGAAACCGATTTGGAACTTCTTCAAAAACTCTATGAGAATCAGCAAGAAAAAGAAGCAGAAAAAGAGGTTCTATATTCACAGTGGGAAGAAACTCTACCCTAAATTGTAATTATTTATCAAAAAATTGAATCTTTTTACATCCTCCTTCGTAGATAAGGTATGAAAGCGAATCGCTTCGCCAAATACGGAGGAGGTTTTATTTATGTTCGAATTGTTCAAGCGGGTCAAAACGGTTGTAGCAGCTGAATTGCATGCCATGGTGGATAAAGCGGAAAACCCGGTGCATTTAATGGACCAGTATTTGCGGGAGATGAACCAAGAAGTTTCAGAAGCGGAACGGGCGACAGCCAAAATGATTGCGGAGGAAAGGCTCCTTGGGAAAAAAATAGCCAATCAGAAAGAGCTGCTTGATGTGAGGCAATCACAGGCAGTGGAAGCTTTGCAATCACAGAAAGAGGACCTGGCCAAAAAAGTGATCGAAGATAAGATGAGGCTGCAAAAAGAGCTGGTGCAGCTGGAAGAGCTTCATACGATGACATTGCAGCACGTTGTGGACTTGAAGGAAAAGCTCAGCGTGATGAAAAGCGAGTACCGTGAGATGGAACTGAAGAGAAATACACTCGCAGCAAGGGCTCACGCAGCCCAAGCCAAATCGTCTATCAATCAAGTACTTTCAACTTCTCACTCTGAAGGAGCCAAAAGCGGATTTGCCAGGATGGAAGAAAAAGTGGCAAGGGAAGAAGCCAAAGCCCAAGCATGGGAAGAGTTGAATGGCGGGAATCGCTCCCTTGAAGAAGAGTTGAAAGAATGGACTTTGGAGAATGAAGTAGAGGCAGAGCTGAATAAATTAAAGAGCATGATACAAGAAGAAAAACAATCCAGCTAAGGGATGAGAAGAGATGGAGCTTTTTGGGACGTCAATTGAGAGCATTTATTTAACGATATTAATAGTTTCAGGAAGTTTAATTGTGCTCTATGTTCTCTTCAGCGATCTTCTTCATGCCATCCATGGAATTGCGGACCCGGGAGGATGGATCAATCCGGCAGTGATCCTCGCCTTTTTCACATTTGTATCGGCAAGCGGCTATATCCTGGAGTTCGCCACAGGTCTGGGAAGCGTGACGATCCTGGTGATTTCCATATTAATCGCCCTTGTCCTGGATTCGATTTTGAATATCTTTGTATTCATCCCTTTATCAAGGGCAGAGGAATCACTCGGCTACACAGAGGATTCGCTAAGAGGACGGATAGGCAAAGTCATTCTCAGCATCCCGGTGGATGGATTTGGGGAAGTATTGATTGAAAGCAAGAGCGGCGCCATTGCCAAATCGGCAAAGAGCTTTGATGAGGAAAGCATTCCAGAAGGAACCAGAGTACTGATCATCGATATAAAACAGGGAGTGGTTTTGGTTTCTCCCCAGGAAGAATTTTAAAATAGACAGAACAGGGAGGATGCACATATGGGTATGATATGGATCATAATTGGGATTGCAGCATTTTTAATACTTGCCCTCATAGGGGTATTCGTCACAAAATATCGGACGGTCGGACCGGATGAGGCGCTGATCGTCACTGGAAGCTATCTTGGCGGAAAGAACGTACATGTCGATGAATCCGGCAATAAAATCAAGATCATCCGGGGCGGAGGAACATTTGTCCTGCCGGTATTCCAACAGGCAGAGCCGCTAAGCCTCTTATCCAGCAAACTGGAAGTCACAACGCCTGAAGTGTACACAGAACAGGGTGTTCCGGTCATGGCGGATGGTACGGCCATCATCAAGATCGGTGGTTCCATCGGGGAAATTGCGACAGCAGCCGAGCAGTTCCTCGGAAAGACGAAAGAAGACCGGGAAAATGAAGCAAAAGAAGTCCTTGAAGGGCATCTGCGTTCGATTCTTGGTTCGATGACTGTTGAAGAAATCTATAAAAACCGCGATAAATTTTCACAGGAAGTCCAAAGGGTCGCATCACAGGACCTTGCCAAAATGGGGCTTATCATCGTCTCATTCACCATCAAAGATGTCCGGGATAAAAATGGCTATCTTGATTCCTTAGGGAAGCCGAGGATCGCACAGGTCCGCCGGGATGCAGACATTGCAACAGCCGAAGCGGAAAAAGAGACGCGGATCAAGCGGGCAGAAGCAGCCAAGGATGCTAAGCGTGCTGAGTTGGAGCGCGCGACTGAAATCGCCGAAGCAGAAAAAGAGAATCAAATGAAAATTGCAGATTACCGACGCGAGCAGGACATTGCCAAGGCTCGCGCCGACCAGGCATATGATCTGGAAACAGCCCGCTCCAAGCAGGAAGTAACGGAGCAGGAAATGCAGATCCGCATCATCGAGCGTCAAAAGCAAATCGAACTTGAGGAGAAGGAAATCCTCCGCAGAGAGCGCCAGTACGATTCAGAAGTGAAAAAGAAAGCCGATGCAGACCGCTACGCTGTAGAGCAGGCAGCATCAGCTGGAAAAATGAAGCAAATGGCAGAAGCCGATGCGAATCAATACCGCATTGAATCATTGGCGAAAGCAGAAGGAGAGAGAGTCAGGATTGACGGTATTGCCAAAGCCGATGCCCAGCGCGCCCAAGGGGAATCTGAAGCTGAAATCATCCGACTTAAAGGGGTTGCCGAGGCAGAAGCGAAGCGGAAGATCGCCGAAGCGTTCGAGCAGTTCGGGCAAGCAGCGATCCTCGACATGGTGCTTAAAATGCTTCCGGAATATGCGAAGCAAATCGCGAGCCCGCTCAGCAACATCGATAAGATCACGGTGGTGGATACTGGCAGCGACGGAAAGAACAGCGGCGCCAATAAGGTGACGGGATATGCGACGAACCTTATGTCCACATTGCAGGAGTCCCTTAAAGCTTCCTCCGGGATTGACGTTAAGAACCTTTTGGAGAACCTCTCCGGAAAAGGGAACGTGCGTCAAAGCCTCGACGAAATGACTTATGAAATGAAGCAGTCCAATCAGCAGCTGTCTGCTTCAAAGGAAAAAGAAGAAAAAGAAGACTAATAACGAAAACGGATTCCATTGCGGGGTCCGTTTTTTTGAATTGGCTATGTTAAAGCTCATTGTTGATTTTAGCTGGATTCTAGCTGTTGATTGGAGTGCAAGACGCAGACTCCGGTGGGAAAAGCGGGGTAGGCGAGACTTGTCTAGCTTCCGCGGCTAGAGGCTCGAGGTCATAAGTCAAGCATACCAAAAAGGCGAAAATCGCCTTTCCGGTATGCTCGCCTTACGCTGGTCGCCTCTGGACAAGCCGCTTCCGCTTTTCTAACCGCAGGAGCGCAGCGACGAGGAGGCTTGCCGCCGCCCTCGGAAAGCGAAGTCTTGAACGGAAATCAACAGCGATGTTTAACATAGATTTTTGAATTAAGGCTCAAGGCAATTTTTACCGACGGAAGAGGGGCATCCAAATTTGTTGCTTTTTGGGGAATCCATTACAATAAGGTATAACGAAAACGTTGAAGGATGATTCTGTTTTGAATAAACAACTTTGGGAGCAGGCAAAGGATTTTATAGAGATTTGCTATCGTGAGTTAAACAAGGACGAGCCGCAGCTGGAACAAAGACTGGCTGCCGTTAAGCATGAAATTGAAGAAACGGGAACCTATGAACATACATTTGAAGAGCTTGAGCACGGGGCCAAAATGGCATGGAGGAACAGCAACCGCTGCATCGGCAGGCTCTTCTGGAACAGTCTGCATGTCGTGGATGCAAGGGAAGCTGCGACAGAAGAAGAGGTGAAAGCCCATCTTTTAAACCATATTGAATATGCAGCGAATGGCGGGAAGATCCTTCCGACCATTACAGTATTCAAAGCTGCCACAGGGCCTGAAGACCGCATCAGGATTTGGAATCATCAGCTGATCCGCTATGCAGGCTATGAATCGGATGAAGGTATTCTAGGAGACCCTGCCTCTATTAATTTTACAAAAGAATGTGAAAAGCTTGGCTGGAAAGGAGACGGGACCCATTTTGACGTATTGCCCCTTGTGATCCAGGTGGGGCAGAATCAACCGGTATGGTCTGAAATCCCGAAGGAACTGGTACTTGAAGTGGAGATTGAACACCCCGAATATGAATGGTTCCGTGACCTGGGTTTGAAGTGGTATGCCGTTCCGATAATATCCGATATGAAGCTTGAAATCGGTGGGATTGACTATGAAGCGGCTCCGTTCAACGGCTGGTATATGGGGACGGAAATCGGTGCCAGGAATCTTGCTGATGACTTCCGGTACAATGCCCTCCCGAAAATCGCTTCTTGTATGGGGCTTGATACGAGCCGGAATTCTACGATGTGGAAAGATAAAGCACTCGTTGAATTGAATATTGCTGTGCATGAATCCTTTAAAAATGCCGGTGTCAGCATCGTGGATCACCATACGGCAGCCTCTCAATTCCAACTGTTTGAAAATCGCGAGAAGGAGGCCGGCAGGGAAGTGACCGGAGACTGGACATGGCTCATCCCACCGGTTTCACCAGCTGCGACGCACATCTTCCATTCGCAGTATAAAGATAAGATTGTCACCCCGAATTATTTTTATCAAGATCCTCCATATGGGAAAGCTTGAGGTACATACCTCAGGCTTTTTTTCTGCAATAAATAGTCGTTTAGACCTGAATATCAAATGGCAATGGTTTTAATTTCAAAATAAACACACCTAATAGCCTGCGCCGCTTTACAAAAACTAAACAAATGACCGAACTATCTGCCTATTTATCTACAAAATTCGACATGTTTAAATTAATATTGGAACGTTTTCCTAAATCAAACAAAAGAGGTGGAGAAGTGAAAGCATTATTATCTAGTATTATGTCTTTAGCAATTATCACTGGTACTTTTTTGATTCCAGCCAACGTGAAGGAAGCGTCAGCGGCAGCTGCCGGCGACGTCGTCGTGAACGAAGTGGCCTGGATGGGAACGACAACTTCTTATAACGATGAATGGATGGAGCTCTACAATCCAACTTCATCAGCTATTGATTTATCCGGCTGGTCGCTCAAGACCCAGGATGGATCAGTCAGTGTAAATCTTACAGGAACCATCCCTGCGAAGGGGTACTACTTGTTAGAACGGACGGATGACGATACAATCCCTTATCTGGCAGCAGATATGATTTACTCTGGAACACTTGGAAACTCAAACGAAGCTCTGGAACTTTATGATTCTCAAAACAGCCTCATTGATTCAGTCAATGCCTGGTATGCAGGTGACAACACGACGAAAGCGACAATGGAGCGCATCAATCCTGCAGCTGACGGCAATTCCTCAACAAATTGGAGAAGTTCTACTACTTCTTATAATGGTGGATATGGAACACCGAAAGCCCTTAATTCGGGATCTGCCCAAACCACAGAACACATCAATCACGTAAGCGAAGACCTTGGCGCCATCAATGTGTATTTCAACAAGAGTGCACTTACGCAATACGCGTCAGCAGGAAACGAAGCCAACTACAATGTCAATTTGGAAAATCGCTTAATCAAACGATTGAACAGTGCCACAAAATCAATCGACCTAGCTACATATGAAATCAATCTTCCACGTATTATCGACACGCTGATGCAAAAAGCAGCTCAAGGCGTGCAAGTAAGAATTTTAGCGGATGCAAAAGATGCAACAGATCCGAACTATATTGAACGATACGAAACAATGCGCCTCGATTTGGAAAAGATGGAGCGCGGAGAAGACGGCGTCCTTGGAACAAGCGATGATGTCCATATCTTCTCAGATTCTCCGATGTTTGCAGTAGAGGATGCAGCGAAAAGGGCTCAATACGGGCTTCCTTCAGATCTATCAGATATCCCGACTCAAACGGTTATGGTAGGAAATACGTCCACGACAGGACATCTCTTTGTAAATGGCGAGGAGAAGTCAGCTGGAGCCTATTATTCTCCTGACCACCAAATGCATAATAAATTCGCGAACATTGATAATGATTGGATTTTCACAGGAAGCTGGAACTTTACTGTTACAGGCCTTTACGGCGATGATGCGAACATGGAGCAAGGCATTTTGGATGGAAATCAACAGCATTCCGTTGAAATCCACTCTCCTGAGCTGGCAGCAGCCTACCTGACAGAATTCAATGAAATGTGGGGAAGCAGCACGACACAGCCTGATGCAGCGGCAGCAAACTTCAACACGCGTAAAGTGGACAACACTCCGCACGTCTTTACCATCGGCGGAAAAAAAGTAGAATTGTATTTTTCCGGCGGGGACGATGCGCTGGGGCATCTTGCGAACCTTGTGAAAAATGAAGCGGACTACAGTGCCTATTTCACTATCTTTGCATGGAGCGACCAAGCGCTTGTCGATGAATTGAAAAACAAATGGGAAGGCTCTTACCTTGATAAAACCGGCACATTGACTGGCTTCGATGTGAAGGGTGTCTATGACTCCAGCTACTGGAATCAGTGGTGGTCTGCGAGTGTGGAAATGAGAGGGGTTACGGCATCCCAATCTTCAACCGACAATCCGAATACTCGCTGGAACAATCCGGCGCCGGTATTCCCGGATAATGAAACAAGAAAAATGCATGCGAAGACAATGATCATCGATGCAGATACTACGAGCGATCCGACCGTTGTAGTGGGATCGACGAACTGGAGTACAAACGGCAACACGAATAACGACGAAAACATGCTGATCATCCATGATACAGCAATAGCCAATCAGTTTGTCCAGGAATTTGACGCTCGCTATGAGAGTGCAGGCGGGCAAGTCAACTAAATGAAGCGAAAAAGCAGCCTCCCAGGGGGCTGCTTTTTCTATTTGGGTGCTTTGTGGCGGCTTATGCGCCAGAAAGTGGTGCTTATGCGCGGGAAGTGCCAGGCTATGCGCCACTTTCTGGTTTTATGCGCGAGAAAACAAGGTTTATGCGCGAAAAAGACCAGCTTATGCGCCAGAGCAGGCTTACCTGCCAGTATTCGACAAAAAGCGGGGCGTGCCTGTCACGCCCCGCTTTTTGTCAGGCACCTCACTCAGCCTCACTCACTATCTTTCAGTTTAGAGTACACTACGAGCCGCTTGGAGTTTTCGGTTGTGACGGGGTCGTATTTACCCGCACAGGTAATTAAATTAAGATTGCTGCTGTAGGAGAAGCCAAATATGTTTTTCACGGGTGATTCGTCGCGCACATAGGTTTCGACTGCGGTTACTTCGAAGATGCGCTTCTCGTGGTTTTCACCAGTTACAATGATTTCATCGCCTGCTTTCAATTCTTTCAAGTAATAGAACACGGCAGGTCCTTTTTTGCTGTCTACGTGGCCATCGATGACGGCATTACCGGGTTCGCCAGGCTTATACCCGCCTTCATACCATCCTGTACCTTCAAAGCTTGCAGGCACGTCCATTTTTCCATTGGAGAGAAGGTTGACTTTATCCACTTTAGCGTCCACGCCGATCACCGGGATTTCAATCCTTACAGGGACAATGCCGGTCCGTTCATCCTTGATGATTTTATTTGCATAGGAGGATGGGGTAGTGGTAGTGGAGATTTCATGGGAGTTTTTGTGCACAGGGACTTCGCGTCTGTGGCTTACTTCTTTATCTGGAGATTGGTTGGCTGATGTGACAAATCCAGCTGCAGCCAAGGATAGGGCAATAGCGAAAAATAGAAGGGTTAAGTGCTTCAGTTTCATTGTGGATGCTCCTTTCTATAGAGTAAATGAAAGGAGGGGGCTCGCCCCTCCTTTTACTCTACTAAATTAAGATTGTTTCGCTGCTTTTTTGCGTAGTGCCAGTGTTGTAGCCCCAGCTGCTGCAAATAATCCGGCAAGAAGGTATTCGAATGGTACTTGGCTGTCTTCTTGTGAAGTACCGCCCATTCCTGTTTTAGGCATTTGAGATGGCATTTCGCCCATGAATTTGTCAGGGAACTGGTCAACAAATGCAGAGGATAGACCTTTAGCAGGCATCAGCATGTGTGCATATGCTTCACGGACTTGTTGGTATGCTTTGTCGTAATCCCCAGCTGCATAGCTGTCGAAAGCTCCAGTCAATTGGTTGACGTGTTCTTGAAGGCCGTCTGCGAGTGCACCTGCTTCGACTCTTCCTTCTGTAGCAGATTCAATGAATTTGGAGAAGTCCATGCGGTAGCCGTCAAGGTTTTTCAATGCTTCCTGCTTTTTCGCATCGTCCTTGGCAGCGGATGCTTTTACATAGTCTACAAAGAATCCGATATGCTTCGTCCACATATCTTTGAATTGTTGTCCTGCTTCTTCGCCGTAGACAGAAGCGATTGCTTTGGATAGGTCATCAGTGTTTGCTGCCAATGCATCAGCGGAAGCCTGGAAGTCTTTTGAACCGTCCAATCCATTTTGCATTGCATCAACCGCAAGGCCGGCATGCTCTGTAAGCAGGTGGTTAAGCGTTGAACGCAATTCGACTGCTGGAGTCACGGCCATTGTATTATCGAATTTATCAGGATATTGCATCGTGATGGCGTTGGAAAGCCCTTTTGATACCATTGCCATGTGCGCAATCGCCTGGCGCTCGTAGTCGTATGCTTTGGCGTAGTCGCCAGCCACATAGCTGTCGAATGCACCGATCAATTGTTTGATATGCATTTGCAGCCCTTCAGCTAATGAATTGGCTTCTAGTCTCTTGCCTGTTGCATTGGCAAGGAAGTTGGCAAACTCTCCGCTGTAGCCGTCAAGTTTCTTCAATGCTTCATCTTTTTTCGCCTGGTCATTGGCGCCTGTTGCTTTTACATAATCAACGAAGAAACCAATATGATTTTTCCAGATCGTATCGAATTGCTTTCCTGCTTCAGCTCCATAAACAGAAGTGATGGCTTTGGCAAGATCATCAGCATTTGCGTTCAAAGCATTTGCAGAAGCTTCGAAGTCTTTTGCTCCTTCAGCGCCTTTGCGCATTGCTTCTACTGCTAAGTATGCGTGCTCAGTCAAAAGCTGGTCTAATGAAGTTCTTAATTCAGCTGCTGGTGTTGTAACGGATGGCTTCGCTTGCTCTGCGGCGAAGGATGTTGCCGTAACAGGAAGGACTAATGACATGCTTAGTGGGATAGCTAGAATGGATTTGCGGATTTTCATATTGAATCTCTCCTTTTTGTTTGTTTTTCAAATAGATAACGAAGGAGGATTAAAGTTGGATCACTTTTTTTATAAAAAAATTTAAAAAAAGTTATAAAAAAGTTTTGCAAAATGCTGTTTTCGTAACTAGTGTCGTTAAAATCTTACTGCCGATTTTAACTCTGAATTAGCTGTTTAGTGCGTTGCAATTTAGTATCCAGGCTCTTTTTAGCTATATACGCTATTTTGATTGCGTAAGTGATCCTGCTTTAATGACTAATGCAAAAACCTTTGAGAAAAGAGCCTTGAAAAAAGAAAAAACCAGCAGATTCTGCTGGTTTTAGAGATTGGATGCGAGCACCATTTCACCTTTTGGCGTCTGGCTGTCAGCATTTGGTTCAAGGGTGATGGCAACCGTATCCCATTGGGAAAGGTCTTGGTCTTTCTTGTCGGTCATCGTGTAGACGACAGTTCCAGTTCCATCATCTGAAGTGGTGAATGTTCCGGCACGATATGGCTTGTCATTCTTGATGAGCCATACTTGATAAACCTCATCCGACTTCAGTGACTTCAGCTGGGATGCTTGAATGACCATGCTGACATTTCCGTTTTGTTTGACAAAGGATGCAGTTCCTGCCGCATTTCCATCAACAGGGTTCAGTGCCAGCTGCCGGACGATATGGTCAATGGCAGCGGTTTTAGGCTGCTCGGGTTCATTCTGCATCTGTGAGCCTAGATAGAAATTTGCGCCGACTGACAGAAATAAGGCAGCGGCCATTGCAGGGATGAGCCATCTCCGTTTTGATGACTTTTTCTCCCTTACTGTTTCCAGAGGGGGCGGATTATCAAAAACGGAAGGTGATGTGATAGCAGGCGAAGCCGCTTCATCATCTTCAAATACTCGCGCAAGGACACGTTCTTTCATACCTTCAGGAGGGGCAATGGGTTCTGTTTGAAAAGCCAGGTCACCGGTCAATTCAATCAGTTCTTCGAGCTCATCACGGCATTCCGGACATTCTTTAAGATGCTCTTCGAATGCTTTTGTTTCTTCGTCTGTAAGACTATGGTTAAAATAATCGATTAGATTTTCACAATGGCTAGTATTCATTCGATCCCCCTCCTTCCTTTTCAATGATGGTCCGCAAATGTTTCAATGCGAGCCTGATCCTTCCTTTGACAGTTCCTAAAGGCAATCCAGTCGAGTCAGAAATTTCTTTATGTGTGCGCCCTTTAAAATAGAAAAGGTCAATGATTTTTTGCTGATCATCTTTGAGCGACTTGACGGCGCTTCGAATCACCGTCCGCTTCTCTTTCCATTCAGCCATGTCTTCAGGAGTTGTCTCATCGACCTGAAGCGAATCATTTTCAATATATTCGAAGGACTGATTGTTCTTTTGCTTCCGCAGTACATCGAGCGCAGTGTTCCTCGTCATGGTGATCAGCCAGGAGGAAAATTTCCCTTTTTCATTCGTATAAGGGGCATGTTCCCGCCACAGCTTGATGAACACTTCTTGAATGACATCTTCGGCATGCTGCTGGCTGCCGGTCATTTTATACGCGAATGAGTACAGAAGCTTTTCGTATTTATCGTACAATGCTTCCAATGCGCTTTTATCTTTCTGGCGCATTCTCGTATAAAGTTCAATATCCTTAGTGTCGGACATAGCGTCCTCCTTTTTTTAGTATGTATACAACCATCATACTAAAAAGAATGGATTATGCTCAAATTTTCTATATAAAGTAAACGATTGGAAATTCGATTTGGATCACTTAATAAAGGAAATAAAGGGATTTTCCCTTTCTTAGCGAATAATGAGGAGAGTGAAAAACAGGGGGGATTTATGTGGCAGCAGACGTTAAGATTGAAAAAACAGCATCCGAATATCACCGCGAGCTCGCGGTCAAATACTTTAACAGCGTGTGGGATCTCATGGAGAAGAAGGAAAGAACGGTAGAGGAAACGGATGAAATGATCCATATGGCGCATGCATCCAGGCATCACTGGGGCATCGTAGGTACACCAGTGAATCTAGCAAGGGGAGAATGGCAGGTTTCACGCGCATACACCGTGGCAGGAAGGGCAGAGCCGGCTCTGTACCATGCACAGCGCTGCCTCGAAATTTGTATGGAGAACGGCATCGGTGATTTCGACTTGGCATTTGCCTACGAAGCACTGGCGCGGGGATATAAGACAGCAGGAAATGACGAGCTGAAAGAAGTAAACCTCCAGCTGGCAAGAGAAGCAAGCCAACACATCGCCAAGCAAGGTGATCTTGAAGTATTACTCGCTGACTTGGCGACGATTTAAATAGCCAAAATCATAGGGACACAAAAGGGGCTCCGGAGGCGGGGTTCCTATTTTTTTCGAGAAAAGAGTAGAGTTGAGGGGTGGAGCTGAAAAGTTGAGGGGTCCAGCCGAAAAGTTGAGGTGTTCAGCCAAAAAGTTGGCCGGTCCACCCGGAAAGTTGAGCGGTCCACCAAAAAACTTGAGCGGTTAACGCCAAAAGCACGCCGGTTATGCCCAAAAGTGCAGAGCAAATTGGCCCGCACCACCATCTCTAACTAAGGGAGCTGAAAATTTTTCATCACCCATTGACATTCTCAAAAAATGTATTATTATCAAAAGTGAGAATAAAAAATATTTTTTTGGTTCATTATTATCAAAAATGATAATAATCATAAATTGAAGGGAGCTGCCATGAATACTTCCAAGGCAAAAATTTTAATGCATCCAGTCCGAATCAAGATCATCCAGCTGCTTGCCAATGGAAATCGAATGACTGTTCAACAAATCGTCAATCGAATTGAAAAGGTATCGCAAGCTTCCTTATATAGACACCTCAATACCCTTTTAGAAGCTGAAATGATCCAAGTGGTCGAAGAAAATCAGATCCGGGGAACGGTCGAGAGGGTGTATGCCATTAAGTCTCCGACAATCCATACTGCAGATGACTTAAAGGCATTATCAAAAGAAGAGCATTTGAATTTATTCATGACATTTCAAGCCTATCTAACGGGACAGTTTGAAAACTATTTGGATCGGGGAGAAATTGATCTCCCGAGGGACGGCGTAAGCTATCGGGTTGCCAGCATAAATCTGTCTGACGAAGAATTCGCAGAGCTTACAGGAAAGATGGCCTCATTATTAATGGAAGCCATGAAAAATGAGCCTTCAGAAGAACGGAAACCAAGACAAATTGCCAACATCATCATTCCAGAAAAATGATGGGGGCTTAAGAAGATCAAAGGGGAAATAGGGATGCCGATGAATGTGAAAGAAAAAGAGATAGAGATACAGGGTGAACATCCGATATTCGGAACGATATCCATTCCGGAAGAGGAGGAAATTTATCCAGCTGTTCTGATCATTGCCGGGTCTGGTGCAATCGACCGCAACGGAAATGGACCAAAGGGGAAGTTCCAATTCAATCTTTACAGGGAACTGGCGCACAGGATGGCAGAATTGGGCTTTATTGTGCTCAGGTATGACAAAAGGGGTACTGGAAAAAGCACGAAGGATCTGCTTTCAGCTGGGATGTGGGATCTCGTCGATGATGCAGAAAGGTGCTTCCTTTATTTAAAAGAGCATCCACAGGTGGATCGGAACCGCATCATCGTTCTTGGGCATAGTGAAGGGACGATTCTTGGAACGGCCCTTTCAGAGCGTCAAAAAATCAATGGGCTGATGCTTGTATCAGGAGGCGTGGCCAATCTGGATGAGTATCTGAAGCATCAAAGGAAGCTTGCCTATAAAGAACTGAGGATCTCGAAAGGCCTCAAGGGAATGCTGATGAGGAAATTGATCAATGAAGAAAAAGAGGAAAAGAAGGCAGCCAAATTAATGGATAAGATGTTTCAGTCCAAGAAGCCTGTCTATAAAGTGAGTGGTCTCATCAAACAGCCTGCAAAATGGTTTAGGGAGCACTTTCTATATGATCCAAGAGAGGGCCTTAAAAAAGCGGATTTCCCCGTTTTTGCCATTCATGGGGATAAAGATGCCCACGTCGATCCTGCGATTTTGAACGAACTTCCGGAACTAGTGAAAGAGGATGCGGAATTTCACATCATCCCCAACATGGAGCATGGCATGCGGGTGCAGCAGGAAGAGATGGAAATCCTTAAGTTGAAAAAGATCTATAAAACCATTTCATCCCGCCCGTTTCATGAGGACGGGTTCAGAGTCTTAACGAATTGGCTAGTCACTCATTATAAGGAGGTATCATAATGGTCAGCACAGCAGCCATCATTTCTATGTTTGTCACGATTTTGTTCTCAATTGCTTTATTTATCACGATGATCATCACGGCTAAAAAGAAAACAGGATTAGAAGTAAAGCCTCTCATCCTTGGGGCAGTTGGATTTATTGTTTTTTCACAAGTGCTTGAAAAAGTCCTGCATGTCGTTGTCATTACCATGTTTCCGGATTATGCTGACCACCCTGTATGGTTCGGCTTATATGGAGGGTTTGCAGCAGGAATCTTCGAAGAGATGGGCCGCTTCATTTTATTTGTCTGGCTCCTCAAAAAATACCGGGACTACAAGTCTGGTATTTCATTCGGGATCGGCTGGGGCGGAATCGAGGCTGTCATTCTTACCCTGATGATTGTGCTGCCGAACATCATTTTCGCCTTCATGCTGAATGCAGGTGTGCTTGATTCCACGATCGGAAAAGAAATGCCGGCAGAAACGTTGAAGACGCTGAAGGATGGATTGCTGAGCAACGGTGTATCTTTCTATCTATTAGCATGCGTGGAACGTCTCGCTGCTGTTTTTATGCAGCTTGCCTTCTCGCTCCTCGTTTTGCTTGGAGTGAAAAAGAAAAGATTCTCTTATGTGATTTATGCGATCATCATCCATGCAGCAGTAGATTTTCCGTTGGTCTTTGTACAGACCGGCCACTTCACAAACCTGTGGGCAGTCGAAACCTACGTGGCCATTCTTGGACTGCTGGGAATCTATTTTATGAAAAAATTTCGAAAGCAGTTTGACGATGATTCCCAAGTGACAGTTGACCATAGCGCTTCGGTGAAATAAGAAAAGCGGGCACTTCCCAAAAAGTGTCCGCTTTTTAAATCTATCCAGCTCCAGCGCCCAGCCCCTCGAGGTCATAAGCCGTACCTCTACGGAAATCAGGATTTCCTTCAAGATCCGTCTTACGCTGGTCGGGGCTGACCAGGGCGCTTGCGCTTTTATATTAACGCGCTGCTTTTTGAAGCTTGTGGATCACTGTCAATGAACGTCCTGTTCCGATTGCAACGGATTCCAATGGGCTTGCTGCAAGATGTACAGGAACGACGATTTCTTTGCTCAGCCAATCCTGCATGCCGTTTAAGAGCGCACCGCCGCCAGTCAGGATAACTCCGCGGTCAACGATGTCGCCGCTTAGTTCAGGTGGACAGTTTTCGAGTGTAGCACGGATTGTTTCAAGAATATGAAGCAATGATTCTTTCAATGCTGTTTGAATTTCAGATGATGCAAGGGTAATTGTCTTTGGAAGACCTGTAACAAGGTCGCGTCCGCGGATGTCCATTGTCATTTCATCATGTTCGATCAATGCGTAGCCGATTTCCATTTTGATTGTTTCAGCCGTTCTTTCCCCGATGAGAAGGTTGTACTTTTTACGGACGTATTGAACGATATCCTCGTCCATTTGATCTCCACCGATGCGGATAGTATTGCAAGTGACCACACCGCCGTAAGAAATGATGGCTACTTCCGTTGTACCCCCGCCAATGTCCACAATCACGTTGGCAACAGGCTCATCAACCGGAAGATCTGCTCCGATGGCAGCCGCTACCGGTTCTTCGATAAGATGCACAGTTTTGGCACCGCTGTTTTTGACAGCATCATGGATGGCGCGGCGCTCAACAGACGTAGCACCGGATGGAGTACATACCACGACATTAGGCTTGCGGATGGAGAAGCCAAGCTTCTTGCCTGCATACTTCATGATTTGCTTCAGCATTTCTGTAGTGATGTCATAATCAGCGATTACGCCATCCTTCAAAGGACGCACTGCGACGATTTTCCCAGGAGTTTTCCCAATCATGCTTTTTGCCTCGGCACCGACAGCCAGGACATTTTTGCTTTCTGTATCAATAGCCACGACGGACGGCTCGTTTAAAATGATTCCTTTGTTTTTGCTATATACTAAAATGTTTGCAGTTCCTAAATCAATACCAATTTCAGAATTTGAGAACATATGTATTCACCCTACCTTTTTGAATTCGACACTCATAATCCTTCTTACGATTATAGGAGATTTTTGTCGGTACGTAAGGTAGTAGTTTATGGAAGAAGATGTTTGTTACAAAACCCATATATTTCATAGAAGCGATTAAACCATTGGCATCAAAGGGTATAGCTTCGGATCAGCGGAGGGAAGGCGTTTTGTGTTACGGAATTTTAAAGGGAATGTAATAATTGGCAGACTGTAAAAAAGCTATTTTAGAGCATTTTTTGGAAAATAAAAGAAGAACGGGCACGATAGAATATCGTACCCGCGGGTTGTTATAGGGTGAATTTATCCATTTCTTTTTTCATATTTTCAGTCATTTGATGAAGGGTGTCGATCAGTTCATTCAAGTGGTTGAATGAGCGCAGCTGTTCATCTGTAGAAGCAGAGATTTCTTCGGTGCCGGCTGCTGCCTGTTCAGTCACGGCACTGATGTTTTCAATGGCTGCCAGGATGTCATTGCTTTTGTGACTTGAATCCTGGAGTTTAGAAACTAGTTCATTCAATTGCCCAAATATCGAATTGACCGAAGTGGAAATCGATTCGAACGATTGGCCTGTTTCTTCCATGGAATGGACCTGGTCGACGGAGATTTCCTGTCCGGTCTGTGCAGCGCTGATGACGTGCTGGATCCCATCTTTGATATTCTTTACCATATCTGTGATCAATTGAGTCGCTTTGGATGAATCTTCTGCAAGCTTGCGGACTTCTTCAGCTACTACGGCGAACCCTTTTCCTGCTTCCCCTGCACGGGCTGCTTCAATTGCAGCGTTGAGGGCAAGAAGGTTCGTCTGCTCTGCAATCTGATTGACAGAAACAGCTGCATCTTCAATGAGACCGGTATATTTCCTGAATTCTGACACAGCATTGCTGATTTCAGAAGAGGACTGAGCCATTTGGTCTGAAAGGGACTTCTGTTTGGCAAGGGATTGCTTCCCGATTTCCACTGACTCGAGGGCTTCCTTGCTTTTCGATAGGGATTCGAGGCTTTCTTGTACATTTTGTTCGAATGCCTCACGCATTACAGAAGTATGAATGGCGGTAGATTGAATTTCATCCGACATGGACTGGCTCCCTTTTGAAAGCTCTTCGGTTGAAGCGGCGACTTGATTGCTGATTTCTGTCAGATTGAACATCTGCTTCGTTACATCTTCAGCAAACTCCTTTACATCTTCTCCGACTTTTTCGATGGACTGCACCGTATTGCGAAGGTTCATGATCATTTGGGAGAATGCTGATGTAAGCTTGTCCAATTCATATTTGGACTGCGGCTTTCCGGAATCCATCTGGATGGAGAGGTCTCCCTGTGCCACACGTTCCGCATTTTTAACCATGGTGTTGACCGGTTTGACAATGCGATTGGAAAGAACCCAAGATAAAATCAGGGAAAGAATGACTAACAGGATGCTTCCGATGATGGAAAATAGAATGATGAAGCCGATTTTGCCTTGTGTTTTTTCCAAGTTTGCTTTATACAGCTCATTTGCCTGCTTGTTCAACAGAAAAACATCGTTCAGAATGCCTGAAACCCGCATGGCCTGGCGGTTTACTGCCGGTTTGTTTTGACTTTCGAGTGCTTTGATGGACTCGCTTGCCAATTCTTTATATTTTTCGGTGATTTTCTTTAACAGTGCTTGCTGATCAGGTTCTTTCAAATGTTTAGCGAGAGAAGCAAGTGAGGCGCTGCTATTTTCCAAGCTCGTTTTGGCTTCTGCCAGATTGGCATCGGAAGGGTTGAATGAATAGTTGGACAACCCTTGTTTTGTGCTGGTCAAATCGCCTCTGAATTTTTCGACGCCGACAAGGGTGCCTGCATCGTTTTTAGAGGAATTCTGAATAAGCATGACCTGGGAGGTAATGAAAAAAATCATGAGAATCGCGAGCACCAAAGGAATGAGTCCGAGTAAATTCAAACGAATGCGAAGGTTCATAATCTGTCTCCTTTAATCATTTTCAGGTATTGAAATTTCTCCGTTGATCAATTTGTTCTTTGCATCATCAAGCTTTTCTAAATTTTCAGGAGTCAATTGAATGAGTGTGAAAGGTGCAAGACCAACGCCATTTTCTTTAAGGCCAAGCTCTTCCGGACTCATATCGATGCGGCCATTTTTGTTGAATTCTTTCGCTAAGCTGTAAACGACGGCATCGATGTTTTTCATCATCGATGTGACGATCGATTTTTCTGCAATAAAGTGCTGATCGCTGTCGACTCCGGCGGAATATACGCCTTTTTTCTCAGCTGCCTTCAGGGCGCCAACCCCAGTGAATCCTGCTGCGGGATAAATGAAATCTGCCTTGTTATTCATTTGCTTCTCGGCAAGATCAGCTCCCTTATTCGCATCGCTGAAAGTATCGGCAAAATCGACGAGGACATTTATGTTAGGATCGATATAATGAGCGCCTGCCGTGTATCCGTTTTTGAATTTTTGGATGACTGGGGCTTGTGCGCCTCCGATAAATCCGATCGTATGGGATTTCGTCGTCATCGCCGCTTCCATTCCGACGAGGAAGCTTCCTTCCTGCTCTTTAAATGTGATGGACTTGATGTTTTTGACAGTAGACATCCCGTCGATTAGGATGAAGCGCTGATCCGGGTGCTTTTTAGCGACAGCTTCGAGTGCCGGCTGAGCGGAAAACCCAAGGCCGATGATCAAGTCATTTCCTTGCTTGACGAGCTCTTCAAGGGCTTTCTCTTCATTTCCGTTCGGTGCTTCCCTATAGTCAAAAAGGAAGCCTAGTTCATCCCTGGCTTTTTCGAGTCCTTTAAATGCAGAATCGTTGAATGACCCGTCCCCGAGCCCTGTGTCAGAAAGCAATATGCCGATATGGTACTCCTTTTTATCAGCTGCTGCCTGATCTGATTTTACAGAACACCCGGATAAGACAAGGGTGAACACACTTACAATAAGCATTAAAAATCTATACATTTGTATCTCCTTCCAACCATTATGAAAAAGTTTCCAATGTTGTCATTCTATATATCGGCCAAAATAAACACTTTATTAGGGGAAAGTTAATAGTCGGAATAGAAGAAATAGTGCGGAAGGTTTGGATGGGATTTGAAGACACAAAAAAACCGGCACAAAAAATTGCGCCGGTTCATCTGTCTATTCTCTTGCAAAGAATCGTGCAAGTTCTGCGCTTTCGTTCTTACGCGTCTTGCGGTGCTCTGCACGTCTGAGGGCAGTTTCATTGAGCCATAGTTCTTCCTGTGTTTCCGGAACAATCTGTGGAACGGGAGCAGGCTTTCCGTTCTCGTCGAGGGCTACGAATGTCAGGAAGGAGAGGGCCGCAACTGCTTTTTCGCCAGTAAGCAATCTCTCTGAAGTCACTTTCACGAAAACTTCCATGGAGCTTCTGCCTGTCCACGTGACCATGGCCTCGAGCGTCACGGCATCACCGCCGCGGATGGGCTCAAGGAAGTCGACAGAGTCAGTCGAAGCTGTGACGACCGGATTGCGCGCCAATCTATAAGCACTGATGGAAGCAATATCATCTATGTAAGCCATCAGCTTACCGCCAAATAGTGTTCCATGATGATTGGTGTCTGGGGGAAGAACGTGGCTCGTCTTAATGGCCAATGTGTCCCTCATGAATTTTTTTTCTCTCATCAGATCACCCTTTTCTATTGTTGTACTACCTTTTATTATACCCTTCGTGAAGCGAGAAAAAACTAATATGCTCAAGGATATATTGACACATCGAAAGAAAACGCATACACTGAAAAAAAGACTCTGTATTTTTAGAATATTTTGTTTATAGGGTGTTGATTCCCATGAAATTGTATAAAAATGGCCAGATGGCCGAAGAACGGATATATAGAGGCATGATCGATTAACCAGCCGGTTTCGATCATGCCTCTTTCTTTATTTTGGTAAATCATTAGAGGGGTGCTATAAAATGGTGGAATTAAACGGCAATACATTGACATTAAAGGATATTAAGGCGGTTCTTTTTGATAAAGCAATGGTTTCAGCCTCTCCAGCAAGCATGGAGCGGGTGGTGAAAAGCAGGGCCGCGGTGGAGCGGATTGTGGAGCAGCAAAAGATCGTCTATGGCATTAATACAGGTTTTGGGAAATTCAGCGACGTTCTCATCAATGCTGACGATGTTGAAGAATTGCAGTTGAATTTAATTCACTCCCATGCATGCGGAGTAGGGGACCCTTTTCCGGAAGAAGTGTCGAGGGCCATGCTCCTTTTGCGCGCCAATGCTTTGATTAAAGGCTATTCCGGAGTGCGTCCTGTCATCATTGAAAGGTTGATCGACCTGATCAACGCGGAAATTCATCCGGTGATCCCGCAGCAGGGTTCATTGGGAGCGAGCGGGGATCTTGCTCCGCTATCCCATCTTGCACTTGTGCTGATGGGAGAAGGGGAAGTTTTTTATAAAGGAGAAAGGATCCCTGGTATCCAGGCGCTTTCCAAAGAAGGAATTGCCCCGATTGTGCTTCAGGCGAAAGAAGGGCTTGCTTTGATCAATGGAACCCAAGCGATGACAGCAATGGGTGTTGTCAATTACCTCGAGGCAGAGCAGGTGGCGCTTGAAAGTGAAATGATTGCTTCGATTACTATGGAGGCACTGCGCGGTATCATGGATGCATTTGATGAAGATGTACACTTGGCACGGGGATATTCGCAGCAGACAGAAGTGGCAAAAAGGATTAGGGAATATTTGTCCGACAGCGGATTGACAACGTCGCAAGGGGAGATCAGGGTGCAGGATGCCTATTCCTTAAGGTGCATCCCGCAGGTTCATGGAGCTTCCTGGCAAGCGCTCGATTATGTGAAAGAAAAACTCGAGATTGAAATCAATGCAGCCACAGACAACCCGCTGATATTTGATGATGGCGCGAAAATCATTTCCGGCGGGAATTTTCACGGACAGCCGATCGCCCTTGCCATGGACTTCATGAAAATCGCCGTCGCAGAACTGGCGAATATTTCAGAGCGGAGGATAGAACGTTTGGTGAACCCGCAGCTGAACGATCTCCCGCCGTTTTTGAGCCCGCAGCCCGGCCTGCAATCTGGGGCCATGATCATGCAATACGCGGCAGCTTCGCTCGTTTCAGAAAACAAGACGCTGGCTCACCCCGCAAGCGTGGATTCCATCCCGTCATCTGCCAATCAGGAGGACCATGTCAGTATGGGGACGATCGGTTCGAGGCATGCCCATCAAATCATCCAGAATTCTCGGAGAGTACTTGCCATTGAATTGATCTGTGCCCTCCAGGGAGCGGAATTCCAAGGAATCGAGAAAATGGCGAGCAGGACGAGAACGTTCTATGATAAATCGCGCGAAGTCGTCCCTTCGATTACAAAGGACCGCATATTCTCGAAGGATATTGAAGCGGCATCTGTTTGGCTGAAGGAACTGGACTGGTCGTCGTATGGTTTGACTAGGGCAGAAGCGAAGGCTTGAGTGGGAAAAGGCAGGAATTTTTAAAGGAAATATAATAAAATGAGGGAAATGAAAAAAGAAAGGCTAGTCCAATGAAAAAGAAATTAATGATTATTGCTGTTACTCTGATCATCTTATTATTGCTGCTGTTCGGTCTCTATAAATTAATGAATGCAAGGACTTTTCAATTTTTCGGAGGTTTGACCGATCACGTGGATACGAATCAGAAAGTTGTTGCCCTGACATTTGACGACGGTCCGACAGAAAATGTGGATGAAATACTGCCGTTGCTGGACCAATATAATGCCAAAGCGACATTTTTCCTTATCGGCCGTGAAATGAAGCAGAATCCAGCGGAAGCTAAGAAAATTGCGCAGGCTGGGCATCAAATCGGAAACCATACGTATTCTCATAACCGGATGATTTTTAAGTCGCCAGGATATATCCGGGACGAGATTGAGAAAACGGATAAGCTGATCCGGGAAGCCGGCTACAAAGGGGAAATCGATGTCCGTCCGCCGAATGGGAAGAAGATAGTCGGACTCCCTTACTACTTGTGGAAGCATGATAGGGATACGATCATGTGGAATATTGAACCTGATACCTATTTTACAAAGGTTTCTGACAAACTGGATTATGTGGAAGAAAACATCCAGCCGGGGTCGATCATCCTGATTCACGCGATGTATGACCATACGGGAGATGAAATTAGGGTTATAGAAGGGATTTTAGATGACCTTTCTAATGAAGGCTATACGTTTGTGACCGTTAATGAACTGCAGAATATGGATGGAAAATAAAAACCTCGCCTATTTTGGCGAGGTTTTTTCGCTATATTACATAAACATTCCTACAAAGATTGCTGTGATGAAGCTCGCTAGCGTTCCGCCGACGATTGCTTTAAGGCTTAGTTTCGCAACAAGCGGACGTTTGGATGGCTCAAGGGAACCAAGTCCGACAATCAATTGTCCGATTGAAGACAGGTTGGCGAAGTTGCAAAGGGCAACAGATAGGATTGCCACTGTTTTTGGAGATAATTGATCGGAAATCTTAGTCAGGTTGTCATAAGCAACGAATTCGTTGATGGACATTTTTGTTCCAATGATGGACGCTGCCTTGAAAGCTTCGTCCACAGGCACACCGACAAGTACAGCAAATGGGTAGAAAACATAGCCCAGAATCATGGACAGGCTTGTATGGAATAGGCCAAGCACACCGTTGACCAGTGCAAGGATCCCGATGAAGGCAATCAACAGTGCACCGATATTGATTGCAAGCTGCACGCCGTTGACCGCACCGTCTGCGATGGCTTCAAAAATATTCGTATGATCTGTTTTAGCCATTTTGATGTTGTCATTTGTCTCGGATTCTTCTGTTTCTGGTTCCATCAGTTTTGCCATAATCAAGGAAATGAGCGGCACGCTGAATACAGAAAGAAGAAGGTATTTCATATCGATCCCCATCAATGAGTAGCCGACAAGGATGGCGCCGCTCGCGGAAGCCGTTCCCCCAACCATGACAGCGAACGTTTCAGAACGGGTCAAAAATTTAAGGTAAGGCTTGATCAAAAGCGGTGCTTCAACAATACCCAGGAATGAATTCCCGACTGCATTGAACGTTTCCACTTTCGTTGTACCGAGCAATTTTCCTAGTGTGACTCCGATGACCCGGACAATAAGCGGAAGAACGCGCAAATAATAAAGAGCTGAAATAAGTGCAGAGATGAAGATGATGACCGCCAGCACGTTTATCGCAAATACGAATGTAATGTGCGTGCTTTTATCGAAGAATCCTCCGAATACAAACTGGATGCCTTCGTTGCTGAAATCGATGACTTTTTGCACGCCTAAGGCTGCTTTTTCTAAAAACGTCTTCCCGACCGGGACTTTCAGAACGAATAAAACAAATAATGCCTCGAGAACCATTCCGATAAGGATGGTGCGCCAAGGGATGATGGATTTCTTGCTGCTGAGAAGCCAGCCAAGGAATAAAACACCGATTAAACTGAGTATGCCTAATAAAATGTCCATAATGACCTCCTAGATGATTGTGATTTCCTATAAGATGATTGGTACGTCATCAGATGTCAGACTTCTCAAAAGAAAATAAAAAAATCGTGAATTCAACCTTTTTATAAAGAAAGCCTGAATCCACGATGGATCATTGATTTAATCAATCTGACTTTCCCTATAGTCCAGCTATTTACGGCAGCCGGGTAGAAACGTATGGTCCATATCACCATCTTTATATAAGGAAACCGTATGAAGTTGATTAGTATTTTATCAGAGGCTTGGGACTTTCTCAATAGTAATTCGTAGGAAAGTTATCACAGTTAAAAAGAGAGAGAATTCTGAACAAGCAGGGTTATTTTTTGTTTTAAAAAAATTTTATTAAAAAAAAGTGATCCAACTCTTCCTCCGCTTCGTTAGCTGTGTAGAAAAAGGACGAAGGGAGGTGAAGAAGTACGTGCGAAACAAATTGGTCTATTCGCTCATTTTCCTTGGTATTCTCGTATTTCCGTCCATGGCATCTGCACATGGGGGCCTGCTGTCAGGCGTAGTCGATCAGACGACCAAAACGGTTGATCAAACGTTGGATACGGCTGACACGGTGCTGAATGGAAAGGAAAATGAAAAATCAGATGACACAGTCCTGAATAAGACTTCAAAGATAGTGGATTCCGCAGCAAAACCAGTGAAGAGCGTGACTAACACTGTGGAAAACACAGTGAAAAACGTTGTTGGCACCAAAGCCGATGAGAAACTGGTGGATGTCGATTTAGGTGAAAAGCCGAAAATTAAAGTGAACACGGGCATCGCGGACATAGAAGTGGATGAGTCTCCTTCCGTTAAGATCGGCAAGCAATCTGGAGATACTTCAAATGATGAGGCAACCGTGAACGTCAAGGCCGGGCCAATTGAAACGGAAGTATCGACTGAAAAATCTTCTGTGAAAGTGGAAGTTAATCACTCAAAACAAGAGGACAAGCCTTCTGTTAAACAACATCCAGCTGAAAAAGAAACGGATGCCGGCCAACAGGAGCAGCCAATTGCCCCATCCATTAAGCCGATAGAGGAAAAAAGCGAAACCGTATCCTCAGCATCAGATGTCCCGAAGGTTAAAATGTCTCAGGGACAGCCTTTGTTGGAGAAGCAGCAGGAAGGGAAGACTCCAGTTCCAGTACCGGATCAAGATCGTAGGACAGGGCATTATGAAGCCATTGTGCCAGCAGGCGGCTCTGGTGGAACAAGTATTCAGACCACTGGCTCTAGCGGAGGAACGGGAACTGCCGTGTCCCCAGCGTTCGCTGTAATTTTAGGAAGCGGCTTTGACCTGGAATACCGCTATTTGCAGCCCCGGACTGGAAAATCCAAAATTTATTATGACCAATGGCTGAATGCACCACCTTCAGAACCGCCAAAATCTTTCTTCTTTTTAAACGTTTGTATATAAAAAACTACTAAAAAGAAGAAGGAGCGAGTACATTGAAAAAATCAAATTTTATTAAAACATTGACTATTACAGGTAGCCTTGCAGCAGGAATTCTAATCGGAGGACAAGCGAGCTTTGCAGCAGAGCATGATTCTTCCTTGAACATTGTCAACAATCTGACTGGATCACTTCACCTGATGGGTGACCGCGATTCTTCAAATGCAGCGGCAGATGTTTCATCTGAAAATGTGGTAAACTTCCAAAGCCAATCTGGTGATGATGGAGGAGGTTCTCTCCAAGCTGGGGCGAATGCAAAAGCTGGTGTATCAGCAGAGCAGAGCGACCGCGGAAATGACAATCGTTCATCTGTCTCCGCCAATGCGGGTGCTGATGTGAACGCAATGACAAAAGATAGTGAAGACCAATCTTCATTGGACGCAAAAGCAGATGCAGGCGTTATGGCAGAAGCAAAAAGCACAGAAGATGGCGACATGAACAATGCAAATCTTGGTGCCAACACCATGGCAGATGTGAATGCGATGACAAGTGATGAAGAAAATCAATCTTCATTGAACGCGAAAGCAGATGCAGGCGTTATGGCAGAGGCGAAAAGCACAGAAGATGGCGACATGAACAGTGCGAAGCTAGGTGTCAATACCATGGCAGATGTGAATGCGATGACAAGTGATGAAGGAGATCAATCTTCATTGGACGCGAAAGCAGATGCAGGCGTTATGGCAGAAGCAAAAAGCACAGAAGATGGCGACATGAACAGTGCGAAGCTAGGCGCCAACACCATGGCAGATGTGAATGCAATGACAAAAGATAGTGAAGACCAATCTTCATTGGACGCGAAAGCAGATGCAGGCGTTATGGCAGAAGCAAAAAGCACAGAAGATGGCGACATGAACAGTGCGAAGCTAGGCGCCAACACCATGGCAGATGTGAATGCGATGACAAGTGATGAAGGAGATCAATCTTCATTGGATGCGAAAGCAGAAGCAGGCGTTATGGCAGAGGCGAAAAGCACAGAAGATGGCGACATGAACAGTGCGAAGCTAGGCGCCAACACTATGGCAGATGTGAATGCGATGACAAGTGATGAAGGAGATCGATCTTCATTGGACCCGAAAGCAGAAGCAGGCGTATGGGCTATGACTGAGAACGATGAGGATTCAAACAAACTTGGTCTAAATGCAATGGCAAATGTAATGGCTGACTCAATGTATTCAACAGATAACAACGACAGCAACAACAGCTTGATGAGCAATTTGAACACTGGACTTTGGATTGAAAACAATGATGATCAATTCAGCACCAACACCAATCTTGACCTTATGGCTGGATTAAGTGCAATGTCATCAGATGATGAAGATGATTTCATGAGCAGCTTGGCTCTTGATGCTTCTTTGAATCTAATGCTTGATTCCGAGTATGATGATAATCATGATTCATTGTTGAATCTATAAGCAGAAAGTAAAAGGCAAGCTGGAATCCGATTTCGGGTTCCAGCTTTTTTAAATTGGTTTGAAAAAAAGTATAAAATGAGAGAGAAAATCGCCTATTTCCTGAAGAAAACGAGAATTTGGTGATCAAAAGGATAGAAATATAGAAGGGAGAGGGTGAAATCCAGAAAAATTAGTCAAAAATCACGGTGGATTTTCCTCTCGGCAGATCTTATGCGCGAGAAATGCTAGTCTTTGCGCCAATATCCAAACTCTATGCGCGAGAAATCATATGCTATGCGCGAGCCAACACCGCTTATGCGCCAAAACCCTCCTCCTATGCGCGAGTGGGCAAATTAAGCATCAATAGTCCTTAACCCTCGTGCACAAGTCCTTACATCATTCGACAAAAGTCGGGGCGTGCCTGTCACCTTGTATACATCTTTTGTACTAGACAAGCTCTTTCTTCATTTTCAATGGATAAAAAAATAAGGCTCGGAGAAACCCGAACCTTAAATGGCCAGCATGGTGAGAAAGAAAGTGGCGACGGACAACACGATGGAGACAATGAAAATCGTCAGCAGAGGCCTCATGGCTTTATCTTTCAGCTGCTTAAAGTGGATATTCAGCCCAAGTCCCGTCATGGCCATGGTCAAAATAAACGTAGTGACTTTTGAAACGGCGTCCATTATTTGAGGGTTCAGGTATCCTTTTTCATCCAAAAGGGTGCCAGTGATGCTCATCAATACGAAACCGATCAGGAAATATGGAAAGGAGATGGATGCCTGGCCCTGGCTTGCATCTCTTTTTTTCATCCAATACATAAATGCGAAGCTCACTGGAAACAACAGAAGGACCCGTCCAAGTTTTGCTAAAAGGGCGAGTGCCAATGCGTCTCCGCCTGCAGGCTCAGCTGCCAAGGCGACATGCGCGATTTCGTGAAGGCTGACCCCGCTCCATAAAGCATAGTGGCCTGCCTGAATCGGAAACCAGGAGTAAAGCAAAGTGTAGGTGACGGAAAAAATGGTCCCCATCAGCGCAATGATGCCGACGCTCAGCGCGGTATCTTCTTCTTTTGCCTTGATGATCGGTGCAATGGCCGCAATGGCTGCTGCCCCGCAGATGCCGGTCCCGACCCCAAGCAGGAGAATGGTCGAAGCATCGCTTTTCAGTTTTTTTCCGAGCCAAATCATCAGGAAAATGGAAAATACAATCGAAAAGATCCCAAGCAGGATGACGGCCGGCCCCTGTTTGATAATCAAAATGATATTCAATTTTAATCCAAAAAGGATGATGGCCAATCTCAGAAGCTTTTTGGAAGAAAAGTCGATGCCCGGTTTGATGGACATAGGATATCCTGCAAGCTGCCGGTACACAATCGCCAGCAGAATGGCAGAGGCGAGAGGTCCAATGCTGCTGAAAAACGGTGCTTTTGCTAGGAGTGTTCCAAACAGCGCGATGATCCCCGTAAACAATATACCCGCGGTAAAATTCTTCATTTTGAATCCCCCAATCTATCCCTTTTATCATAGTCCTGTTTTTCGTATAATGAAAATTAATCATTTTGATAAAAAGCATAAGTAATAACTTATAGAAAGGAGAGGCAGCAATGGAGCAAAAGTATCTCGTGTTTTTGACTGTAGCAAGGGAAAGAAGTTTTTCAAAAGCTGCGGAAGCTCTGTTCATGACACAGCCCGCAGTGAGCCAGTATATCGCGGGACTGGAAAAAGAACTGGGGGCTGCACTCCTCATCCGGCAGCCGAAAAATCTTAAACTGACGAAAGCAGGGGAGATCCTGCAAGAATATGTTTTGGAAATGAAGGAGCTCCAGGAAAATATGAATCGTGCCATTCAATTTGTCCTCAATGAGCCGAAGGGGGAGATCCGGATCGGCGCCAGCTATACATTTGGAGAGTATATTCTGCCGCACACCATTTCCGATTTGCTGGTCAAATATCCTGAAGTCCACCCCAGCATCACAATCGGGAATACGGCTGAAATTGCCGATCGAGTCCTTGCAAATAAGCTGGACATCGGCGTGATTGAAGGGCAAAAAGTGCATAAAGAACTGTCGCTGAAAAAACTGTCAGAAGATGAAATGTACTTGATTGCCGGCAAGAATCACCACCTTGCAAAGAAGAAGAAGCCGATCGAAATGGAGGATTTGGCAAATGAAAGATGGATCGTCCGCGAAAAAGGATCCGGTACACGGGAAGCGGTGGACCAATGTTTGGCAAAGCATCATTTGAAACCGACAGACATGATGGAATTCGGCAGCACCCAGATCATCAAAGAATCCGTGGAAGCGGGGCTCGGCATTACACTCCTGTCCAAATGGGCAATCCGGAAAGAAGTAGATGCCGGAGTTCTCAAAATTCTTGATTGCGATGACACCCCGGTGGTGCGCGACTTTTCGATCATCAAGCAATGGGATGGCGGTGGTTCCAAGACAATCGATGTGTTCAGCGAGGTGCTTAGGGAGTACTTTGGGGGCTAGTCCACTAAATAATAGTTATCCACATGTGGATTAATTAGTTTAATTTAGAAAAAAATTTAAAACTAATATAATAGCAAGCCCTATTTTCAGTGTGGTTTACCTAATTAACTTATAATTACAGCGTAAATTAAAAATACTCCAAACAATATTAGAGCTGTTTTAAATACATACCAAGGAAGAATACTCATTATAAACAGAAAAAGATGGGCTATAATATCCCCGATAAAAGAACCGGTTGATGCGGAAGTAGTGTCCACAAACTTTTCCTTATGGTATTTTTTATTCCACCAGATACCTAAACTTACAAAAGTGATCCCAATAAATATTACAAATAATTTCCCAATCATATTTTCAGCCCTTCATCTATTTTCTTCATAAGTTATTTACTTTTTAATAGTGTCATACGAAACTATCAAAAGTAAATACTATCCTTTATATCGAAAAGTCATCAATAGCATCCCATTGATGACTTATCTTATCCACACAGAAGAAAAATTCCTATTTTTTAAAAGTTGATCCATTCTGAACTTTTCAACAAATCATCCACATTATCAACAATAGTTGTCCAATCTTTTTTAGTTTTCCACAGGATTTTATTGGCTGTGATTTTAATGGCACTGTGTATAAAAAAACACCCCACCAAAGTGGGATGCTTGATCAAATGACTTCTGCCTTGCGCTTCTCGAACAGCTGGAATGTGACCCAGTAGAGGCCGGCGCTGATCAGGGAAAGGACGGTCAATGAGTAGAATGTCCATTGGAAGCCGAATAGTGTTGTAAGCGGGATGGCCAGCGGGGCGAGTGTACGCCCGATTGTGTAGCGGAGGCTGGCCGCTGCGAAGTATTGGCCGCGCATGTTCTCGGGTGCAAGCTTCGAGATGAAGCTTTGCTGAAGGCCGGCTGTCATGAGTTCGGCGAATGTGAAG
Organism: Falsibacillus pallidus; assembly: GCF_050990905.1. Classification (GTDB taxonomy): domain Bacteria; phylum Bacillota; class Bacilli; order Bacillales; family DSM-25281; genus Falsibacillus; species Falsibacillus pallidus_A. Next base: position 567,225 of record NZ_CP158866.1, read on the forward strand.
ATGGCCATGGCGATGATCATGCCCCACGCTGTGCCGAACACACCCATCAATAACATAGACAGTGCATAAGTAATGGCGGCGACCAGGAATACATTTCGTTCCCGGTATGTGTTCATTTTTTTCGTGACATAAACAGTCAAGATTGCCACCAGGAATCCGTTTTCGGATAGCACAAACCCGAATAGCTGCTCGCTCTTTAAAGTGAAGTTCCAGTCACCAAAGGCAAACAGTGTCGCATTTTTGATTGTGTCTTTAATGTAGACAGGGATGAGCAGATCGAGCTGCATGAAGATTTGTGCGCCGATGATACCTGCAAGTATATAAAGCAAGAAGATACGATCGCTGCCGATGACTTTGTAGTCCCTTACTTGATTCATGAGTGCCTCGTACCATTTTAACCGCTCTGCATTTGTGGCAGCCTCCAGGGACACCAGATTTGGTGCGGTTTCCCTTGTGTATTTAATCAACAAGAGGGAAAGGAGGATGCAGATGGAACCGGCGATGACCATGACTTGGAATGGGTAGTTGACGTAGAAGATCCCTCCAAGGATCGGTCCGATGACGACGGCGATATTAATAGATGTATAGAAGACGGCGAATACGCTGCTCCGGTCTTTTTCATCCACGACATCTGCGACCATTGCCTGGCTTGCTGGCCAGTAGACTGAGCCGAACATGCCGGCAAGCGAGAAGCAGACAAACCCGAGGATCGGTGAGTGGATCCAGGGAGAGTCAGCCAATCCAAAAATGAAGAAGGCCGCCCCCTGGCCGAAGGATGCAATGACCATCATGCGCTTCCGTCCATATCGATCCGCATAATAGCCGCCAAGCAAGTTGGCCGCGACGGAAAATACTTGTGAAAAAATGAGTAGAAATCCTGCTTTTTCTTTCCCGAATTCATCTGTGAAGTACAGCGTCAAAAACGGGAAGAACATCCAGAACGTGATATTGATCAAGGCTTCCCCAAACAGCCTGATCTGAAGATTGCGGTCCCAATCTCTTATTCTCATAAAAAAACACCCCTATTCTGAACCGTAATCTTCCATATCATACATTGCCCATCAGGGGGAAGACAAGATAAAAGAGCCAAGTTTACTAAACTTCGGAATAGTCTGTTTATTGTTTTTCACCATGAAAAAGAGGCAGCGCAATTGCACTGCCTCGGGGGCGCTTCATTAGAATGCCCAGTCACCGCTGCGGAAGACAGGTTCGCTGTTTCCGTCTTTTGTGATGCCGTCGATATCCATTTCGGCAGAACCGATCATGAAGTCAACATGTGTGATGCTGGAGTTCAAACCGTGCTTCTCCAAGTCTTCCTGGGACATTTGCTTTCCGCCTTCCAAACAGAACGCATAAGCGTTTCCGATGGCAAGGTGGTTTGAAGCATTTTCATCATAAAGCGTGTTGTAGAAAAGGATGTTTGATTGGGAAATTGGAGAATTGAATGGTACGAGTGCGATTTCTCCAAGGTAATGGGATCCTTCATCCGTTTCAACTAGCTGCTTTAAGATTTCTTCGCCTTGCTCCGCTTTTACATCGACGATTCTTCCTTCTTTAAATGTAAGGCTGAAGTTATCGATGATGTTTCCACCGTAGCTCAATGGCTTCGTGCTGGATACCGTTCCGTTCACGCCTGTTTTATGAGGGACAGTGAAGACTTCTTCCGTCGGCATGTTGGCCATGAACTCGTGGCCTTGTGCGTTCGTGCTTCCAGCTCCGACCCATAGGTGGCCTTCAGGAAGTTCGATGGTCAAATCAGTGCCAGGTGCTTTGTAGTGCAGCTTTTGGTAGTTTTTATCGTTCAGGTACTTCACTTTTTCATGAAGGTTTGCATCATGGTCTTTCCATGCCTGCACCGGGTTATCCACATCTGAGCGCGTTGCTTTGAAGATAGCGTCCCAAAGCTTTTCAACCGCTTCTTCTCCATCGCGGTCAGGGAATACCATGTTGGCCCAGTTTTCTGAAGGGACGGCAACCACTGTCCAGCTCACTTTATCGGACTGTATGTATTGACGGTATTTTTGAGTGGCTTTTCCTGCAGCTTTCTGCCAGTTGGAAATTCTTTCGCCTTCGACTCCTTTTAAAAGGTCAGGGCTTGAAGACATCACTGACATGAAGGCAGCACCTTGCTCAGCCAAGTCTTCCATTTCCTTTGCACGCCATTCAGGGAATTCCGTGAAGGCTTCTTTAGGAGCAAGATCATATTTCAAGCGGGTGACCGTATCGTCTCCCCAGTTGACGACGACATTTTTGGCGCCTGCTTCATATGCTTTTTTAACAGCCAAGCGGACAAAATCAGCAGCGTCAAGAGCAGCTGAGATGACCAATGTCTGGTCCTTTTGAATATTGACGCCGACTTTAACCGCCAGTTCAGCGTATTTCTCTAAATTTTCCTGGAAAGTTGCCATGTATCATTCTCCTTCTATTCAGAATGTTCTATTCTATTTTATCAGTGTTAAGATAGAATGGAAACGATTTAGTCGCAAGGAGGGAAAAAGATGTTCGAGATCAAAAGGATCTATGAGGAACCTGCTGAGGCGGATGGGGAAAGAGTGCTGATTGACCGTCTGTGGCCAAGGGGGATTTCGAAGGAAAAAGCCCGGCTTTCCAAATGGATGAAAGAGATTGCGCCAAGTCCTGAGCTTCGGAAGGAATTCAATCATAAGCCTGAGAAATTCGAGCAGTTCAGGGAAGAGTACTTTAAGGAATTGAAAAATGATGAGAAAAAAAAGAACATTGATTGGCTCCAGGATAAAGCGGCAGATGGAAAAGTGACGCTCCTGTATGGGGCAAAGGATGAAAAGCACAACCACGCCATTGTGCTGAAAGAATATCTGGAAAAAGAAAAAAGCTGACTTTTGCACCCGTCAAAAGCCAGCTTTCTTTATTTTAAAAGCAAATTCCGGTAGGCGTCCGGATCCCCGACGAGGTCGGCAACTGTATATCCGTCAAGGACGGTCATGTAGGCTTGAAGAGCTTTCCAAAGCGCATGCTTCAGACCGCAGACAGGCGTGATCACGCATTGATTGTTTTTGGCGTCGAAGCATTCGACCATGTGAAAATCTTCTTCGGTCTTCCTTACTATTTTTCCGATATTGATATCCTCAGGTGCCTTTGCCAGCCTGATTCCTCCGTTCCGGCCCCGGATCGTTTCCACAAGACCCATTTTCCCAAGCTCATATGTGACCTTCATCAAATGGTTCTTTGAAATGGAATAGGCATCTGCAATCTGCTTGATATTGGCCAATTCATTGTTTTTCAGCGTAGCTAAATATAAAAGCACCCGCAAGGAGTAATCTGTATAATTTGTCAGTCTCATTGTTCATCACCTGCACCTATTATACGCATTGTGGCAAATCATTGTCTAAATTTGTGACAGAAATTTTAAAGATGTATTTAAAATATTGCTTTAGTGGCTGCTGAGGAGTATCTTAAAGATGTATTAAAAATACTACTTTAAGAGGAGCGGTTTACATGCTGTCCCAAAAAACAATCGATATTGTGAAATCCACTGCACCTGTATTAGAAGTCAAAGGTCAAGAAATTACTACGGCTTTTTATAAATTATTATTCTCTAACCATCCGGAATTGCTAAATATCTTTAACCATGCAAATCAATCTCAGGGACGCCAGCAAACAGCTTTGGCAAACACTGTATATGCTGCAGCGAAGTACATCGATCAGCTGGAAGTATTGGTGCCTGCCGTGAAGCAGATTGCCCACAAACACAGAAGTCTTGCAATCAAGCCGGAACACTATCCAATCGTCGGAAAATATTTATTGGAAGCAATCAAAGAAGTTCTGGGCGAGGCGGCAACTGATGAAATCATCAATGCCTGGGCAGAAGCTTACGGGGAAATCGCCAACGTCTTCATCAGCGTGGAAAAAGCGATGTACACTGAAGCAGAAGAGCAAGAAGGCGGCTGGGTCGACTTCAAAGATTTTATTGTAGATGATAAAAAAGTAGAAAGCTCAGTCATCACTTCTTTCTATTTGAAACCAAAAGATGGTGGGAAAGTCGCGCGATTCACTCCTGGCCAATACATCACAATCCAAGTTTCCATCCCAGGTGAAAAATATATTATGAACCGTCAATACAGCCTTTCTGATGCGCCGGGAAAAGACTACTATCGTATTTCCGTAAAGCGAGAAGCAGAATGCAACCCAATAGGAAAAGTATCCAATTTCCTTCATGATGACGTAAATGTAGGGGATACGATCAAAGTCAGTGCTCCTGCTGGTGACTTCGTATTGGAAAGCAATCCACATGCACCAATCACGTTGATTGCAGGGGGAGTCGGTGTGACTCCGATGATCAGCATGCTGAAGACACTGGCAGATCAAAAAGCAGAGAATACCGTTACATTTATCCAGGCAGCGAAAAACAGTGAAATGCATGCATTCATGGATGAAGTGAGCGAAGCATGCAGCAAGCTAGGCGATGCCACTGCGTACTTTGGCTATGATGATGATGATGACAGCTCTGCTGGAGACTTCCAGGGATACATTGAAAAGAGCTTCCTAAGGCAGGCAGTTCCTTCCTCAGATTCTATCTGCTATGTCTGTGGACCAGCTAAATTCATGGAATCCATCATCCGCCAGCTGAAAGAAATCGGCATATCTGAAGACCGCATCCACTACGAATTCTTCGGACCGGCAATGACACTCAACACAGAACCAGTAGAAACTGGGGCAAACAACTAAAGAATGAACGAAGGCGTGCTGATGAGGCACGCCTTTTCGTTTATTCGACAAAAACCTGAACTTGTCCAGCTCCAGCACCCAGCCCCTCGAGTCATAAGCCGCCCCTCTGCGGAAATCAGGATTTCCTTTGAGGTCCGTCTTATGCTGGTCGGGGGTATCGCGGAGCTTCCGCTTTTCTTAGTGCCTGTCACTTTTCACCCGATTATTATTCGGATTCTTCCACGCGGTTCTTGAATGCTTCCTGCGTTGTGATGAATTCTTCGTCTTCGATTCGTTCTTTCGTGTGCTTCTTCGCTTGGCTGTTATTCGGGAAGTTGCCCGGATGCCCTTTTTCTTTGTGGTTGAAGCCTGTGCCTCTTGCCATATCTTTCACTCCTTCCTGATTGGTTACTAATAGCTTTTCCAGAACGTCATTACTTATGAAATTGTAAAAATGTTGAAATTTTGACACGATTCAAGTGAGTGTAAGCGTTTTCTATAGCGTTCGTTAAGATATAATAATAGTAGTAAATATTTAATAGAAGGGTGCTGGCAATATGGATTTTTTCAGTATTATTTCCGAACAGAGAATTAAAGAAGCACATCGAAACGGTGAATTTGATAATCTGCCCGGCTACGGAAAACCTTTGCCGAAAGACGAATTTGAACATGTTCCACCCGATATGCGCATGGCTTACCGAATGATGAAAAATGCGGGCTACTCCATGGAGGAAGCTGAGATCCGCAAAGAAATGATGTCGATTGAAAAGCTGATCGCCATGTGTGAAGACGAAGAAGAAAAAGAAAGTTTGAAAAAAGAACTCAACGAGAAATATGTCAAGTTCAATCAATTCATGTCCAAGCGTAAAAAAGATACGAACTCATCGATTTTCAAGAACTACGAGAGCAAAATTGAAAAGAAATTACTATAAAAACTGTGGGGAGCCTCTGAGTGGGCTCTTTTTTGTGGGTTTAGCAACAAAATGATTAGAATTTTTCATCTTCCATGGGTGCTATGCGCGAAATATGCTTGCCTTTGCGCCACTTTCACTCTCTTATGCGCGAGAAAGGGCCTCTAATGCGCCGGCCAAGGCAGTCTTTGCGCCAAAAACCCCTTCTTATGCGCCAGCGGCCAATTTTGCATTATGTGGGCAAAAAAAATTGCAGCTCAACCGGCAGCATTCGACAAAAACCGGGGCGTGACAGGCACCTTTCAACTTTTTTAAAAGATGTCTTCAATAGTTTGGATTTGGTCCGATATAAAGGATAGACATAGTTCAGAGAGCCAGGGCTGCAGCAAGAAGTCCATGCAGTCTGGAAATAACGATTTAGGGTGAAGTACATATGGATAAAACATCAGTCATTGGCATCATATTGGGGATTGTTGCAATCGGAGTGGGTATGTTTTTCAAAGGGCTGAGCCCGATGATCATCATCAATCCTGCAGCGATTTCCATCATCATTCTTGGAACGATTGCTGCCGTAACCATTGCGTTCCCGGCAACAGACCTAAAGAAAGTTCCTAAGCTATTCGGGATTTTATTTAAGGATAAAAAACAGCTGAATGCAAAAGACGTCATACTATTGTTTTCTGATTGGGCTCAGCTGGCGCGAAAAGAAGGACTTCTTGCGCTTGAGGCTAAAACAGCCGACGTAGAGGATACGTTTTTGCGCAACGGATTAAGCCTTGCCGTAGATGGACAAAGCGCCGATTATATCCGCGATGTTTTAAATGAAGAAATTGAAGCGATGGAAGACCGCCATAATTCCGGAGCTGCAATCTTTTCACAGGCCGGCACCTACGCACCGACTTTAGGGGTGCTTGGGGCTGTTTTGGGACTGATTGCGGCATTGAGCCACATGGACGATCAGGCAGAGCTTGGTAAAGCCATTGCAGCGGCATTCGTTGCCACCATGCTCGGGATTTTCACCGGATATGTCCTTTGGCATCCATTTGCCAATAAGCTCCGCAGAAAGTCGAAGGAAGAAGTCAATATTAAGCTGATGATGGTAGAGGGGATCCTATCCATTTTGGAGGGAGAGGCTCCACGGGTCATCGAACAAAAGCTTGCTTCCTACCTGCCAGCAGGTGAGCGGAATAAAATCCTAGACGAAAGCGGTGTAAAGCAGGATGAGCAGGCGTAGGAAAAAGAAGCACGATGACTCCCATATCGATGAATCTTGGCTTATCCCGTATGCGGACCTTTTAACACTGGTGCTTGCTTTATTCATTGTCTTGTTTGCTGCAAGCTCAGTCGATGCACAGAAATTCCAGATGCTTTCCAACGTATTTAATGACATTTTCATCGGTGGAGAAGGGGTCATGGACTATCCACAGCCATCCCCGGAAGACGATACAGCTAAAACACATGGGCTGAAGCAGGCCGATCCTGTTGATCAGCAGGCACAGACAGAAATCGAAAAGAAAGAGCAGCTGCACAAGCTCGACCAGGAAGAACTTAAGCAGATCCAAGTGAAAATCAACCAATATATTCAGCAAAAAGGGCTGAAGGAGAAATTCGATACATCCCTGACGGATGAAGGCCTTCTCCTGACCATCCGCGACAACGTACTGTTCAATTCGGGGCAGGCAGAAATCAGGAGCAGCGACATCAACGTCGCCCAAGAAGTCTCCGACCTGCTGGTCATGGATCCGCCGCGGAACGTGATCATCAGTGGCCATACGGATAATGTGCCGATCCACACTTCAAAGTTTGAATCGAACTGGGAACTTAGCGTGATGCGCGCTGTGAACTTCATGAAAATCATGCTGCATAATGACAAGCTCGATGCCAGATGGTTCAGTGCAAAAGGCTTTGGCGAATTCAAGCCGATTGCCTCAAATGCAACTCCAGCAGGCAGATCAAAGAATAGAAGGGTAGAAGTCCTTATTTTGCCAAGGCATAGTCTGCCTGAATGAACGACGGAATACATCCCCAATAAAAAGCCCGCCACTGCAATCAAAGTGGCGGGCTTTTCTTAAAAGATAAGAAAGTACAAAAATTCAGAGTGATATTTTGTCCAGCTCCAGCGCCCAGCCCCCGAGTCATAAGCCATAACTCTACGGAAATCAAGATTTACGTAGATTTCCGACTTATGCTGGTCGGGGCTAACCAGGGAGCTTGCGCTTTTCTAATTAAGCAGATATTTTCTCTTCTTCGACAGCTGCCTTCCGTTTTTTTCTGCCATGAAGCAAGTGGTAGCCTGCTCCCATGATAAGGATGTAAATGGACAGATATAAATATAGCTTGCTGTATCCGGCAGCGGCTGCAAGGAGTCCGAGAAGGAAGGATCCTGATCCGATTCCGGAATCGAATACAGTAAAGAACGTCGCGGTGGCGATTCCTCTCCGATGCGGCGGTGCTGAATTCAAGGCCACCGTCTGAAGTCCTGGAACGAGGGTGCCGTAGCCAAGTCCGATCAGTGCGCCTGCAGCCAAAAGGAGCGGTGCGGAATGCACGATGCTCAACACAAACATCCCAAGAGCAAAAAACAAGATGGACGGGTAGATGATGAAATTTTCTCCATACCGGTCAAACCATTTTCCAGTGAAAGGTCTTGATAAAATGATGGCTGCCGCATACACAACGAAGAAGAAGCTCGCGGCTTCGACAAGACCCAATCCTTTCGCATAAACCGAAATGAAGGAAAGGATGGAAGAATAGGCAAAGGACAAGGAGCCGGCTGATAAAGAAATCGGCAGGGCTCTTTTTTCGAAAAAGTCATGGATGCTTAATTTCGGACGCTGAACGGCAGAGTGGACTTTTGCTGCTGCCGGCAGTTTTACTAGGAGCGCGCATCCAAGAGCCAATGCAGCGAATATGGAACAAAGCAAGAACAAAACGTGAAAGCTGCTATAGTGAATGACCGTCAATCCAAGGAACGGACCGATGACCATGGCCAAGTTCATAAACGTAGCGAAGTACCCCATTCCTTCCCCGCGGCGTTCATTTGGAACGATATCGGCTGCAATCGTTCCTGTGACGGTTGTCGCCATTCCAAAACCGATTCCATGGAAAAAGCGCAGCATCAATAGCACAACGAAGCTTTTGGCCAAAAAGTAAAAAGGTGTAGCAGCGAAAAAGAGAATCATGGAGATCAATAGGATTTTCTTTCGGCCAAGGCTTTCGATCCACCTGCCTGAAAATGGTCGGCAAAGGACGGCGGAAACGAGGAAGATAGCGACGATGAGGCCAATTTCCTGCTCGTTGCCGTGAAGCTCGTCCAGCGTGTAGATAGGCAGGGTGACGAGCAGGATGTAAAAGGTCAAAAATAAAAAGAAGCTAGAAAAAGAGATCCCGAGGAATTCCTTCGTCCAGAGTTTTTGTGTGTTCATTCGAATATTCCTCCTAGTTGTTTAAGCGGTTCATGATGATATGTACCGTTTCAAGTGTAGATTTCTGCTGATCTTCTGATACGTCCTTCAGCATTTCCGCTTCGAATTCCCTGACGGATTGGACCCAATCAGGAAACGCCTGCAGCGCTTTATCTGTAAGAGAAACAACTTTTTCTCTTTTATCTTTGCCGGGACTGCGCTCAATCCAACCGACTGATTCCAGGCGGGCAAGGGTTCGGGTGATGGTTGGCGCCTCAACTCCTAAATAGTTGGCCAATTCAGCTTGTGTGCATCGGACGATTTGCTTCAAACGGTATAGAATCGTCCATTGGCTGCTATAAATGCCATGAACGGCCAATTTATCATTCAATGCTTTTGATAAGTATCGGGTCAATTGATGTAGTTGGTGAAAAAAAGCATGTTGCTCTGTCATGAAAAGACTCCTTCAGTCAATTAGTTACCTAGGTAACTATATCCCAAAAACAGCGTCCTGTCCAACTATTTTTCGATTTTTCCTCATGATTGAATTCTCATTTAAATGAAATTTTTGAAAAGAAAGTATTGTAAGCGCTTAAACAAATGTTTATGATATAGACAAGTGTTGAAATGGCGTCAAGGGGATGGTGGGAAAATGAATGAAAAAGAAAAGCTTCTGCTGGAGATGATCGAGAACAATCCATTCATCAGCCAGGCAGAGCTTGCAGAAAAAACGCAGTTATCGCGATCAGCTGTTGCCGGATATATATCTTCATTGGTTAAATCGGGGAAAATATTGGGGAGAGCATACATACTTCCAAAGAAATCAGGCGTCGTTTGCATCGGTGGAGCTATTGTAGACAGAAAAATGAAAGTGGAATCTAATCTGGTCTTCGGCACATCGAATCCTGTTGCAACCAGCTTCTCATGTGGAGGAGTGGCAAGGAATATTGCAGAAAACTTAGGCAGGATGGGTGTTCCGACATCCCTCATGACCATTATCGGCGACGATCATGAAGGGCAGTGGCTGTTCGAACAGACGAAGCCTTATGTCGAGATGGCATCTGCGATGATGGTTCCGAATGAAACGACAGGTACATATTCAGCTGTTCTGACCGAAAAAGGCGAGATGGCAGTTGCACTTGCCGATATGAATATCAATGATCGAGTCGACACAGGCTTCATTGAAAAAAGATGGGCGCAGATTTCGGCTGCCGACATGGTGCTGGTCGATACGAACTTCACAGAGGATGTCATTGCTTATATCGTCAGGAGATGCAAGCAGGAAGGAATCAAGCTTGCGATTGCTCCGGTTTCTTCCCCAAAAGTGAAGAAGCTCCCGGCATCACTGGAAGGAGTGACCTGGTATATATCAAACCGCGATGAAGCAGAGGAACTGACAGGGATGAAAATCACCTCTGATGGGGATTACTTCAAAGCGGCTGAAAAAATCATCCGAAAAGGGGCGGAAATTGCCGTCATTACAAGGGGCGAGGATGGCCTTGTTTATTACTCGAATTCAGGTGAGGCCGGCGTTTTGCTAGCACCTGAAATTGATGTGGAGGAAGTGACGGGTGCGGGGGATGCACTTGTGGCAGGGATCCTTTATGGGTGCACCAACCACTTAAGGATTGAAGACGCCTGCAAAATCGGGATGGCAGCATCCGTCATCGCCCTTCAATCGGCAGAGACCGTTTCACCGGCATTAAATAAACAAAAACTTCAAGAGACATATAAAAAGTACTTTTAGAGGAGAGGAAACATCATGAATTTTGAAAAATGGCTCGAATACTCAGAAGAAGTAATGCAAGCAAAAGAAAGCGGAAAAGCGATTGTAGCACTTGAATCAACGATCATCTCCCACGGGATGCCCTACCCGCAAAACGTCGAGACGGCGAAAGAAGTAGAGGACATCATCCGCAGTCAAGGAGCGGTGCCTGCGACCATTGCCATTATTAATGGGAAAATAAAGATTGGCCTCACAGAAGATGAAATCGAATTTCTGGCCAAAAGCAATGAAGTGGAAAAAGCGAGCCGCAGGGATCTTCCATATTTGCTTGCATCCAAGAAGCATGGGGCAACAACGGTTGCTGCTACAATGATCTGTGCTGATCTTGCCGGCATCGATGTGTTTGTCACAGGAGGAATCGGCGGTGTCCATCGTGAAGCTGAAACGACAATGGATATCTCAGCAGACCTACAAGAGCTTGCCCAGACAAATGTTGCTGTCGTTTGTGCTGGTGCCAAATCAATCCTCGATATCGGATTGACGCTTGAGTACCTGGAGACTCATGGTGTCCCGGTGGTAGGATATGAAACGGATATCCTTCCTGCATTTTATACAAGAACAAGTCCGTTCAATGTGAACTTCAGAGTTGACAGCGCGGAGGAAATGGCGGCTATGATTGCTGCCAAGCGTGATTTGGAGCTGAACGGAGGAGTTGTTATCGCAAACCCGATCCCGGAAGAAGATGCACTTGAAGAAAGCTTCATTACATCCGTGATAGAAACGGCATTGGCAGAAGCGAAGCAGCAGGGAATCGCGGGGAAAGCAGTCACTCCATTCCTTTTAGGAAAAGTGAAAGAATTGACAGACGGAAAGAGCTTGACGGCTAATATAGCTTTGGTTAAAAACAATGCGAAAGTCGGAGCAGGAATCGCAGTACAATTGAATAAGATTTCTTAATTCATCATTAGACCAAGCTTTTCTTTCGAAGGGCTCGGTCTTTTTATTTCTATACAGCACGAACCAAGGCGCTTCCGCTTTTCTATTTGTCCAGCTCCAGCGCCTAGCCCCTCGAGTCATAAGCCGACCCTCTACGGAAATCAGGATTTCCTTCGAGTTCCGTCTTATGCTGGTCGGGGCTGAGCAAGGCGCTTCCGCTTTTCTTAGATTGTCGAAATATTACAGAAAATCGAAAAGGATAAATGATGTTCCTGTCGAATTAAGTTAAGAAAGAAAAGAGGTGAAGGGAAATGCAGAAAACTGTGCGAAGTGATATGACTGATGCTTTGCTCAATCATATACCGCATCCAGCGATTTTGATGAAGAAGGATGGGACCATTACCTCTTCCAATCAGATATTCATGGAACTTATTGGTCATGAAGCGTTATCAGAGAAGGATTTGAAAAATTACATCGAAGAATCGTTATCATCTGCAAAATCCGAGTTTTCCATCTCCTTAATCAGCCTCGAGACTACATTAATAATAGAAAAGAATGCAGCAGAAAATAGCTTCTTTGGAAAATTCATTATGCATTCTCCTGGCAGCATCAACGGAGAAAGTAAATTTTCTATGTTCATACACCACTATCCAGATGCCATTTTTTATCTCAATCTGGAAGGTGAAATCACCAGACAGAATTTATCTGCCAAAAAATTTACCCACAGTCATGCGAAAGAAAGAGAAGTAAATGTTCCTTTAACAAGGTTCATCCTTGAAGAGGATCACGAAATACATAATCGTATGTTGGAACAAACATTTAGTTTTAAAAGAATGCCGGTTCTACTAAGAATGAGAGACGGCGAAAACGAGATTCACCTCCTGGAAGTGAGTTATATTCCGCGTATGGAAAACAATCAGTACGCAGGGATATATGTTATCGGCCAGGACAAGACACAGCGTTTATTGATAGAGGATGAATTAAAAGAAGTAAGGGTGCTGCTGGAATCGTATTTCCAGAATGCGCAAAGAAGCAGCTGCATTCTTGATGAAAATGGATATATCCTTCAGGCGAATACGGCCTTTGAACAAATGGCCGGCAGAACAAAAAATGAATTGCTTGGCTATTCATTAAGTCATATTCTAAGGTGCGGGGACTGTCTTGATTTTAATGTCCAACTGTCCCGCGTGAGAGATCGGGAGTATATTACCGGATTTGAAGCAAAGGTGTATAACAAACAGGGGAATAAAAAGATTGTTTCTATGTCATTCAGTCCCATGCTTGGCAAAAAAGGCAGAGTGATAGGGATGCTGGTGGGACTTGAAGATATCACCTCTGAAAAGCAAACGGAAGATCTGTTGAAAAAATCCGAGCAGCTGGCATTGATTGGACAACTCGCCGCAGGTGTGGCACATGAAATCAGAAATCCTCTGACTACCTTAAAAGGGTTTATGCAGCTCCTACGTGAAGAAATGACTCAGCGAGCCTATTTTGATGTCATCCTGGATGAATTGCAGAGAATCGAATTGATAACAGGCGAATTTCTTTCTCTTGCCAAGCCTCATTCCATCCACTTCAAACAATGCTCCATAAATAAACTATTATTTGAGGTAGCGGAATTCATCAACATCGAATGTTTGAAAAATAATGTCACCCTTCAAGTGCACGTACATGAATTTATGGAAGTGATGTGCGACGTCCATCAGTTGAAGCAAGTTCTCCTCAACCTCATGAAAAATGCACTGGAAGCCATGCCTAAAGGAGGAGAACTGCATATTCATTTGAAAAAGAATGAACAGATGGCCATCATCCAAGTGAAAGATTCCGGCATCGGCATACCAGAGCATCGGTTAAAGCATTTAGGCGAACCTTTTTACAGTACAAAAGAAAAAGGAACCGGCCTTGGACTGATGATTTCAAATAAAATCATCAAGGAGCACAAAGGGAATTTTGTGATTGAAAGCATTGAAGGGGAGGGGACGTCTGTCACTCTGGAATTGCCCCTTGTTTAAGCAAGAATGTCGAAAAAATATTCGACATTCTTTTTTTTTGCCCTAAACGGGAAATCCCTATCATTTCTCGGGAAATGATAGGAAAGGGGAGGTTTAATCAAACGTTTGATGAACCTTTATTTGACAAGGTTCATTCTTATTCTACTTTTCGTTCATGCTTAAGGATGGGGGCTTTGGGGTATATTTGGGGAAATGAATTCTATTTTTCCGGCGAAAAAAGGAGCGGATTGCTGAATGAATAAAGAAAACATCATCGACATAATAGGGATAGGGATTGGGCCTTTTAATCTTAGTTTGGCGGCTCTGATGCATGAACAGGGAATGGACGCGGAATTTTTCGATCAGACAGCTGAGTTCGAGTGGCATCCTGGTATGCTGATCGATGGAACCGATCTGCAGGTGCCAATCATTGCAGATCTCGTCACATTTGCAAATCCGAAAAGCCAATTCACTTTCATGAATTATTTACATACCCACAATAGACTATATAAATATTTTTTCTTCAACAAGCAGGAAGTCCCGAGGAAAGAATACAATCAATATGCCAAATGGGTGGCTGGACAACTGGACTCGTGCCACTTTGGCAAAAAGGTTGTAGATGTATTGGATCATAATGGCTGCTACGAAGCAGTGGTGGAGGACGTGGATACAGGTGAGCGGAAGAGCTGGTTTGCCAAACACATCGTGATGGGCACAGGAAGCACACCATTGGTTCCGGATGGGCTGAAAGGACAGCCTCGGGAAGATGTTTTTCATTCGAGTGAATTTCTCTGCAAAAAAGAGAAGGCAGTTCAATCAGATTCCATCACCGTCATCGGATCAGGACAAAGTGCATCGGAAATCTTCCTTACCCTCTTAAAGGAACAAAAAGACCACTCCTACAAGCTCGCCTGGTTCACGAGATCGGAAGGAATCCTTCAATTGGAGTCCTCCAAAATTGGCCAGGAATTCTTTTCGCCTGACTACATTGACTATTTTCATCGATTGTCATTTGAGCAGCGAAAAAATGCTTTGGATACATTGGAGCATCTGCGCAATGGGATCGACTACTCCACATTGAATGATATTTATGACTACCTTTATGATGAGAGCTCGGAAAAAGAAAAGCGGGATATCATCATTCAGCCGCTTACAGAAATCAATGGAATTGAAAAGATGGGAAATAAATATGTGCTTTCCTGCGAACAGTGGCAGGAAGAAAAAGAATTTGATTTTGAATCGGAAAAAGTGGTCCTTGCCACGGGTTATAAACCGAATATTCCTTCGTGGTTTGAAGATCGTTTTGGCGAGAAAATTGTTTGGGAAGATGAAAAGCGTTTCAAGGTTTCGAGGGACTACAAGCTCGTTTTCAAAGAGGAGAGGGATCATCAATTCTTTGTTTTGACCAATCTGGTGCATTCACATGGGGCTGCTGCAACGAACCTGGGCCTCTCTGTTGAACGCAACATCAGCATCATCAATGCAGTAGCTGGCAGGGAAGTCTATCAGGATCAAAAAGGAACGATTTTCTCCCAGTTTACCATCGATGCGCAGAAATAGGTTTTAAATTATCGAGGCAGGGAATCATTAAAACTGTGTGTTTCATCAATAACTTTTTTAAAGGAGATGGACAAATTGAGTAAGAAAATTGCATGTGTTGTAACGAATATGTTTGAGGACTCTGAATATACTGGACCGGCGGATGCCTTTAAAGAAGCAGGGCATGAAGTGGTAAACATTGAAAAAGAAAAAGGCAAGAAGGTAAAAGGAAAGCAGGGAGATGCGGAAATTACCATCGATCTTTCCATTGACGACGCAAAAGCATCCGACTTTGATGCATTATTGATCCCTGGCGGATTTTCCCCAGATCAGCTTCGCGACGATGAGCGCTTCGTCAAATTCGCTAAATCCTTCATGGATGATAAGAAGCCGGTATTCGCGATCTGCCACGGACCACAGCTTTTGATCACAGCGAAAACACTGGAAGGCCGTGACGCAACAGGCTACAATTCCATCAAAGTTGACATGGAGTATGCAGGCGCGAAATATGCAGACAAAGAAGTAGTCGTCTGCCAGAACCAGCTCGTGACAAGCCGTACACCAGACGATATCCCAGCATTCAACAGAGAAGCATTGAAATTGCTTAGCGAATAATACTTAACCATTAAAGCAGGCACGATCCAAATGGGGTGTGCCTGCTTTTTTGATGTGGTGAAAACATACAGTTTCAAACCTCCCGCAATGCTTTTCCTTTCAAAAGGAGAAACATGCTAAAGGCAGCGAGCATCGACCCACCAGCAATCAACAGGTTTTCAATCTGTATACCTGCCGAAAGTAGTGCGGAAACTCCTGCATAGGATAGGGGAATGAAACCCATTGAGACGGTGCTGGTAAGACTCATCACCCGCCCCATTTTTGAAGGATCGGTCTGCTCCTGAATCATGCTGGCGACCATGATGTTGATGCCGGCAATGCAAATGCCGATCAAAAACATCACCAGTGCTGCTAGCCAAATGGCGACAGAAACATTGATGGATAGCATTCCTGCCCCTTCAAGGAAGATTAGCCATATAACTAATTTCCCTCTACCCCGCCTCACATTAAGCAGCCCCATCAAAAGAGCTCCAACCAGCATACCTGCTGCAAATCCGCTTTGAATGATGCTCAGCCCCACAGCCTTACCGCCAAATCGCTCATCAACCAGGATGGGGATGCTGAGCATGAGCGGGCCGATAAAAAACAAATTTACGATAATGAACGTCACCATGAATGTCAAAAGTAAGGGAGAGGCTTTGACATAAACCAATCCTTCCTTAAGGTTGACGAGTACACTGTTCTTCTCCTTTGCTTCATGAGACCTCGCATCTTTCAAATTCCGAATAATCATGCTACCTGCTGTGAGTGAGGCAGCCAGAATCAAGAATACCCATTTAAACGAAAATGCCGTCAACAGTAATGCGCCTGCCATCGGTCCCAGCAATGTGGAGATCTGATTGGTCGTCTGAATAATGGAGTTGGCACGTGTGAGGTGTTCTTGATGAACAATCGTTGGGAGAATAGAATCCCTTGATGGCCAAAAGAATGCATCAATGGAGCCGAAGACAAAGGCACACCCAAGCAGTGCCCAGAAAGTGAGCGAGTGCTGCCATACGAGACCTGCCATCAAAATGAGGATCAGCGCCCGTAAAAATAGGGAGAAGAAAACCACTTTCGCCCGGTTGGCATAGTCCGCAAGAACGCCTCCCAATGCCATGAACAGTACCCTTGGAACAGTTGTGGCCGTAAGAATATAGCCTAGGGATGCAGGGGCACCCAACGATTTAACCACGTACCATTGTTCGCAAAGAATATAAATGGAAATGGACAAACCGGAAAAAATGCTGGTGATCCAAATCAGGAGGAACTTTGAATTGCGAAAAAGATTTTGTTTTGTTTTTACAGACTGGATGGAAGGTTCCATGACTCTTCTCCTCTTTCCCTCAATAACTAATTAGCCAACTATCTAATTAGGTAGTTATCTAAATAGTAAGGTATAAAGGAAAAAATTTCAATAAAAAAAGAAGCCTTTATTTGCCGGCTTCTCTTCATGTCAGATTATTTTTTGCGGAGATTTCCAAGCTCTTCGGCAATTGCCTGCATTTCGCTTGGGCTGAAATTGTCTTTTCTGGAAACCATTGTGTACAGGTCGTGAAGGTCTTCGTACATTTCTTCATCAACATGACCTGGTTTGATTGCCCCTACATTGACCATGCGAAGCTTTGTCTTAATAACATCAACCATATACTCAATATTCTCTGCAGATTTCACTGAAAGATCCATATTTTCCATCCTTTCGCTCTCTAACTGATTCTTTTATCTTTCCACGATTCCCGAGGATTGTCAATCGGTGGGACAGTGGGGACAGGTTCCTTGTCCCAATTTTAAACAGGTGAATGACAGAGTGGGATATGGCGGAAATTACTTTAGAAGGTTTTAAAAAGAAGATAAAAGGTAAAGTAAAGAAATAACTTGTATTAGAGAACTTTTTTAATTGGAGGATTGTCCTATGGGAAAAAATAAGTTTTTTACTGGAATGCTGGTTGGCGCAGTGGCAGGCGGTCTTGTCACTTTGTTTGACCGGTCTACGAGGGAGTCTGTGTCAACCTCAATTAAAAGCGGAAGCCAAAAGGTGTGGGATTCAGTGAGCAACCCGCAGGAGCTTCTTGCTCAATCCAAAGAGCTGTACAGCAAGTCCTCTGCAGCCCTTCATCAGATGAAAGATGATCTTCAATATATTAATGAAACCGTAGAAGAAGTAAAGAAGCTGACGCCAAGAATTAAAAGAATGGTGAGTGAAACAAAGGATACATTTGAACATTCCGCAGAAAAATATAAAGAAGTGCTGGTGGAAGACCATGTGGAAAACAATAACGAATACACAGGATCGTGAATGGGATGAAAAAAAGTGAGCGATTCAACAAGTCTTTTTTCAAATCCCTGTTCGCTAATATTAAGGAAGACGATGTGACCGGATTAGCGGCCGAGTTATCGTATTTTTTCCTCTTATCTTTGTTTCCGCTGCTCATTTTCCTTTTCACTCTGCTTCCTTACTTGCCGATTTCTCAGGAAGATATATTGAATTTCATAAGGGATTACGCTCCCGGCGAGACGATGAAATTGATCGAGGGGAATCTAACAGAGGTCATGAACAATCGCAGCGGCGGACTCCTATCGTTCGGGATCATTGCCACGATCTGGTCTGCATCCAATGGAATGAAGGCCGTCGTCAAAGCCTTGAACCGCGCTTATAATGTGGATGAAACCCGATCCTATTTGGTGGCGAGAGGAATGTCCATTTTCTTGACATTCGGCATGATCATCGTTTTTATGGTCGCTCTTTTGCTGCCTGTGTTTGGGAAACAGATTGGCATGTACGTCTTTTCGCACCTTGGCATCTCAGGATTTTTCGTCAGCATCTGGAACGCACTTCGATTTGTCATCAGTGCCATTATTTTGTTCATCATATTTATCGGGATTTATTATTTCGCACCAAGCGAAAAAATCAGGTGCCTCACAGCAGTGCCTGGCGCCATCGTGGCAACGATCGGATGGGTGCTTGTGTCGCTGGCATTCTCCTTCTATGTTGGGAATTTCGGAAATTACTCCAATACGTATGGAAGCATCGGGAGCATCATTGTTCTCATGGTGTGGCTGTTCCTGTCTGGCCTCATGCTCATCCTCGGCGGCGAAGTGAACGCTCAATTCCATAAAAAGAAGGGGAGCTGCAATTAGGTTTGAGCTGCCGATAATTACCGGACAACCTTTTGGCAATCCTGAGCAAACTAACAGGGTGACACAAAACTTCATTTATGGAGGTCATCCACATGACAAAGCAAACGAAAAAAGATGGCGGTACAAAGCAAAACAGCAAGCAAAAGCCAAAAGGCAAGACTTCAGGCTCTGCCAACGGGCAAAATGGCTACCACTAAATAATAGACAAGCGGCTATCCTTGGGATTGCCGCTTTTTTGATGTTGTGGGGAGGGAGGAAAGATGGTCTTTGCGCCATAAGATGAGGCTTATGCGCGAAAATGAGCTGGTCATGCGCCGGAAGCGGGCGGTTATTCGCGAAAAGCAGGTGCCTATGAGCCAAAACTACACTCTTATGCGCCAGCCCGCCAAAACACCCAAATCCGCGCCGCCTCGTACCAAGCCGGACAAATAAAAAGACAGCCCGGCACAGGAGCTGTCTTCCGCTTCATTATCTCAGCAAACGCAGACTATTCAAGATAACCAAAATCGTACTTCCTTCGTGTCCGATGACTCCGAATGGCAAGTCGAGGAACTGCAGGAAGTTGGATGCGATGAGCAGCATGATGACGGATATCGAGAAGATGACATTCTGCTTGACGATGCGGTTCATCCTCTTAGAAATCGAGATTGCTTCCGCGATTCGGGTCAAATCATTTTTCATCAAGACAACATCAGCTGTTTCGAGTGCGACATCCGTCCCTTCTCCCATGGCGATCCCGACGTTCGCCGTTGCAAGGGCTGGTGCATCATTGATCCCGTCGCCGACCATGGCAACTGAAGCGAATCGGTTCTTCAGCTTCTTCAATTCATCCACTTTCATATCCGGGAGGCATTCAGCCACATACTGATCGACGTGTGCTTCCGCAGCAATGGCTTTGGCGGTCGCTTCACTGTCACCAGTCAGCATGATGGTGTAGATGTCCTGCTTTTTCAGTAAATCCAAAGCTTTCAACGTAATATCGCGAACGGTATCTTTCAAAGCGAGTATTGCCGCAATTCCATCTGCATTTGCAACATAGACAATCGTTTTCCCCTCATTGGCAAGCTTAGCTGCAGCACCTTCTGAAAAGGCATCCGCTTCTTCTTTCCCGACAAATTCGGCTTTTCCGATTTTCCATTCCTTACCGTTCAAAACGGCTTTGACACCCCATCCTGAAACATCTTCAATGGACTCTGGCTGTTTCAGGACTGCACCGCCGTCTTTCACATGATTGACGATCGCCTGTGCCAATGGGTGATTGGAGTGGCTTTCAATAGACGCTGCCGTCTCGAGGACCTCATCTGCATTTAATCCATCGCGGACAACCACATCGGTCACTTCAGGCTTCCCTTTCGTCAGTGTACCGGTTTTATCGAATGCAATAGCTTTGAGGTTGCTCAAGTTTTCTAAGTGCGCGCCGCCTTTAAACAAGATCCCATGGCGGGCACCGTTGGAAATGGCTGATAGCGTTGCAGGCATGATGGACGCAACAAGAGCACATGGCGAGGCAACGACTAACAATATCATGGCGCGGTAAAATGTTTCTTTCCAGCTCCAATCCAAGACCAAGTGCGGCACGAACATCATCAGAAGCACTGCTAGTAGAACGATTTTGACGTAAGTGCCTTCGAAACGCTCAATGAACAGCTGAGAAGGGGACTTTTCGCTTTGAGCCGACTGGACAAGCTGAATGATTTTTTGGAAAAGGGTCTCATCTGAAGCCTTTGTAATTTCGACGACCACTGATCCAGTGATATTGACCGTTCCGGCGAAAACGTCTTCCTTCAGTGATTTCGAAACAGGGAAGGATTCTCCCGTAATGGCCGCTTCGTCGATGGTGGTCTGCCCCTTGATGATCGATCCATCAGAAGGGATTCGTTCGCCAGGCTTCACCAATATTTTGTCTCCGATGGAAAGCTCCGAAACATTGACGCGGCGTTCTTCATCACCATCGAGCAGGGTCGCTTCCTCTGGCTGAAGATCCATGAGGGAAGAAATCTCTTTTTGGCTTTTGTTCATGGTATAAGTTTCAAGGGCGCCGCTGACCGCAAAAATGAATATGAGGATGGCGCCTTCTGTCCAATAGCCGATAATGGCTGAACCGATGGCGGCAAATACCATGAGCATTTCCACATTGAGCTCTTTGTTTTCAATCGTTTCTTCAATGCCTTCTTTTGCTTTTGCGTACCCACCGATCACAAAGGCTAAAATAAAGAGCGGGATGGCGAGTTCGGAATTTTGCTTTTGCAGGAGCCATCCGGAAAGAATGAGCACACCGCTGAACAGGGCGGCAGCCAGTTCGGCATGGGGTTTGATCTTTTCAAGAAAGGATGGAGATGACGGCTGTTTCATTGAGAATGCTTTGGCATTTGAACTCATACGAAAGACCTCCTTGGATTCTAATTGAGAAAAATAATCAACATCAATTGCCTTATTAAATGACGAAAGCTGCCATCTCGGGGATGACAGCGTGAATTGCTGAAGTTGCTTTTTTAAAATAATTATTAAATAAAAATTGTTTAAATACATATTACCATATTAATGTATGAGTTGAAAAGAGAAACGCCACGGAAAATAAATTAGATTGAAGGCATGCTCACGACATACTAAAATGGATTTAGAAAGCAGGTGATAAAATGGCGCAAAAGGGAAAAGAACGGAGCTTACAGAAAGAATTAGAACCCACCATCGATTCCAGATACATACAGCAGCATCTGGCGAATGAACGGACCTACCTTGCCTGGATCCGGACAGCTATCGCGGTAATCGGGGTAGGCTTCCTGATTACGAACCTCCACTTTTCATTGAAGTCGTCCTTTACAGTTGCCGGTGATGTCATTGCCAACATGATCGGTGCGCTGTCTGTTATCTTCGGAATCTTTACGATTTTATTTTCAACGATCAGCTACTTCAGGAAGCTGAAGGACATCAACCAGCAAACGTTCAGGGCATCGAGGATCCCTGTGGTTATACTCACAATATTGCTGATAATGGTCATTTGTATTTTCGCCTATTATCTTTTTTCCATAACATTTAATTGAAGGCTCTTTTCTTAAAGGTTGCTGCTTATAAAATAAAAGCAGTTTAGATTACAGAATCAAAATAGCTTATTGAGCTAGAAAAGAGCCTGGATACTCAATAGCAACGCACCAAACAGCTAATTTTACGTTAACATCGGCAGTAAGATTTTAACAACAATGGTTACGAAAATTCCCTAATTAAAAAATGCGAGCTCAAGTTTAAGAGCCCGCATTTTTTGTATTCGCAATGAATGAATTTTGATTTGCTTTTTTGCCTGCAAAAGTGATGAAGATAAAAATGCAGAAAAGCAGGAAGCTGATGATATGAAAGAAGCTCACAGAAGGCACATATTGAATGAAGAATCCCCCGATATATGGGCCGGTCAGACTGCCGATGCTAAAGGCAATTCCGCAAAGCAGGTTCCCGGTCGGCAGAAGATTTTTCGGCATGAGGTCGGTCATATAGCTGATGCCGAGGGAAAAAGTCGAGCCCACGACCATTCCAGCAAAAAATAAGCATAGAGACAAATAAAGCACTGAGTTTTCCAGGAAGCTTGCACCCATGAAGCTCAAGAATCCGATGAACAAAATAGCAATCAATGTATTCCGCCGGCCATATTTATCACTGAGGATCCCAAGCGGAAGCTGAAAAACGATCCCGCCAACGGCAAAGGATGTAAGCAGGATGGAGACGCTGCTGACATCGAGACCGATCCTTAACCCATAAACCGGGAAGCTTCCATTCAAGGAGGATTCCAGGAAGCCATAGCCAAGCGGCGGGAGGAAGGCGATCCACCCGTATTTTGCTGCTTGGGAGAAGCGCTTCATCGTTTCCAGGAACGAATTCACTTCAATGGTTTGCTCCGGACGCTCATTCTTCAAGGTGAACAGGAAGAACCAGGCGAACAGACAGAGCAGGGAAGATACGACAAACGGAAGGGCCGGGTTGATTTTGACGAGCGGCGCCATCAGAGGACCGACGGCAAAACCGATCCCGAAGAACAGACCGTATAAGGAAATGTTCCTGCCCCTTGTTTTCTCGGAAGAAAAGGACGTGATCCAAGTCTGTGTGGCGAAATGAAGGGCATGGTCCCCGATTCCGATCAGCAGCCGCAGGAAAAACCAGAACCAGAACGTCTTCCACAGCGGGAAGAGCATCAAGGACAGAACGACTATCCCGCCTCCAAACATGATGATTGGCTTATAGCCGTATTTCCGCAAAGGATATTCCATAAATGGCGAGATCAGCAGGATCCCGATATAAAGGGCAGTCGCATTCAAACCGTTCAATGTAGAAGAAATGCCGTCATTTTCAAAAATGATGGCGATCAATGGCAAAAGCATCCCTTGAGAAAAGCCTGATATCGCAACTATGCTGACTAAAATCCAAAATCTCATTTTAATTGAACCCATTTTGATTACTCCTGACGCACATAATATTCAATTTTGATGGTAACGATAATCTCTGATAATGGCAAGTTAAAATAAAATCGATTAAAATTGAGGAAAAGGGTATTAGAGGAGGAGCATACATATGAAATATACAATGAAAGAAGGCGGCTTTTTTACGGAGCTGCCATTTGGAAGATTGGATGTATCAGGAGATGAAGAATTCGGATTCAGACCTTATCAATTATTGGTATCATCCATTGCCGTCTGCAGCGGGGGCGTGTTAAGAAAAATCCTCGAGAAGCAGCGCATGGAAATCGAGGATATTGAAATCCAAACAGAAGTGAAGCGAAATGAGGAAATGGCCAATCGGGTGGAGGAAGTGAACGTCCACTTCTTGATCAAAGGGAAGGACTTGAAGCCCGTTAAATTGCAGAAAGCAATGGAGTTGACTCGCAAAAACTGTTCGATGGTGCAATCCGTCATCGGAAGCATCGACGTGACAGAAACATTTGAAATCGTAGAATAGCCGTAAATTTTCCATGCCCATTTTGGGTATTATGAAAGTATAAACTGACGGAAAGAGGGATTGGGAATGGATAAGATTTTCGGCATATTGGTGCTGATCGGGGTGCCGCTATCGATCATCGGATCACTTATGCATTGGCCGAGTGTCATGATGTTCATCATCTACTGCGTGTCCATCATTGCGCTTGCCTCCTATATGGGAAGGGCTACGGAAAGCTTGGCGATTGTAGCAGGACCAAGGGTTGGCGGACTTTTGAATGCTACATTCGGAAATGCCGTCGAGCTTATCATTTCGATTTTTGCCCTGCAGGCAGGGTTGATCGAGGTCGTCTTGGCATCACTGACAGGCTCTGTTATCGGAAACCTTCTGCTAGTAGCCGGATTGTCCTTCTTTGTCGGGGGAATCAAGTACAAACGCCAGAAATTCAACGTATTTGATGCTCGCCATAATTCAGGTCTTTTGATGTTTGCCGTCATCGTGGCCTTCGTGATCCCAGAGATTTTTGCTATGTCGATGGACACCAGGAGCACCATTTCATTGAGTGTCGGAATCTCCATCATCCTGATCATTCTCTACTTAGCGGCTTTGTTTTTCAAACTCGTCACACACCGCGGCGTCTACAACAGCCAGAATGAGGAGCGTAACGGGGAGGCGCATGAGGAGCCGGAATGGGGGAAAGGGAAGTCCATCCTGGTCCTGCTGATTGCGACATTGGCTGTAGCCTATATCTCTGAAAATCTTGTCCATACCTTCGAAGTCGTAGCGAAAAGCTTCGGTTGGAGTGAATTGTTCATCGGGGTCATCATTGTCGCGATTGTCGGAAATGCTGCCGAGCACGCATCGGCTATTGTGATGGCATTCAAGAACAAGATGGATGTCGCTGTGGAAATTGCGGTTGGATCAACATTGCAGGTAGCGATGTTTGTGGCACCGGTGCTTGTGCTCGTATCCCTTTTATACAGTGAATCGATGTCGCTTATCTTTACCATTCCTGAGCTCGTATCCATGGTCACCGCCGTTCTGTTGACGGTCGTCATCGCGAACGATGGGGAAACGAACTGGTTCGAAGGGGCCACGCTGCTTGCAGCCTATATCATCATGGGAATGGGATTTTATTTGTTGTAAATTTGAGGGCCATGGTCCATTTCTTGTAATAGAAAAAACGCTGCACGGTTCAACCGTCAGCGTTTTTTCAATTCGTTCTAAGTATAATTTTCACACGGGAAGAAGGTTTTTCGCATATCGATAGACATTCCTCCTTTTAAGGTTAAGGTAATGTTTACTATGATTACTGAAAGGACCTCCTTCCTTTTTGATATTTTGATTATACCCCATTATTTGATAATTGTAAACATTCAGAATAATATTCTTTTCCTTCAAAAAAATCCCTTTTTCGCATCAGGATAAAGTTGTGCCCCATGGAAGAAAATAAGAAAAAATATGAACACTATGAAAGGAGAACTAACAGCATGAAATGGTACAGCTTTATTTTCACGGTCATATTTTCACTCTTCCTCATGATTACTCCTGCTTATGCAGACAAAATGGATAAAGCGGCCAAACCGCCGGTGAAGGTGCCATCTTCGGTGATGAACATCGCCAAGGAAAATACGTATCCGAACTCGACGCAGGATCAGCCGTATCTGCAGCCAAGCGATTTTACAAAAAAGCTGCTGAAATCTTCAAATGTCAAAATAGAAAATCCGGACCTCATCCGCATCTTCAATGAGTCCACCATCAACAAATCACCGTTCTCCATCGGTCTCCGGGCAACGATTTATCTCGGATTATGGCCGTTGAACTATGAATCAGCGGAAACTTCCCCGAATTGGGAATATCAAAAAATCAATACGAACTACTTCGACAACCGCGGTGGCAAGACGAATTATCAATTCCACTATGTGCAGGAAACGCAAAAGGTCATCAAAGGCGGTCTGACGGCAAAAATTCCAAACAGCGAAGACGTCAAGAAAATGATGCTCATCAAAGCAATGGATAACACCAACCTTCCACTGTCCTTCGACACCATCGTCGGAGCAGGTACGAAGAAAGATCAAATCTACAACATCCCGCCGAAGCGCCTGGGCTATCTGTACGCTTACGCACCAGCGGTCAACGAAAAAGGAAAAGTGACATATGGTGAAGTGTACCTCGTCCTAAAAGGAACGAAGAGAATCATCACCGTGAAAAACGTTACGTCCCAGGGAATCGGAGCATGGATACCGGTTCAGGATCATGTATCGTTTGGATTTGCGGCTACAGAGAGGCCAAGATAAGTCGATATGGATGAAAATTAAACTCGCCTTGTGCGAGTTTTTTTATGTTGCAACATGAAGAATATTCAGAATATTAATTGTGTTATTTGGTTGGATAAAATATAATTTTTAATGAGCAAATAAAAAAGCTCGAAATTCAAGGAGGTTTATTCCCATGATTTTGTTTTTGTAGTTTTTCTTCTCTCATAATCTCGTTTTTTAAATAAAGAATTTTAAAATACACGAAAAATGAGGGAAGATAATGAATATTAATCAAAATTCACAACGGGATTGTTTAGATAAAGCGATAGCATTACGGGAAGATGGACGTGCGAAACAAGATCTGGCCATATTAGAAGAAGCTCGCAATCTTCTACTGGAATTGTCGGGAAATGACCCAGATAATGCTGAAATAAATTTTCAAATCGGCATCTCCTATGATAATTCTGGATTAAGCAGGGAAGCCATTCCTTATTATGTGAAAGCAATCGAAAATGGACTTTCTGGTTCGGATCTGCAAAGATGCTTGCTGGGCCTTGGAAGCACATACCGTCTCCTTGGATATTATAAAGAAGCGGTTGAAACTCTTCGCCGAGGTGTGGACGAATTTCCCGAACATCGGGGACTACAGATTTTTTACTCCATTGCCCTATATAATTCCGGCGAATATAAAAAGGCGATGGAACTAGTATTAAAGAATCTGGTGGAAACGACAAATGATGAAACCCTACAATATTTTAAGCGAGGCATTTCATTCTATGCCGAGCACCTGGATGAAACCTGGGATTCATAAGGGTCACGGCGAATTGGCCGCAATCTCTTCTTGAGTCCGGATGAAGAAATAATGAGAAAATGACGTGTGCCCGTTCACACGTCATTTCTTATTTGCGAACAAGTTTTTCTATATTTTCTCGTATTATCTAAAAGTCAGGGCTTAACCTTAAAAAGTAATACGGAAACTTATGTTAAAATATGGATAAGGATAAACGAGTAGATAAGATGAGGGGTGAGAAATATTTAATGAGTTTTTGGGGGAAGAAGGAAAGCGAAGGGGAGAGGTTCCTTTTTTTAGACGTGTTTTTTTCAATCTTGGAGATTGGGTGTTTTGGTGTAGGATGCGCGGTCCCGATCCTTATAATTTCTATGGTACTTATTTTTATGGTGATAACATTTTAAAGAGTAAAAATTAGCAGTCCACATCAATTATGAATGGGACTGCTAATTTTTTTGTTATTAAATGCGTGACGCCTGCTTAGTGAAATCAACTTCAGGGTAGTAAGCATCTTTGACGAGCACATTCGGCCCAAGGCATTTGACAGCCGGGCAGTGGCAGTTCAGTTCTTTTGCTAGCTTCGTGTCCATCCAGTTGTCAAAGACGTCTGTCAGCTTGTCGTTTGCGATATTCCCGAGCGGAGGAGTGTCGCCGAAGTCCGTCACGATGACATCTCCGTTGAAAATGTTGACGTTTAGTCGGGAGCGGCCGTCAGGGTCATTGCGGACGGTCACTTTTGGGCTGCTGTAAAGTCGATTCAACAGCTTAATGTCCTCATCATTTTGGCTGCACGGATAGAATGGCAGCGTGCCGAACAGCATCCAAACGTCTGGATTGCGCATATCGAGAAGCTGATGGATAGCCGTGCGCATTTCTTCCAGGCTGAGCGTTTCCATTGTTGAAGCAAAATCGCTCGGATACATAGGATGGACTTCGTGCCTGGCGCACTTCATTTCCTCCGTGATCTGTCTATGTATGTGCTCCATATGAGGGAGGGTGCGCTTATTCAGCATGGTCTCCGCAGAAACCATGACGCCTGCATCTGCCAATGCGCGGCTGTTTTCAATCATCTGATGGAAAAGCTTTTCCCTTTGGGCAGGTGTCGGCTTCCGGTCCATCATGGCAAAGCCGCCTTCGATGAAATCGTCGATGGTGCCCCAGTTATGGGAAATGTGCAGGACGTCTAAATACGGTGCAATTTCCAAATAGCGCGGGAGATCCAGCGTTAAATTGGAGTTGATCTGAGTACGGACCCCGCGTTCATGTGCATACTGTAAAAGAGGCAGTACGTAGTTCTTGACCGATTTCTTTGAAAGCATGGGCTCCCCGCCGGTGATGCTCAATGAGCGGAGATGCGGAATTTCATCCAGCCGAGATACAAGCAGATCAAGCGGAAGTGCATCCGGATCCTTTGGCTGAAGGGTGTAGCCTACTGCACAGTGTTCGCAGCGCATGTTGCAAAGAGTGGTCGTGGTAAATTCCACATTTGATAAAGTAAGACGGCCATGCTCCTCAATGTCCATATAGGCTTCCCAAGGATCATGGTCCGGTGTGATGGTTTTTAAATTTAATTCTTTTGTGGGCATGTTCTTGCTCCTTCTTGCAGTTAGAGTTCAACTGCCATTATTCTCTTGTTTTTCGAAGGTGTCAACTCGTTTTTGAGTCAGCCATAAAATTATTGCAGAATTCCGTTACATCCGTTACCATTAAGAGGTACGAAAGGAGGTTGCAAAATGGGCAACGCAATCCACGATAACGAATCACAACTATCTTATTTAAAGACAAGATTGAATATGTTCATGGATGTCCTTGACTCCATCGATCCTGAAAATACAGAACTTGACGATATCGATCGCCTGATTGGCATGATCGATGACATAGAGACGAAGTGCGAACAGTTTAAAAAAGATGAGAAGTAATGAGGAGTCCGCTGACTGAGAGTTGGCGGGCTTTTTTATATGTTTGCTTGTTGGGGAATTGCTAGAAGAAATGTTGGATTTGCTGGAAGTTCCGCAAAAGTTGCTAGAAGATGCTTGATTTACGCTAGGACTTCTGGAGAATTTGCTAGAAGTCCTCTGCAGGAGAAGGACAATTGAAGTAGAATCTTTAAAAAAGCACGTATTTATGTTTGGAGGTTCTCATTTTGCTTCTTTATTTTTGATAAAACCTCTTCCAATAGATAAATAAATAGGGGGAGTGGATAATAATGATTTATAAAAATTCTATTGATGGCATTTCTTCGGATATGCTGAATGGCTTTTTTGACGGGTGGCCAAATCCGCCAAGTCCGGAAACACATTTAAAAATGCTGAAGAACAGCAGCAGTGTGGTGATAGCGTTTGATGAACAGGAAAATAAAGTAGTTGGATTCATCACCGCAATCAGCGATGGGATTCTTTCGGCATACATCCCATTCCTTGAGGTATTGCCAGCCTATCAGAGTAAAGGGATCGGCAATGCCCTGGTGAAGCGGATGCTCGAAGAACTGAAGGATATCTACATGATTGATTTGTGCTGTGACGATGATCTTGTCCCTTACTACGAAAAGCTTGGAATGTTCAGGGCAAATGGAATGCTTTTCAGGAACTATGAGAGGCAGTCCGGAGCAGTAAACGAATAGAAGGTAGAATTGAAAAACTCGCCAAAGATGGCGAGTTTTTTGTTCGACAAAAATCGGGATAATTCGGGCGGTGCCTGTCACTTAGGTGTCGTTACTTTAGGGACCGCAGCTGCTCGAAGTCGGTGATGTTGTAGTCGGCATGGCTGCTGGTGTCGCCGTTTTCTGAGAAGAAGCAGGCGCTGATGCCGGCATTTTTAGCTGCGAGAATGTCCAGGTCGCGGTCTCCGATCATGATGGCTTCCTCTTTATTGATTCCATGTTTGTCCAGCAGGAATTGAATGGCGTCCGGCTTTGGCTTGCGCTCAAATCCATGCTCGGATGTGATGAAGTCAGTGAAGTAGTCGTACATCCCGAATTTTTTCAGCATCACTATAGAAGACTGCCCCCTGTGAGTGTATAAGTAATTTTTCCCGCCAGACTCGTGTATGTATTTGCAAATCTCAAGTGCACCTTGGAACGGCTCAGCCATTTCGATTTCCTGCTTCGTCCGTTTGGCATGATAGTTTTCTTTAAATTCATCATTTATCTGATAAGTCTTTTCATAATGATTGAAGGCTTCTGTCATGGATACTTTCATGTGCTTCAAAATTTCATCCAGAGGTTCGTCGATTCCTATGTTGAGTAGAGATTCCTGAAAAATCTTCCCCATGATTGGATACGAATCAAATAGTGTTCCATCAAAATCCCACATCACGTGTTTGTACATACTAAGTCCCCCTTTTTATTCAGTGTACCTTAAATATGGGGCAAGGTAGAAATATGATCTGCTGGAAGATGTGCAGTAATTGCTAGAAGTTCTGAGAAAATTGCTAGAACAAATAGAAAAACTGCTGGAACAAGCAGGATTTTCACTCGAACATGGCGGAATTTCTCATTTTGCCTAAAGATTCAATGGAACTTCCAACCTTGTAACCGATTCCACTTTTCAACCTTTTCAGACAGGAGTATAATGGTTTACGGAAATAATAAAGGACAAGTTAGAGAGAGATTACATGTGTTCTGACAAGTTGGGAGAGGGAAAAATGAACCTGGAAAAGCTTAAAGAAAGTATGTATCAATTAGTAGTTGAAACGTCAACGAACTTGCCGAAGGATGTGCGCCGCGCAATCCAGAAGGCGAAGCACCGTGAGAATGAGGGTACGCGTGCTGCGATGAGTTTGGCGACGATTACGAATAATATTCAAATGGCGGATGAAAATGTATCGCCTATCTGCCAGGATACTGGACTGCCTACATTTAAGGTGAAGACTCCGGTCGGCGTAAATCAGCTTGAAATCAAAGAAGCGATCTACGATGCAATCGTGAGAGCAACGAAAGACGGGAAGCTTCGTCCAAACTCTGTTGATTCTCTGACTGGTGAAAACAGCAGGGATAACCTTGGAGCAGGAACGCCTGTCATCAAGTTCGAGCAATGGGAAAAAGACTACGTGGACGTGCGCTTGATCCTTAAGGGCGGCGGCTGCGAAAATAAAAACATCCAATACAGCCTTCCATGTGAACTTGAAGGACTTGGCCGTGCAGGACGCGACCTAGATGGTATCCGCAAGTGCATCATGCACTCTGTTTACCAAGCGCAAGGACAAGGCTGCAGCGCAGGCTTCATCGGCGTCGGCATCGGGGGAGACCGTTCTTCCGGATATGACTTGGCGAAAGCACAGCTATTCCGTTCCAACGACGACGTCAATCCGAATGAATCTCTTCGCCAATTGGAAGAGTACGTAATGGAACATGCAAATGAACTCGGCATCGGGACAATGGGCTTCGGCGGCGAAACAACACTTCTTGGCTGTAAAGTCGGCGTGATGAACCGCATTCCTGCGAGCTTCTTCGTATCTGTTGCCTACAACTGCTGGGCATTTCGCCGCTTAGGTGTGAGCGTAAACCCTGAATCAGGCGACATCCAGGAATGGTTCTACCAAGATGGCGACTTGATCACATTCAAAGAAGAGAACGAAGCGGAAAAACAAACAGCTGCTGCATCGGAAAGTAATGTCGTGACGCTTCAAGCTCCAATCACGGAAGAGCAGATTCGCGAATTGAAAGTTGGAGACGTTGTCCGCATCAACGGCATGATGTACACTGGCCGCGATGCGATCCACAAATATCTTTCCGACAACGATGCGCCAATCGATTTAAATGGGCAAATCATCTACCACTGCGGCCCGGTTATGCTGAAGGATGAAGAAGGCACATGGCACGTAAAAGCGGCCGGCCCGACAACATCCATCCGCGAGGAGCCATACCAAGGCGATATCATGAAGCGCTTCGGCATCCGTGCTGTCATCGGAAAAGGCGGAATGGGTCCAAAAACCCTTGCTGCGTTGAAGGACCACGGCGGCGTCTACTTGAACGCAATCGGTGGAGCAGCCCAGTACTATGCAGACTGCATCAAGTCTGTTGAAGGCGTAGACCTCATGCAATTCGGCATCCCTGAAGCTATGTGGCACCTTAAGGTAGAAGGCTTCACAGCAGTCGTGACCATGGACTCCCATGGAAACTCCCTGCATGAAGAAGTCGACAAATCTTCTTTAGAGAAGTTGTCTAAATTTAAAGATCGCGTATTCAACTAATATAGTTGAGTGGAGAACCCGTCCGGTGTGGCGGGTTTTTTCATTTGAAGGCTCGGTGGAGGCGGCAATTTTGCCGGTGGGAGCATGGGAATGGCCCTGGGAGAGGAAAAAATGATGAGATGCGAGGGATAATGCCCTTTTTAGAGAGCTAAAAAGACAATTTGAGGGGAAATTAGGGCGAAAAAGTCTTTCTCATGGGTGCGTGGGGCCAAAATGGCATGAAAAACAAGGTGAATTGACCCTCATGCTCGGTCCTTTGCGCGAAAAAGTCTTGTCTATGCGCGACTTTTCAAGCTCTATGCGCGAAAAACCATCGGCTATGCGCGAAACTAGGAGGCTTATGCGCGAGAATGCCTTTCTTATGCGCCAATGGCTTATTTCTGGCGACAAAGGGGGGTGAAATCCATTATTACAGTAAAAAACTCGCCGGCTACTAGGCGAGTTTTTCTAACTGTCTTTAGCTGAGTCAATCATCTGCCCAACTCCATCCCCAAACGACCAGTTCTCGGCAGGCGCTTCGTTCAGTGTGATAAACACGTCCGTCATAGCGATTTCCAAGTCCGCCGAAACCCGTTCAGCAACGGCCCAGTACAGTTCCTTTTTTTGCTCAACTGTCCTGCCGGGTCCGCATGTGATGGAGATATACACCGTGTTTTGTGATCGCTCCTGCCCATCATCAAGCAGGTAGTGAGGATCGAAGAAAAATTGATTGGCGGGAAAGGGCATATACAACTGGAAATAGTCAGCTTCCGGGATTAAAAAATGCTCGATCAATGATTGATGGATGCCCTTGCTCGCTGACTCCAACTGGTCAACATTCGCTAACCCCTCCGGATAATAAACGGTCACAATCGGCATAATTGGCCTCCTTCCTATTGTGAAATGTGTAGGATTTCATATACGGTCACGGGAGCATCATGAGCAATTAGCGGCTTTTCCTTATAAAAAGTAAACTGGCTGTAGCCCCATTTATCCGGATTGTAAATCAAGCATTTCCCTAAGGTTTCTCCAATAGCAAAATCACCGGCATCCATAAATGTGGTTTCGCTCAATGTTTTACTTTCCGAAATACGACCGGCAGCTTCCACAACATATTTACTCTTAGAAAAATTCTCCGCCAAGTCCACATATAACGGCACACCGATTTGGATCTGCTGCCACCCAAATGAGACCAGAATGTTGTCATAATAGCCTTCAAATACAAATTTGTTCATCCCATCCGCCTCGTTCCAAACATAGAGGGGAGCGTAGGTATTGTATAAATTTCCATTCACACCTGATTCCGAAACTAAGTATGCCTTGAACTTCAGACCGGGAAATCCGTCCGTTTTATGCCCATTATCTGCAACTCTTTTTCGAATGATCCCCATATCGTAATCTGTTGGCAAAATGACTTTATACTGCATTCCAATCATGTTCATAACTTCCTTTCAGGTTTATATTTTTATAATAGTTCTGGTGTGAAATACTGTAAAATAGGTGTTAATGATAGTTGGTATCAGTTCAACTGATGGTGGGGGTGACGGGATGGAATTCAATGATTTAATCATTTTCAAAACGGTGGCACAGGAAGGTTCGATCAGCAAGGCGGCAAAGGAACTTGGCTATGTGCAGCCGAATGTCACGGAGCGGATCAAGAAACTTGAGATGGAATTAGGCACGCCGCTTATCACGCGGACAAATAAAGGCATTTCGCTTCTTCCAGCTGGGGAAACGTTAATCGCATACACGGATAAAATCATGAACCTCATAGATGATGCGAAAAATGAAATTAAAAGAAGTGGAGCAATTCGCCGAATTGGTGCAACGCAATCCATTTTAGCGGGTTATCTAAGCAGTCGTATAAAAGGCAGTATGAAGGACTATCAGCTGTTTATGGATAATAGTGAGCGATTGAGGGAGCTTTTGAGACAGCAGAAAATTGATGTGGCCATTACATACGCAGATGATTTTGAGCCTGAGTTTCAGTGCATCCACACTTCAAAAATTAAGATGGGACTCTGGAAGGCGAAGGGTCATGTTGTATCTGATTTTTCAAATGAAGTCCTTTTTGTCAGTCATGACCAGCAGTGCCCGCACCGAAACCG
Organism: Falsibacillus pallidus; assembly: GCF_050990905.1. Taxonomy (GTDB): domain Bacteria; phylum Bacillota; class Bacilli; order Bacillales; family DSM-25281; genus Falsibacillus; species Falsibacillus pallidus_A. The sequence continues at coordinate 601,389 of NZ_CP158866.1, forward strand.
CACATTGCATTTCATTCGTGAACACAATCTTTCCGAGAAGCAGCTGCAGTACGTGGATTCCTATACGGTGATTCAGGATTTTGTAGCGAGCGGCTTGGGGCTGGCGTTTTTGCCGATGCAGGAGGGTGAACGACTGGAAATCGTGGATGGTGTTCCGTGTGAGGAACTGGCTATATATTTTTACTCGAAAAGAGAGTCAAAAAAGATGAATCTGGAATTTTTTTAGATAATTCAAAAAAGTTTATGGTATAATTTAACTATTGTCGATAAGAAGGAGAGGATAGAGATGAAGGAAATGTTTTATGCAGTTCTGAAAGTGATCGCTGTGCTATCATTTGGCGGCTTGATAACAAGTATTGCCTTGAATCTGGACAATCAAAGTCTTGAACTTTCCCTTTGCTCCATTTGCACGTTAAGTTCTCTTATCTTGATTCGAAACAAAAGACACAATGCCATAAGCAGATGACCGGCACTTGGATGATTCCAGGTGTTTTTTCTTTATAAGCCCACCTTATAGCTAAGCATTCAAACTTGCGAATTCCTCAAACGAGCTGGATGAGGTACGATTGGAAAAAAGGGGGATGGCACATGGAACTGACATTTAGAATGGCGAAGGAAAAGGATCTCGACAGGATTGTGGAAATGCTGGCGGATGATGAGCTGGGGAAGAAGCGCGAACGCTATGAGCAGCCGCTTCCGGATTGCTACAAACAGGCTTTTCAAGCGATTGATAAGGATCCGAATAATGAGCTGATTGTGGCATGCAGAGGGGAAAAAGTGATGGGCGTCCTTCAAATTACATTCACGCCATATCTGACCCATCAAGGCGGTTGGCGGGCGACAATCGAAGGGGTTCGGACGTCTTCTGAAACGAGAGGACATGGGATTGGTACAGACATGTTCCGCTGGGCGATAAACCGGGCAAAAGAACGCGGGTGCCATCTGGTGCAGCTCACTACGGATAAGCAGCGGCCTGATGCTTTGCGCTTTTATGAAAAGCTAGGTTTTCAAGCAACCCATGAAGGAATGAAAATGAAGCTTCTGTAGCAATTGAATTTTCCAATTAAAAGCAAGCATGGTTCCTTTCTTTTACACAAACCCTAATACCAAAAGCGGTAAAGGAAGGGAACAGTATGAAAAAATGGTATGCAGTCGCTGGCACCGCTGTATTGGTGTTGATTTTATCCTTCACACATGCGGTGCTCGCGGTTTCGAATGAACCAATTCATTGGGGATTCCAAAAAGGCAAGAATGGCGAGCAGGGACAGGCTGGTGCCAAACTCGACACGCTGCTTGCGAAATACGGAAGCTTCTACAAGGACAGCAAGGACAAAAAAGTCCTCTACATGACGTTCGACAATGGCTATGAGAATGGCTATACGGCGCAGGTGCTCGATGTTTTGAAAAAAGAAAAAGTGCCGGCAACATTCTTCGTGACCGGCCATTATTTAAAAAGTGCACCGGACCTGGTCAAGCGGATGGTCAATGAGGGCCACATCGTCGGCAACCACTCATGGGGCCACCCGGATATGACGCAGATCAGCGATGAACAGATCAAGGAGCAATTGCAGAAAGTAAAGGACGAAACAGCACGCATTACGAAGCAGAAGGATATGGCTTACTTAAGGCCGCCGCGCGGGATCTTCAGTGAACGCACGTTGAAAATCGCGCAGGATGCAGGGTATACCCATGTATTCTGGTCGCTTGCCTTCGTCGATTGGAAAACCGATCAGCAAAAGGGTTGGAAGTATTCCTATGACAACATCATGGCGCAGGCCCATCCGGGTGCCGTGATCCTGCTGCACACCGTTTCGAAGGACAATGCAGATGCCCTTGATAAAGCCATCAAAGACTTGAAAAAGCAGGACTATGAATTTAAGAGCCTTGATGACTACATGATGAACAAGCATATGAAAAATCCTGTTGTGACACCTTGAAAAAGCCTTTAATGAGGCTTTTTTCTTTTGTCCCAAGCATCTGTGCTATAATCGAGAAAACAAGTGGGATTGGGAGAGAATCGTTATGTGGGAACAAAGAATGGAGATTGAAGGACCATATAATTTTGATTTAGTGTTGGAACGTCTTGAACTCGACCCGTTGAACAGCGTCGACAGGAAAGGCCGGATTGCCCGAGTGCCTATCTATGAACCAGAGAATGAAGTGGTTGAGGTGCAGGCCATCGGGACGCTGGATAAGCCGGTTTTTCTCATCAAGGGGAAAAAGGATGAGACAAAGGAAATCGTTCAGAAGCGGATTGCCCATGTGTTCCAGTGGGACATTCCTTTATCGGAAATTCACAGCCATTTTCAGGAGAGCGATCTAAAGGATATTTTCCATCAGCACCGCGGAACGCCGCTCATCCTTGATTTTTCGCCGTATTCCTGCCTGGTGAAATGCATCATCCATCAACAGCTGAACTTGAAGTTCGCATTCACCTTGACGGAGAGGTTCGTTCAGACATTCGGGGAGGAAATCGACGGCGTCTGGTTCTATCCATCGCCGGAAAAATCGGCTTCCCTCACAATTGAAGAACTGCGGGAGCTGCAGTTCAGCCAGCGAAAAGCAGAGTATATCATCGGATTGAGTGAGATGATCGTAAGCGGAAAGTTGGATTTAGAACAACTGAGCGAAGAATCGGATGAAACAATCATGAAGACGCTCGTGAAAATCCGCGGTGTCGGCCCATGGACGGCACAGAACTTCCTATTATTCGGGCTCGGCCGTCCAAACCTTTTCCCAACGGGCGACGTTGGAATCCAAAATGCATTAAAGAAACTATACCAGCTGGAAGCGAAACCGGACTTGAATTTCATGGAGCAGTCCAGCGAAAAATGGAAGCCATATTTAAGCTACGCCTCTCTCTATTTATGGAGAAGCATTGAAGTGACGGAGTGATTTGCAGTGAAAAAACAAGCAGAACAAAAAGTATTCATCAAAGAAAAACAGACATTCCCTTTAACGATCAAGCGACTTGGAATCAATGGGGAAGGGGTCGGCTACTTTAAGCGCCAGGTTGTGTTCGTTCCAGGTGCACTTCCTGACGAAGAAGTTGTGGTGGAAGCAACGAAGATCCACCCGAAGTTTGCAGAAGGCAGAATTAAAAAAATCCGAAAAGCGTCGCCGTTCAGGACGAAGCCGCCGTGCCCTGTCTATGAGCAGTGCGGAGGCTGCCAGCTTCAGCATCTGGAGTATGTAAAGCAACTGGAGCTAAAAAGGGACATTGTCATCCAGTCGCTTGAACGCCATACGAAATTCAAAGTTGGCCAAATGGATATCCGTTCCACAATCGGGATGGACAACCCTTGGCACTACCGCAACAAGAGCCAGTTCCAGCTTGGGGAGCGCGACGGGAAAGTCATTGCAGGCCTTTACAGCCTCAATTCCCACAAGCTGATCGACGTGCCGGAATGCATCGTGCAGCAGCCGGAAACGAACAAAGTGACGAATGTCATCAAGCAGATTGTGAAAGATCTCGGCATTCCCATCTATAATGAAAAAACGAAAAAAGGCGTGCTGCGCACCATCGTGACCCGCGTCGGCATCAAGACGGGCCAAGTTCAGGTCGTGCTTGTGACGGCAGTGGACGAGCTAAAGCGCAAGGACCTCCTTGTGGCAGAAATCAAGAAGCGCCTGCCGGAAGTCGCGTCTGTCATGCAAAACGTGAATCCAAGGAAAACGTCCATCATCTTTGGCGACAAAACGGTTCACTTAAGCGGGAAGGAAATCATCGAGGAGCACCTTGAAGAGTTCTCTTACGAATTATCAGCGCGCGCGTTCTTCCAGTTGAATCCCGTTCAGACGGTGAAGCTTTATAATGAAGTGAAAAATGCTGCAGCCCTGACAGGCAAGGAAAATGTCATCGATGCCTACTGCGGAGTCGGAACCATCGGCCTTTGGGTCGCAGATGGCGCGAAAGAGCTCCGCGGCATGGACATCATCCCGGAATCCATTGAAGACGCGAAGAAAAATGCCAAGAAGCACGGCGTAGAAAACGCCCTGTACGTCAGCGGCAAAGCCGAACAGGTCGTCCCGAAATGGCAGAAGCAAGGCTTCAAGCCGGACGTCATCATTGTCGACCCGCCAAGGACCGGGTGCGATCAGGCTTTGCTTGACACCATGCTCAAAAGCAAGCCAAAGAAAATCGTCTATGTTTCCTGCAATCCATCCACATTGGCGAAGGACCTGCAGATCTTAAGCAAGCAATACAACATTAAATACATCCAGCCAGTGGACATGTTCCCGCAGACGGCACATGTCGAAGCCGTTACATTGTTGGAGCTTAAATAACGCTTTTCTGTTTGATGGTAAGAAAAATTCGAATGCAGAGAGGTGTTAACATATGGATGCAAATAAAAAATGGCTCGCAATTCCTGAAGATATTAGAAGGAAACTTAGAAAGAACGTTTTCTGTACGAATTGTGGAGATGTCGCAGAAATTGAACAGTTTACGATTGAGGATCATCCTGCAGGGATTGTTTTAGAAGGAAAGTGCAAGGTTTGTGGGAATGATGTGTCCCGGGTTATTGAAGATTAGAAGGAATTGAGTTAGGTGTCTGACCTCCAGTGCAATAACACATTGGGGACAGACGCCTTTTTTTATTTTTCGAAAAGTTTTGTTGACAATTCAAGCTATTCGGTAATACTATATACTAGTAGTCATTATTACTGAATAGCTGAAATGCAGAATATCTGTGTTTCAGTGTACTGGAATATATAAGTGAAATATTGGGAGGTGAAAAATTGGAAAACATCACGGAAATGCTGAAAGGGGTGCTTGAGGGGTGTGTGCTTGAAATCATCAGCCGAGGCGAAACATACGGCTATGAAATTACCCAGCAGCTGCGGGCACTTGGCTTCACGGATGTCATTGAAGGTACCGTTTATACCATCACGATGAGGCTTGAGAAAAACAATCTGGTGAATATAGAGAAAAAGCCATCCACAATGGGGCCGCCGAGAAAATTTTACACCCTCAATGAAGCAGGTCATGAACAGCTAGAAGCATTTTGGAAAAAGTGGGACTTTGTTTCGAGTAAGATTGATGAACTGAAAACGAAAATAAATCTAAAAGGAGAGATCGTATGAGCATCTTTGAAAAAATTATTGGAAGTCTGGATGAAAAGCGAGAATGGAGAGCAATGGAGGCGCGTGCGAAGGCACTGCCACCTGAGTACCACAATGCTTATAACGCAATTAAAAAATATATGTGGACTGCTGGCGGCACAACGGATTGGAAGGAAACAAGCAGAATCTTTCGCGGTATTCTTGATCTCTTGGAAGAAGCGGCAGCGGAAGGTAGGAAAGTCACTGACCTCACGGGGGATGACGTTGCGGCATTCTGCGATGAACTAGTAAAGGATTCTACAACCTGGAAGGATAAATATCGCAAGAAGCTGAATGATACGATTGGCCGCGGGTGACGAAAAATAACATGGAAGCTGTAAAGGAAATATGATTTCCGATGTTTCTACTGAATAGGAAACGTGTCGCATTCACTATTCAGTTTTATTTTTAAACCAGTAGTCGGTAATACAGAATATCGGTCAGACAGAGTAGAGGAGAGTAAGCGAATATAAGGAGGCAAACAAATGAGTAACCAGTGATTTCAGTTAAAGGGTTGAAAAAAGCTTTTAAAGATAAGGACGTATTGAATGGGGTGGATTTTGAGGTGAAGAGGGGAGAAATTTTCGCCCTGCTCGGATCCAATGGAGCGGGGAAGACGACGACGGTCAATATCCTCTCGTCCCTTTTGAAGGCGGATAGAGGTGAAGTGGAGATTTGTGGATATGACATCAAACGTCAGTCAGACCATGTTCGCCAAAGCATCAGTTTGACAGGTCAGTTCGCTGCTTTGGACGGAATGCTCACTGGGAGGGAGAACTTGATGATGATTGCCAAGCTGCGGGGAGTGTCCAATCCCACTGGAGTCGTTGACAGTCTGCTAGACAGATTCGGGCTTACTGAGGCGGCAAGCCGACGGGGGGACCAATACTCCGGAGGGATGAAGCGCCGCCTTGATATCGCCATGAGCCTGCTTGGGACGCCGGCAGTCATTTTTCTAGACGAACCGACGACAGGACTTGACCCGGAAGCGCGGCTGGAGGTTTGGAAAATTGTGAAGGAGCTTGCAGAAGGTGGAACGACCATTTTGCTGACGACCCAATACCTGGAGGAAGCCGAACAATTGGCGGACCGCATCGCCATTTTACATGGTGGGAAAATCATCAGCACCGGGACACTGTCAGAACTTAAAAAGATGTTCCCGCCGGCGAAAGTCGAGTATATCGAGAAGCAGCCATCATTAGAAGAAATTTTTCTTTCAATTATCGGTAAAAAGGAGGAAATGTAAATGAAAAATCAAACAGGGGTATTACTGGCACGCTTAATGCGCAATATCATGCGCAGTCCGGATACGATCATCACTGTTGCGATCACACCAATTATGATGATGCTGCTATTTGTGTATGTGTTTGGTGGTGCTATCGAGGCGGGATCTGGCAGCTACGTCAATTATCTATTGCCGGGAATTTTGCTCATGGCTATCGCATCCGGCGTCGCTTACACTTCTCTGCGCCTCTTCAATGATGTAAAGGGTGGACTCATGTCGCGTTTTATTACGATGCCAATTAAACGCTCATCGATATTATGGGCTCACGTGCTCACCTCGCTTGTTTCCAATGCGCTTACAGTCTTAGTCGTTTTTCTTGTGGCCCTCTTAATGGGCTTCCGTTCAAACGCAGACATTCTTTCCTGGCTGGCCGTGGCCGGGATACTTGGACTTTTTACACTGGCTCTGACGTGGCTGGCGGTCATTCCAGGATTGACAGCGAAATCTATGGAAGGAGCCACGACCTACTCTTACCCGTTGATCTTCCTGCCTTTCATCAGCTCTGCCTTTGTCCCAACTGAAACCATGCCTCGCATAGTCCGCGCATTCGCTGAGAACCAGCCTGTGACGTCCATCGTCAATGCGATTCGTGCGCTATTGTATAACGGGACGGTTGGCAGCGATATCTGGATTGCCCTTGCATGGTGCATCGGAATTATGATTCTTTCCTACTTCTTCGCCAGCAAACAATTTAAACGCCAGCTAGGATGAAAAAATGGGCGTCCATTCCTGATAGAGAGGGGATGGCGCCTTTTTCAATTGACTGCCAGCACATCCCAATGCTTGACCATCCTCCTTTCTGGGTATATTACATTTGTGAGTAAAAGGAAGAAAGGATGTAATCAATGAAAGTACTAATTGTTGGAGCAAACGGTCAAGTTGGGAAACATCTCGTTTCCTTTATTCAGGATCATCAAGATTTGGAAGCAAAAGTCATGATTCGCAAAGAGGAGCAGGCATCCTACTTTAAAGAGATGGGTGCTGAAACGGTCGTTGTGGATCTCGAAGGAGATATCCCAGACATTGCAAAAGCGGCTGAAGGCGTTGATGCTATCGTCTTTGCAGCTGGTTCAGGACCAAAAACTGGCCCAGACAAAACGATCTTAGTCGACTTGGATGGGGCAGTAAAAACCATCGAAGCCGCAAAACAAGCGGGCGTGAAGCGCTACGTGATGATCAGTTCGTATGATACAACGCGTGAAGCAATCCAGTCTGCCGATTCATCCTTTGCGCCATATGTCGTGGCAAAGCATTACGCAGATGAATGGCTGCGAGACACCGACCTGGATTACACAATCATTCATCCAGGCGCGTTGACGAATGATGATGGAACTGGCAAAGTGAATGCAGCTACAACGGTTGAGAGAAATGAAATTCCACGAGAAGACGTGGCGCGAGTGATTGTGGCCGTACTGGAAAACAACGCAACGATCGGGAAGGAATTCCAGGTGGTGAAAGGCGACGTAGAAGTCAAGGAAGCGATTGATTCCTTATAATTAAATGGTGATTATATAAATGCAGCTCCCTTATTTTGTTAAGGGAGCTGTGTTTTTTGTTTTAGCTAGATATTTTTAGTATTTAATCGCTTTTAGTATTATAGATTCCCCTTCAAAGGATTCAACAGTGTCATCGTTCATTTTAACCCGGAACTTTTTATGGATATCTGACCCTGCCTTCAAGATATAGCTGTTTAGAGACTTTTTTACTTCCTCCGACTGCTTCATGCGGTTAAACCAGCTTTCAAACACAAATGTTTTTCGGAACGCGACCCATTCACTGATTTCAAAACCATTCAGTTCGATCTTCTGGAGCCACTCTGACTTTTTAAAAGCCCTGCTATGGCTTGGATCCCGAGTCTTTTCAACCGTATTATAAAATTGGTCCCACTCATCGTTTTCAGGTGCGACATTATCATCTAATAGAAAACGGCCGCCAGGTTTTAACACACGATAAACTTCGGCAATAAAGGATTCGATATTCGGAAAATGGTGGGCGGCAATGCGACAGGTAACAACATCAAACGATTCATTTGCAAACGGCATCTTTTCAGCATCGCCTTGAACATAAGAAACATTTCTGTGGCCGTTGGAAGAGAGAAACTGTTCAGCCGCTGCTAACATTTCCATTGTTAAATCAAAAGCAGTTACTTCTTTTGCGAAAGGTGCCAGGGCATTTGCTGTATGTCCGCCGCCTGTGGCGACATCGAGAACCTTTTCTTTACCAGTCAACTTTGCCATTTTTACAATCAGTTGAAGGTCGGCGCCGTCTCGATGAATGTCGCTTGTCACGTAATCGCTTGCTGTTTTTCCAAACTGGTCTTGAACTTTTGATTTAATATCCACTATAATCCCTCCGTCGCTTCACTTGATAAAAATTCCAATTCATGCTTTAAAGATAACTCATTTAGATTTATAAGTATATTTTGTAAAATTTATGTTTTACCATAAGATTTTATTATGTCCTTATTTTTTGCCATTAAAATAAGGGCTTAGAAAATAGCCTCCAAGCCCTTTGAGATTCTTCTCAAACTGATTTTCTTATTCCTGACATTCTATACGCCGTATTTTTTGCTTTGCTGAAGAAGTTTGGATTCTCCCGTCTTTTCCCATCCTTCTACTGTCTCATAGGCTTTTTCGGGAGAATATCCTTTTCCTACAAGGACGCCCATTAAGATGAATTCTTGAAGAATATGGCCGGCATTTATGCCTCTTTTAACATCCTCTAATCCTTTTTTCACCAGAAAATCTGTGAACTGCACCCATTCATCCGGAGCCTTGCCGAAATAATCCTTTTTCTGATTATGGCTTTCTTCTGCAGCTTCTGCATCTGCCTTGGTGACATGAACGGTACCGAACGGATGATTAGGCGGGGCATAAATGGAGTAAAGTTTTAGCGGCGCAGGACCTGTATTGGTGACATTATGCCATGTTCCGGCAGGGATGAAGATGGCATAATCATCGGCCACATTTGCCTCAAAATCTAAACGATTTTTATTTTTGCCCATTTGAACAAACCCTTGTCCTTGTTCTATACGCAGGAATTGATCGACATCCGGGTGGATTTCCAAGCCGATATCACCGCCAACATCAATGCTCATTAATGTGACCTGCAAATGAGATCCAGTCCATAGTGCAGTCCGATAAGTATTGTTTTGCTTAGTGGCAGCATTAATATCCACAACAAATGGATTTGGTCCATAGTCTTTTAACAACATAGCTCCAGCACCATTAGGATAGCGTGATGGATAATATCCATTTTGATTTGGATAGGATTCGTTAGTCGGCTGACTGTAATAAGGATAACTCGGCGCATTTACATAATAAGGATTTTGATAGGGGTACCCATAAGGATTCTGATACATATTTAGCTCATTCCCTTCATTGCATATGTAATAATCCTATGCACATTTTTGGGAAAGGTACATTGAAAATGGATGAAACGGCGGGAGGGTTCTCGTGGTTAACGAAACGGCAGAACCGTCCCCGTGCTTCACAATATCCCCTGGCAAACCGGACAAAAATACAATCTCCTCGAAGCTGCGACAGTCTTTTCGATTTCCGTCCCACACACGAAGCATGAGGCTCCTTCCCGGTTAAAGACCCAGTGACGATAGCGAGGGCGCTTAACTCCTTGGGATTTTAATTTTTCAGCAAGCTCGAGGTCATTCGTAATCCCGCCTGTCTTATACGATTGCTGCATTAAATCGATGATGGCCCGGGCTGCTTTCCTCAATTGAGAATCAGAACAATCTTCAGGTCGAAGGGAAGGGTGGATGCCTGCAAGAAACATGATTTCAGATCTCAAGTAATTGCCGATTCCGGCTACGAACCCCTGGTCCAATAATAGAATTGCCCACTTCCTCCTGAAGAACCGCTTATCTTTCATTCTCTGAAACAATACATCCTCCGACACTTCTTCACTCAAAATATCAGGTCCCACTTTGGCCACAAAGGGGTGACTGGAGACTTCTTCGTCACGGAGGACTTCGATGTCGGATGCGCTGTAAAGGAGCGCCGACTTTTTTTCATTGTGAAGAGCCAACCGGAGCTGGCGATTGGTCTTTGGATAGTTGTACAAATTCCGGATCATCCACTTTCCATAGAGCTGATTATGGGAGTAGATGGTGTACCCGTTGTCGAAGCGGATGAGCATGGCCTTTCCCTTGGTGTCCACCCGTGACACGGTCGATCCTTTCAAAATGTCCTCGTAGTCTTCCAATTGCGGGAAGGCAAAAAAGACATCCTGTACGGTTTTATTTTTAAGGGCTCGCTCAACGTTATCGGCTGCCCTTCTGATTTCGGGACCTTCTGGCATGATGGTTTCTCCTTTTTTAGTATAGGTTTTCCCTTTTTCAGCTGGCAGTAACATTTGGATGGGTTTTTAGAAGATAGAAAAGGGACGAACCTCCATAGGTCCATCCCTTTAATTTTTGAAGTTACTCGATCATTCCAACGATTCGTTCGCATATTTCATGTGTGATCAAGGAGTCACTGATTGAAGGATCGGGCTCTTGATTTGTTTCCACGCATTCAAGGAAATGGTCGACGAGGTCATAGAATCCGCGTTTGTACAATGTGGGCTCCCAGTCGCCAAAGGAGGAAATGCTTGTTTCTTTGTTATGGTAATGGGTCGTTTCGACGAGGCTGTCCACGACGTATTTATGGTTTCCTGCAGAGTATTCAATGATTTCTTCCGTCACACCGCCGTCCCGGTTCATGATGCCGACCGCCGTGCAGTCCTCACCGATGAGCTGGATGACGAGGTGATGGAGGAGGTCTCCTTTTTTAAGGGATTGAACCTTGACGTCCTTTACTTCTGAATCCATCAGGAAACGCAGGGTGTCGACGACGTGGATGAAGTCTTCGACGACAAACCTCCGTGGCTCGTCCGGTGCAGCGAATCGATTTTTTTGCATCAACAGGAAGCTTGGTTTCCCATAATCTTTCAGTTCTTTCACCTTAGGAATGAAGCGCCGGTTGAATCCGACCATGGCAATCTTCCCGGTGTCTTTCGCCAACTGTACGATTCGTTCCGTTTCCTTGAAGTTCAAGGAAATCGGCTTGTCTATGTACACATGGATGCCGTTTTCAAGAAGCTTTTCCGATATCTCGAAATGTGCCTCTGTAGCCGTACTGACGAAGGCTGCGTCAATGTTTTCGGCAATCAGTTCATCCACTGTCTGGACTCTTTTTTCTATACGATATTTATCTCCAAGCTTTTCAAGCGTTTCTACATTTCGCGTGCAAAGCACGAGCTCAATGCCTTCTTTTTCAGCAAGAACAGACAGATAGGCTTTCTTTGCGATATCTCCTAATCCGATCAGACCAATTTTCACGTTCTTCACCTCGTTGTTTTTTCTCCTATTATAGTATTCTGCAAAAAGATATCAACTAAGAGGCTTTCGGTGAGGAGCATACCTTAATGAAAAAGTTTGCCGAATCTGTTAAAGGGAAGATTATATTAAAATAGATTTCCAAGGAGGACTTTCACAATGGGTAAAACGATTTTCATCACAGGTGCAGGGAGCGGTCTCGGAAGAGGAGCTTCACTTGGCCTTGCTAAGAATGGCCATCGCGTCATTGCGACAACCGAGCTTACTTCTCAAAAAACGGACCTGATGAGAGAAGCGGAAAAACGGGGATTGGATATAGAGGTATTCAAGCTGGATATTACGAATGAGCGGGACCGCGAGCAGATATTGCAGTATGATTTTGATGTCTTTGTGGCTAATGCAGCCATCAATGAAGGGGGACCGCTTGCGGAAGTGCCGATGGACCGTTTTCGCGCGCTCTTTGAAGTGAACGTCTTTGCCACCCTTGAAACGGTTCAATTGGCGGCGCAAAAGCTTGTGAAAAAAGGAAGCGGAAAAATTGTGTTCATGAGCTCCATGGCCGGGATTTCCGCCACACCTTATGTCGGCCCATATACGGCAACCAAACATGCCATCGAAGGGATTGCCCAAACCATGAAATCCGAGCTTGAAGAGTTCGGGGTGAATGTGGCAACCATCAATCCAGGTGCATTCGAAACCGGATTTAATAAGCGGGCCGGGGAAGAAATCTGGAAGTGGTTCGACGACGAGAAGAATTTCACCCGAAAAGAAGACATCTTGGAGCAGCAGAAAGGACTGGAAGACCAGTTCGATCCTGAAGATATGATCCAAAAGATGATTGAAATCATCCCGGCGGACAATCATAAATTCCGGACAGTATATCCGGAAGAAACGGAAAAACAATTGAAGCAGACGCAAAAAGAACGCTGGGAAATGGAAATTTGATTTCATAAATGAGGAGGGGAGGCAACCATGGGAATTGGTGCCTCCTATTTGAGTGAAATTCTTTGCAGCTCCAGCAAGTGGACGCCAATGGATTTGATGAATTACTAGAATTGATCCGGATTTTGCTAGAAGTTCATTATGTTTTGCTAGAACTCGAATGTTTTTTGCTAGAACAACAAGCGTTTCTGCTAGAAGACCGGATTTTAATGTTACGGGCACATCGTTTTTTTTGATTACCGGAGTTTTTGGGTATATTATCATTGAGAGAAATGAAAATTGAAAAGATCAAATGTACGTAATTTTTTAACTGAAATAATAGGAGGAATCGAAATGAAGAAATATACGGTCATTACAGGTGCTAGTTCTGGGATTGGTTATGAGACAGCACTAGCATTTGCGGCGCGCGGGAAAAATTTAGTCATTGCGGCACGCAGAACAGAGGAACTTGAAAAACTGAAATCTGAAATTGCGAAAGACAACGCTGAGTTGGATGTCGTCATCAAAACGGTTGATTTGTCTGATACGAAAAATGTTCATGCTTTTTATGAAGACCTAAAAGAGTACGATATTGAAACGTGGATTAATAATGCCGGGTTCGGTAATTTCGCATCGATTGGCGAACAAAATTTAACAAAGATTGAGACGATGCTGAATTTGAATATTGAAGCATTGACGATTTTAACGTCTCTTTATGTCCGCGATTATTCTAATGTTGAAGGAACGCAGGTAATCAACGTTTCTTCCGGCGGGGGCTACACAATAATCGGAAATGCGATCACTTATTGCGCTTCTAAGTTCTATGTCAGTGCATTTACAGAAGGTCTTGCACATGAATTAAAAGAAAAAGGTGCAAAGATGCAAGCAAAAGTGTTGGCACCAGCTGCAACGGAAACGGAATTTGCCAAAGTTTCCAATGACCTCGAGGAGAATGTTAAATTCGAAGGACTTCTTCCGAAATACCATACAGCAAAAGAAATGGCTGGATTCATGCTCGATCTTTACGACAGCGGCAAAGTAGTGGGAATTGTGGATGGAGAGACGTATGAATTTCATTTGAAAGATCCAATTTATCCTTATGCAACAAGATTGAGAGACTGATTAGAAGTTTAAATGGTGCCTGAACCCCAAAAATTACGCGGGGGTTCGGGCGCTTTTTTGCTTTACGGGCCATTTTGCTAATACGCATGGGATGAAGTGTTAATGCCTCCTATATTTACCGTAAATTTTATGTAAAAAAGAAAAGGAATGATCCTTTCTGTGATAGGGTTTCTTTGAAGAGTTGAAACCAATCAAAAAGGAGTTTACCATTTCATGAAGCGAATTGCCTTAGCGAGTATTAGTATGACGGTTCTTCTTATGGCCGGACCTAAAATAGGATTGGCCATGACCAATAGTTCTGCGCGGACAGACCATCTGCAACAGGAAATTTCGAATGCCAATGCCTACATATCGGATGATTCAGTGAAAACGGAAAAGTATCAGGCGATGGAAGATTCACCGTTTGCTTTTTACCGTGCCACGAACTTTCTCTACTATCAAGACCTCGATAATGGGACGATTGCCATCCCAAATGAATGGACGACAACCCAAAATATTAACACGTGGCTTTCCGGAGATTTTCATACTCAGAATATTGGATTCTTTGACAACGACGAAGGGGATGTAGTATTTGACCTTAATGACTTTGATGATTCATACATAGGACCATTTTATTGGGATTTGCTGCGCTATACGACCAGCATTTATCTGTTGAAAGACCAATTGAGCTGGAGTTTGTCTCAATCAGAAGCCGATGATTTGGCATCGTCCTTTCTGACTGAGTATCAGAATACGCTGGCAAGTGTGAATGGAAATGCCGGCGAAACGCAGGTGAAAATGGATAAGGCAACCGTGACAGGATTTATCGATGACCAAATGGATGACGTCATAAACGGAAGTGCTTCACATGCATTGGATAAATGGACAGTCATCAATAGCAGCGGGAACCGCCAATTCGATCTGTCCAATCCCGAGTTGTCGGCGGTAAACAGCATGGACTTAGTGGACTTGCAAGGAGATTGGCCTTCCTACGTGCAGGATATTTCCGATAAAGTCAGCAGCTGGGATTCGCATTATTTCGATGTGAAAGACCGCGCCCGACGCCTCCACTCAGGCCTTGGAAGTTTAGGAGTGGATAAGTATTATGTCTTGATCGAAGGGTCAACAAGCAGTGCAGATGACGACCAGATTTTAGAAGTTAAAGAAGAGAGGAAACCGAATATGTTCGTCAATCCTATGACGGATGCGACTCTATACAATAGTCCATTAAGTGGTCCAGCCGATACAGCACGGGTAGCTTATAAAGGGCTGCAGGACCAGGTGGATGACCATCTGGGCGTATTGACCGGGGAAAATAAATCGTATCTCGTCCGGAGGATTTCTCCTTATAAACATGGGTTGGATCCTGCCGACTTTAAGCAGAAATCGGATCTCGACAGCTTTGTAAAGTATTCTGCGCAGGCACTTGCCTATGCACACGCTCGAGCAGACCGGGATTATCAAAGTCAATTCATCTCCTATAACTTTGAAGACGGAGCACTGCAAGCCATTGACGTATGGCCGCAATTCAAGACGAATGTGGTGGATTTAGCGAGGAACTATGCCGATCAAGTAAATGCGGACTACCAATCTTTTCTTCAATTGATGCAGGATAAGCGTTTGCCTTAACTGAATTAAGATGCCTGGTCCCATTTGTGTAATGACCGCGTTGGGATCGGGCGCTTTTTTTATGCAATGGGTTTGATAAAAATGGCCTAATCGTGGTATAAGTGTAAATGGAGCAGAGACATCCTGCTTTTTAATTTTGGGATTAGCATTTTTTGCATCCCTTAATGAGAGGATTGGAATTTCATTATGAAAGAAAATTTTTGGCGTGATTTGCCACGGCCATTTTTTATATTAGCACCAATGGAAGATGTGACGGATGTTGTGTTTCGTCATGTTGTAAGTGAAGCAGGGAGACCTGATGTGTTTTTTACGGAGTTCACGAACACGGAGAGCTATTGCCATCCGGACGGGATCCAAAGTGTACGCGGACGTTTGACGTTTACGGAGGATGAACAGCCGATTGTCGCGCATATCTGGGGGGACAAGCCTGAATATTTCCGTCAGATGAGCATCGGTATGGCGGAGCTTGGCTTTAAAGGAATCGATATCAATATGGGCTGTCCTGTCCCGAATGTGACGCAGAACGGGAAGGGGAGCGGACTGATCCGCCGTCCGGAAGTGGCAGCTGAGTTGATCCAGGCTGCAAAAGCAGGAGGATTGCCCGTCAGCGTCAAGACGCGTCTTGGCTTTGCGGAAGTAGATGAATGGAGAGGCTGGCTCAGACACTTGTTGGAGCAGGATATCGTGAATCTTTCCATTCATTTGCGTACACGGAATGAAATGAGTAAAGTAGATGCGCATTGGGAGCTGATTCCTGAGATCAAAAAACTCCGTGATGAAGTGGCGCCGGATACGCTGTTGACAATCAACGGGGATATTGAAGACCGCGAAATGGGCATGAAGCTCGTGGAGCAATATGGTGTGGATGGCGTCATGATCGGACGAGGAATCTTCCACAACCCATTCGCTTTTGAAAAAGAACCGAGAGAGCACAGCAGTAAGGAATTACTGGATCTCTTAAGAATGCATCTCGATCTCCATGACCAATATCAGCTTCGGAAATTCACAGCCCTTCATCGCTTCTTTAAAATCTATGTCAAAGGATTCCGGGGAGCAAGTGAACTAAGAAACCAGCTGATGAACACAAAATCAACAGACGAAGTCCGTGACTTGCTTGATCAATTCGATTTGTCAGAGTAGGGACATGGGGACAGGTTTAGTGTCCCACCCCACCAAGATAAAGAGCCTGCCTCCCAGTTTATTATCACACTGGAGGGCAGGCTCTATTTTGTCTGCAAACCAAAACCCCCGGGTTACCCGGGGGTTTTCATGTAATTATTCAGCGCTGACGCCAAGTTTATCAAGGATGAAGGCATAGCAGGCAGCTGATTCTTTTAGCTGGCTGAATCGGCCGGATGCCCCGAAGTGACCGGCGCCCATGTTTGTTTTGAGGACAAGGGTATTGTCATCCGTCTTCAAAGCTCTTAGGCGTGCAGTCCATTTTGCCGGCTCCCAATAAGCGACCCGCGGATCGTTCAAGCCTGTTGTAATATACAGATGCGGATAGTCTTTCGCTTCCACATTGTCGTAAGGGCTATAGGACTTCATGTAGAAATAGTCGTCTTCTTTCTGAGGGTTTCCCCACTCATCCCACTCAAGTGTGGTCAAAGGAATTGTGGCATCAAGCATCGTAGTAACGACATCGACGAAAGGTACCTCAGGAACGATGACCTTGAATAGATCGCCGGCCATATTCGCAACCGCGCCAACGAGCAGACCGCCGGCACTGCCGCCGCGTGCAGCCATTTGACTTGAGGTTGTGTATCCTTCTTCAATCAGTGTTTTGGCAGCAGAGATGAAATCGGTGAATGTGTTTCGCTTGTTCTTCATTTTTCCATCTTCATACCAGTTTCGCCCCATTTCGGAACCACCGCGAACCTGTGCTGTGGCAAACACAATTCCTTTCTCAAGCATTGGCAGACGATATGGACTAAAGTGCGGATTGCTGTTTGCTCCGTATGATCCATACGCATGCAGAATCAATGGTGCAGGACCTGACTCCAGAGCCCCTTCACGGTAGACGATTGTCACCGGGACTTTGACTCCATCCTCGGCTTCGGCCCATAGCTGTTCTTGACGGAAGCGGGAAGGATCGTATTCTCCGCTGACTGGAGCCACTTGCAAGCACTGTTTTTCCCCGGTGTGCAAATTCAGTCCGTAAGTCGTTTTGGGTGTAAGCAAGGATTCATACTGGATTAAAACTTCAGATGCCTCAAAGCTTTGTCCGGATACAATAGAAACCGTGTAGATCGGCTCATCCCATTCGATAGGCTCTAACTCATCCCCGTTCAGCATCCAGATTTGCGTCAGTCCGTTCTCGCGGCCAAAAATCAGCAGCTTGTCCTTGAACGGATACATGTATTGGAGGTAGCGCTCTTCCTTATAGGCAACGACATTTTCCCTTGAAGTAAGGTCATTGAGAGGAGAGCGGAGGAGCTGAAAATTGAGTGCCCCTTCATTTGTCAGGATAAGCAGGTCATCTCCCCAATGCTCGACATCATATTCGATTCCTTCACGGCGTTCATCCAGAAGCTGCAATGGAGATAGCGGAGAATCCGCGTCCAGCAGATGAATCTCACTCGTCGTTTTTGATCTTGAAGTAAGAAGAATGAATTTTCCGCTTTGCGATTTGGCGATGCCGATTGAATATGTGGTGTCTTTTTCTTCAAAAATGAGTTCATCCTGATCTGCGCCGCTCCCCAACCGATGGCGCCACATTTGGTAGGGGCGCTGACTTTCATCCACGGTCGTGTAGAATATGTAGGTCCCGCACCGGCTCCATTCCATGCTTTCGTATAAAAAGACATCAGGAATGCGGTCAGGCAGGAGCTCGCCTGTCTCCAGATCCTTGATGTGGATGGTGTAGCGATCAGTTCCATCCCGATTTTCCAAATAAGCAAGGCG
Source organism: Falsibacillus pallidus (assembly GCF_050990905.1). GTDB lineage: Bacteria > Bacillota > Bacilli > Bacillales > DSM-25281 > Falsibacillus > Falsibacillus pallidus_A. Next base: position 619,664 of record NZ_CP158866.1, read on the forward strand.
GGTTTGATCCGTATTGATGCGCTGCAGCGTTACGCTTAAGTAGTCATCATCTGTGGCCAGTTCATTCAGATCAAGAACCACTTCTTCTTTTGCCTCTGAAAGAAGGTCGCGGCTTACTGCCTTCTTGCGTGCATAGACTGGATACTGTTTTGTTTTGTCCAAAACAGAATAGTAGAAATAATTGCCGTGCTGCACGGGCACGTTCATTTCCGAATCAGGAACGCGATCCACCATCTTTTGATAGATGAGTTCAGTTTGATCTTCGAGTTTGTGCATCACTTCATCGTAGTAACGATTTTCTTCTTCTAAATAAGCGATGACCTCAGGATTCTCGCGGTCCCTCAGCCAATAATAATCATCTTCGCGTACATCCCCATGAAGCTCATGAGGATGTGGAATGCGCTTTGCAATAGGTGTCTTCATAAAATCCCCCTTCCGATATATGTAGTAATTTCGCGAAAAAGGGTGAATAATCCTTTTTTTGTGGGACGGGGGGACAGGTTTGTTGTCCCAGTATGGGTGTTTTTCCTGCTGGCTTAAAAGCTCTTTTCGTATAGAGGACATCCTTCTGACAGGGGATTAAGTACTCTTTAAGAAAGGATTATGGATGTTGGAAGGCTTCTTGTTAATCTCGTTTTGACTCACCCAAACACGAGTAAAACAAGTTAATAAGAGAGGGGAGTGGTAATCTTATAGTTCGTCTTTTTTTATTGCGTCAAAGATATAAAAGACGATCCTACAATGGCTAATAACAAAAAAGATCTATTCCCAATCTTTAGCCATAATAATAAAGTTATATCTATTGCCTCTTATTTCATTTTGGAATTCGCCTTTCTTAATAAATCCTTCTTTTTCATATGTTCTTATTGCTCGCTCATTAAAGTCTACTACTGCTAATTCCAAATGGTTAAAATTTAATAGTTCTCTTCCTTGTTCGATGATCGCTTTTACAAACCTTGAACCATACCCCTTACCTGTTATTGAGGGCTTCATTTGAACACCAACTGCTACTATTAAATCTCCATCATCCTCAACATCAAAAAACTCGCAATTCCCTATTAAATTTTCATTTTCGTCAATAACTGAAAATGCTCTTTCTGAATTAACACTTTCCTTAAATCCTTCAATTTTTTCCTCTTGAATATTGTTATCATAAAAAGAGTATTTTCCCTCATAAGTCCAAGTAATGAACTCATTGATATCTTCTTCCGTTCTTCTCCTAATAGTAAGTTCCATATCTCTCTAACTCCTTTATGATTATCTTTATTGTTAATTCTCATATGCTATTAAACTGCGGGGTTTGCTAAAGGCATTATTATGATCATAATACCATAAAAAGTAAATTCTGCTTGTTTCATTTAAAAGAATCCTTTCAAATTGAGTAAAGAAAAAAGACCCCAATATTGGAGTCCTTGTGGTTATTAGCCATTATATTCAAAGCTTTTATATGGTGGATAATCATCGCCAGCTGCTGCTGTTTCATGGATTGTGTTAGCAGCAAAAGCCCCAATTACTAATAGTGCGAAAGCAGAAAATAATAATTTTTTCATTGAAAGATCTCCTCTTCTAATTTTATATTAGCTGCCATAATGCATTTTTGCTTAGTGCATAATATTTCGCAGCTTGCTTATAAAAATGTTTATTTTCAAAATGCTGTCCCAGGTACTCGGAGTATAAGGCTATGTGTTCATGATCATTTGTATTTACAAAAAAATCTATCACTTTCAATTTCATGAATTCTTCATAGGAAGAATCTTTTTCTTTCATAAGTTCGAATTTATATACGTTAAAGTGAAGAAAGAATTCATAGTAATCAGATTCTAATCCATTTATTTTTTCTAGCCCTATCGCTAACCATTTCTCCACTTTATTAAATTGCTTAAGCTTATAATTTTCCTTAACTAAAGAATATAGTGTGATCAACTGAGGATTGATAGGACCGTGCTTTTTAAAAGTAAAAGCTTTTGAAAAATGTTTAATGGCTAGACAGGATTTCCCTTGGATAGAATAGAGGTTTCCAAGATTATGTTCGATAATACCCTTATAGTAGTTTTCAACCTTAAGTGAAAATGCGATTTTCCTTGCCGTTAAATAGCTTTCTTCTGATTTCACATACTCTTTAATATTTTTATAAGCGATTCCGAGAAGAAGGTGGCAGTCTGCGCAGCGTTCTAACGCATAATCTGCCTGATAATTGTTTAAGGCCCTTTGAGTATATTCGATGCTTAGAATGTCCTGATACATTCTGCTTGCTACTAACCCAAAGAAAAAATAAAAATCAGCTTCTTCCCACTTTTCCAGTTCATTTTTCAATAAAAATGGTTCTGCATTATTTAAGTAATTATGTGCTTCATTAAATTGGCTTAAAGAATAAAAATATATAGCGGTAAATTTAAGGTAGTAATATTCCATTTTTTCATTAAACAGTTCTCGAAGTTTCATCAAATACTGGGATGTTTCATGCAGCCTGGACGTATCCTCTGTCAACAGATAGTAGCGAAATTTGACCAAAGTGAAGTAAATGAGAACTGTTGAATCATCCAGAAGGTCTATCTGGCTTTCCAACTCGTCGAATAGAGAAGAAGCTAAAACTTTATCTCGATCGGTGATGCTTTTATACCATGCTGAAATGTCACTTAAAAATTTTTCCGAGTTTGATTGCAATGAAATACCAAGACGTTCGCTGAGTAGTAATAAAACCTCATCGCTAGGGAGTGCTTGGTTATTTTCAATTTTAGAAAGGTAAGAATTCGAAATAATTCCTGCAGATAGTTCCTCTTGTGTCTTCTTTTGGGTAATCCGAAAGAATCTTATCTTATCACCGGTTTTCAATCGCATTCCATCCTTTAATTTTTCCTTTTCTAGATAATTCTACTTAAGTTAAGGATTTCCTTTATAAAATATTGGGAAAATAGTTCTAAGGATGGAGCGATGATTGGGTGATTTGAATCAGAGTTTTCCCAAATTCCTTTTCTTTAATTAAGAAACACTTCTTTGGAGATGCTGATTTCTGCGAATTTTGGAAGTGCGGATCCAGGACCAGAGTACACCCACTATTGGAACTAGGGCCAATGTAATCAATAGGACTCCATCTGCAAAGGGCCATGAGAGTATAGGGTAATCACTAATGTTTTTGATTATACGAACAATAAATTCGATTAACTGTCTTAAGTTATAAATTGTAAAAAATAGAATGGCCCATACTGCTCCTAAAAGAAAGAACCAAGCATAGCCTCTTGTAATGATTTTCTTTTCATGCTCTGACACATAGGCCCATTCTTCTTTTTTCTGATCATTATTATTAAATATTAGATTCCTCATATATAGTTTGGTGTTGTCCAGCAAGTTGTTGCATTTAAAATAGGTGGTAATCACATAGTAAATATCTGTTTTCATGAATATCATAAATTGGAATGAAATGTTCATTAGGAAAATCAAATTAATCATTTTTATAAACGCTATTCCTTCATTTGGAATAGGTAGATAATTATGAAAGGATAGGAATTGCAGCCAAATTCCAATTCCGAAAAAAGCGCCATCCCATGCCATCCCAGCTAAAAATGCCCGATATCTTTTATGATGGGGGAGGAGGACAATATTGGACATGTTCGTCTCAGCAACCATAAAAATCAATCTGTGACTTAGGCCGATCCTACTTCCTATACCTAGAGAACGGGCAGCCATTAAATGTGCCATTTCATGAAGAAACAAAAAGAACCAACCAAAAAATACTGACAGCACTAAGGAAATGGTTAACGAGTCATAAGCAAAGATGTCAGTATATAATGGGAAATAAGAAGAATCACTAATAGCGAGTGCTGTACCGCTTAAAAGTAGAAGCGCATATAAAATAAAAGCATACTTATTGAAGAAGAAGTTTCCGATTTTCTCGGAAATCCAAGGAAAGTGATCCTTGATGTTGGTCGTTTCGAGAATCACTTCTCCATCTACAGTATGAACAAAATGATGTTCATGGATTAAGTCATTTACAAAATCAACAACATCCACATACTCTCCTAAGATTTTTTCCATTTCTTCTTCTACCTGTCCAATGGTATACCCTTGATCAAGCATTTCAATAATTTGTACACCCGGAATAGGTAAGAGTATGTACAGACTGACATCTGGTCGGCCAATGAGGATTTCCTCTTCATTTTCTCGTCTTTGTCGAAGGGGCAGCATTCTAACTGTACTGTCTTTTGACAAATTCATTATTGTCACCTCAATTATCTTTTTACAGGTTTTCGAATGAAATCACTGTTATTAAATGCTTCGAAGATCGGTGAAGATCCAACCCCTTTTCCGCAAGTAGGACAATTTTCTTCATATCTTGGAATTTCACGAAGAACTTTCTTTTCCATTGTTCGAAAATCAAAGCGAATCGATTTTCCAGGGGAAATAAGTTTATCCATTCCAGTGATATAATTCATAACCTCTGCCGCAACCATACCTGTTATTATCATCAAGTTTGGTGCAATGGCATTATTGGGTGGAATAAAGTTCGTTTCAAAGAAACGCTCCACAATAGAAGGAATATCGTTGGACATTTGACCATGCTGATATAAATCGCAATCTAAGCAAGCGGTTTCACCGGGAATGACTCCAAATAGGGAACCCATTGTTAAATTGATGCCTCCACCAAAGAATGGAATATTCATTTCTACACAAGCCTTGTTTATCCATCTTTGTATAGCTGCAGGAGGCTGGTCTGCGCATACGACTACGACATCGCTTCCGCTAATTAATTCTTCTACATCTTCCTGTGAAGAAATTTCTTTATTGATTGCTTCAATTTCCATTTCAGAAAAGAAGCTATTCATGAAATTTTTAGCGGCATCCACTTTTAACTTTCCTAAGTCCTGTTCATTAAAAAGCATTTGGCGATTTAAATTACTTAGCTCAACGTGATCAAAGTCTACTATTCTAACTTTCTTGACGCCAAGGCCAGCAAGATTGAATAGGATACTGCAGCCAAATGCGCCCATGCCCAAAATTGTAACGTTTGCTTCATTCAGCTTTTGTTGAAAATGGGATGGTGGTACAGCTAAATTTGAAAAAAAAGAAAAATAATTCAAGTTTCCTTTATAGCGTTTTCTTTCATCAGCTGTTAAAGCAATGGATTTTTCTTCGCTTTCGTCATATAAAAATCCAAGTTCATCTATTGATTCCACTGCATCGGAAACATCTTCAATGGTTAAGGAAGGAAAATCTCTCATCAGTCTTTCGTAAATTTCTTCTATTGTGTGATTGCCATCTAAATAGCTTACCAGCTGCTTAATGCAGCCATCTGCATCCTCTATCTCAAAAGAAAAATCAACCATATCCCCAAGTCGAAGAATTCCGGGCTTTGAATGGTAAAAAGGGTGTACAACTTTATATTTTGGTAAAGTGGTCATAATTGATCTCCTTATCTTTAATTAGGAATAGGGACATCTCCCAAAGGATTTGTCCCTATATGATTGGTATTATAGCTGTTAAGTAAAATTACAATTAGCAGTGTAATTGACCTGGTCCACAGAAACCAGTAGTTTGAACTTGCTCAACCTTTTTAGCTTTGATTTTCAATTCATCCACCTCCTGAAAAATATTATGGATTAAATAACTGAAAATTATTAATTTTTAATCATTTAATCTATGAAGATAGTAACACACTAACGAGGTCAGTGGTTTTGGGAAAATCACAAATCAAAAAGGTGTGTAATGACAGGGTATAAATAATGGTTTTCCCAATAAAGGGACGGGTAAACAAATGGGACGGGGGGACAGGTGAACTGTGCCCCCATATTCGGACAGTATAAAAAAAGAGCCTAGGCTGCTAATAAGTGACTCCGGTATTGAACCGGGGTCATTTTATTTAAGCCCCATTGATAACGATGGTGATTATATTCTTCTATTACCCGATCCACTTCCTTGCGGACTTCCCTTAAATTCTTACATGATTTGTACTCTGCCCAATCCTTGAAGTGTCCAAAGAAACTCTCCATTGGGGCATTGTCCCAACAGTTCCCTTTGCGTGACATTGATTGGGTTAATCCAAGCGACTTCACCCTTTGTTGGAATTGGGGATTAGTATAATGAACTCCCTGATCGGAGTGTAAGATGGCTTCTGAGTGAAAGGTTTTCCCTATTGCCATCTTTAATTTTTTTAGGGTTTTATAAACGATATCCATTCCCAAGGAGGAGGATAGATGATAAGCGACAATTTCCTTCGTCGCACCGTCCTTCACACATGATAAATATGCTTTTTGTCCCTTCCCATAATAAAGATACGTAATATCGGTTAGGAGTACTTTGCCTGGTTCATTTTGATTGAATTCACGATTCAACAGGTTCGGACAGGTGTGGTGTTCGATTGTTGCCTTAGACATTTTCCGATAAGGGTTAGCTCTTCTAATCGTTGTAATTAGATGATATTTAGCCATTAGTCGTCTGATCTTCTTATGATTCATGACGGTTGAATGGTCATTCTCCATTGTCATTTTAATCTGAAGAGCACCAGCTTTTTTATCTTTCTTCTCAAAAATTTCTTTAATTAAAACGATATCTACTTCATCTTGTTCTTCCCGTTTCGCACGCTTAGGAGCAGCGTTCACCCAATCGTAATAACCACTTCTGCTTACTCCTGCTAGTTCACACAAATAGGTAACAGCTCTCTGTAACCCGTGTTTTTGGACCGTTTGATCAATCAGATAAAACTTTTCGGACTTTCTTAATATCGTTTCTTCTTCAACGCCTGCCTTTCTAGAACCTCTAGCTTTTTTAAGAACTCGTTTTCTGCTTCCAGGAATTTAATTCTTGCCTCTGCTTTCTTCAATTGTTCTTCAGGGGAGAGGGGTTTTGAAGATGATCGACCAACGTTTCCTTTCCCTCTGCGTTCCGTAAGGAATCCTTCCTCACCATAACGCTCAAATGTTTTCTTCCAGCGGTGGAGACACCGTTTTGGCAGATCCTTTCCAATCATTTCAAGGTCAATACCGTGTTCAATAAAGATTTGTGAGGGGATCTTCCCGTTGAGATATTGCTTGACCGCGATTATTTTAAACGTAGGGCTGTAGGAAACCATGTGTTCAGAAACATTTGTGATATTCGGATTCTTCTTCAGTTCTTTCCTCTCAAATTCACTATAAAGCTTCTTCTTCATATTAAAAACCTCCGTCCATTTCATTAATTCTATTGAAACACAAAAAGCCCCGGATAAGGGGCCCTTTTTTATCAGTGTCCGTTATCCGGGGTATAGTTCACAGGTTTGTTGTCCCAGTTTAGGTGCTGTGAATTGTTGGTGATCGGGCTGAACCAGTAGTGGGAGGGCGATTTCTTGGTATCGGATCGTCTGTGAAACATTGCTGTGAAACAAGAAAATTCGGGGGGTGACAGGCACCATTTAACAGATTTCCTTGGTTTTTAGGTTTGTGATAAAATGTAAATAAGTAAACCTCAATCGGTGGTGATAAAATGAATAAAGTTTTATCTTCAGAGGAACTCATGAAGTATATTAATGAGATGAATCGCGAAAATTCAGTGATGCAATTTTCTATTCCGGGTAAGGGGCAGTTTACACTTGTTCTTCAAGAGGAAGAAAACCAGTCAATAGAAGAAGATGTTATGAAAAATCCGCAGCTTGAAATGATGTTTAAAGAAAGTGGAGAGCAATACAAAAAAGGGCTTGGTATGACTACTTCGGAGTTATTAAAATCACTTTCGGAGAAGGATTTTAAGTAATGGATACCAGAAAAGTGATTTGGACTCCGGCTGTGAGAGAAAAGCTAATTGGGTATAGAAGTGAAAGGTTTACACCTGAAGAAACTTTTGATTTTATTTCTCAACTAGTTTTGGAAACAGAGGATTTCTTAAGCAACCCTCTCTTTGGAAAAGCTTATACAGAGGAATTTGGCAAATTTAAAGGAATTTCAAGGATTGTTATTAAGAAGTTCCAAATTTACTTTACTATAGAAAAAAACGATATTGTCATTATTGGAGTTTTGTATCCAGGTGAAAATAAATACTAAATTTTAAAAACCAACAGCGTAAAGATATCTTTACATTGATGGTTTTTTATTTTATCCTATATGTAAAGATATCTTTACATACTAATTGAAGGGGATATTCCATTTGAATGTAGCGAACAGAATTAAAGAGTTCCGTTTGGAAAAGGGAATCAGCCAGGGGAAGATGGCGGAGGACCTGCAAATCACGAGGCAGACGATTAATGCAATTGAAAATCATAAATACAATCCCAGCTTAGAATTAGCATTAAAGTTGATTAAGTACTTTGGCGTCGGCATTGACGAACTATTCAAGCTTGAGGAGGAGTAAGATGAAAAAGTGGGGGTCTATTATAATTGCAGCTGTGATTATTGGCGGGGTGTGCATAGGATTGTTTTTTGGAAAATTATTTGTCCCTGGCTTGCCTGTGGGAACGATGGTGGCTGGACTTGGAGGATCGGTTGCAGGAATCGGAATTGTAATGGGAGTGGGGAAGTTCCGTCAAATGCGGAAGACCAACAACGTTCCTGAAGTAGATGAAAGAACGTGGATGAATATCAAGAACTTTTATGCCATTTCACTGTACGTTGTCCTGATTGGGAGCATGCTTCTTGTCTGTATTTTGTTTGCGAGTGGTGTGAGGACGATAGAAGTGGGGGCTTTGAGCATCTATTTATTAATGATATTTATGCTGCTTGGGGTAGGGACGGTTGTTGTAAAAAGGCGTTGATTTAGTTTTATATCCGTAAGGGAGTGAGTGTGTTTTGACGAAGGGGAATAGATTTGGGAGTTTAGTAAAGTCAGAAGCAGAACTGCGGGCGATAGTCGGCTCGTCAAGTGAATTAGTGAGAAAGAAAGTGATCACCTATTTGGATCACAATTGCATTGAATTTATTTCACAATCGCCATTTTTAGTACTGTCTACATCGGATGACAGTGGCTATTGCGACGCTTCTCCGAGAGGGGACAAACCAGGATTTGTACATGTACTTAATGAAAGACAGATGGTTATACCAGAAAGACCTGGGAATAAAAGAATAGATTCATTGAGAAATATTTTAGTGAATCCTAAGGTCGGGATGCTTTTTTTAATTCCTGGGCTCGGTGAAACGCTTCGGGTGAATGGCACTGCCACAATTGTAAAAGATGAGGAATTGCTGAAGGAAATGGCTGTAGGAGACAAGGTGCCGCTATTAGGCATCGGGGTAGAAGTAGAAGAATGCTTCATCCATTGTGCGAAAGCATTCAGACGTTCGGGATTATGGGAACCTGACACTTGGGCGGCCAAGAACGAATTGCCTTCCGCCGCCAAGATGCTATTTGAACATGCCAAGCTATCTGACAGCAGTGTGGAAGAAATACATAACAGGTTAGAAGAAGGATATAGAGATAGACTTTATTAAGTGTAGGACAGAGGGACAGGTTTGTTGTCCCACCCCATATAAGTGGCCAGCCCCTCCGAGCAGCAGTAGATAAGCGCAAAGGGGGCTGGCCTTTTAGATGTCTGATGGTCTGTGAAACATAGATGCCGTGAAACAAGAAAATTCGGGGCGTGACAGGCACCTTTTAAGTATCAAACAACCGACCTTCCAAAGCCTTCACGTATCGCTCCGCAGATTTTTGTACTCTTTCATTGGCGTTTTCTTTCACAACGCGGTGGAAGGCATTGTAGAGCCGTTCGAATTTGAATCCTGCCGTTGCTGCCGCCATTTCTTTTACTTTTGAGGCTGGAAGGGGGATCAAATTGGGATAGCTGTACATAAAGCTCACCCATTCCCGGTCAGCCACAACCTGAATGATGTCACCGGATAGCAAGATTCCCTTGCCGTCGTATCCTGCTTTCCATTCGAGTACGGCACCGCCTTTGAAGTGGCCACCCAGACGGTGAATGGTTAATCCATTATGCAATTCCAGAGATTCACCGGACCAAAAAACAATGTAATCACTTTTTCTAGTCACCCATTCCCGGTCGTCTTCGTGTATATAAATCGGTGCATCAAATGTTTCCGCCCACTCCACTTGAGTGGAATAGTAATGAGGATGGGATAAGGCGATGGCATCCACCCCTCCCAATCTATTGATTTCATTGATTGTTTTTTCGTCGAGAAAAGTGATGCAGTCCCATAAAAGATTAAATCCATCATTCTGAACGAGATAAGCTGTCTGGCCGATTGCAAATTCAGGGACTGTTTTCACGCTGTATAACCCTGCTTCTTCAAGGTTGATTTCATTTCTGAAAGATTCTTTTTTCATTTCATCTAAAGTGGTCCAAGTTTGGCCAGTTGGAGCAACATATTGTCTTTCTTCCTCACAAATTAAGCAATGAACGGGCACCTCGGTTGATTCACCATATTGAACTCCACAAGTTTTGCATATGTATCGCTGCAAGAGAAAACCTCCTTTTAAAATTGGAAAATTATTATATTTATATTCTATAGAAAGTTGTTTATTTTGGAAAATTAGAAGATCCCCGAATTCGGATACCGAAAGTAGAAGACTATCAATATTTCCATATTCACCCAAAAATAATGGCTATTTAGGTATAATAAGGAAAAAGAAAAAGGCGGGGAATGGATTGAATACGGAGATTTATTTTGTCAGGCATGCACATTCCGTTTTTTCATTAGAGAATGAGGAAACGAGGGAGTTATCCGAAAAGGGTTGGCAGGATGCACAGAGGATTACAGAAATCATGGCGAATGAGGGAATCGATCATATCGTTTCCAGTTCGTATCTGAGGGCGAGGCAAACAGTCGAGGGGCTGGCGGAATTGATGAATGTAAAAATTGAGTTAGATAATCGCTTCAGGGAAAGGGATTTGGCAGCGAGGGATTATCGTTTCGAGGACCCGTTGGAAGCGATGAAAAAGGTGTTTAAAGATCCGCATTTCCGTCATCCAGGCGGCGAATCTAACCATGAGGTGCAGGAGCGGGGGATCAGTGCTTTAAAGGACGTGGTCTCCAACTATCAGGGAAAGAAAGTCGCCATTGGCATCCATGGGAATATAATGACCTGTACCTTGAGTTATTTTGATGAGAAATTCGACTTTGATTTTTGGGAGAAGACGACAAAGCCGGATATATATAAACTCACGATTGATCCCGACTTTCAGCTGGTCGGATTTGAAAGACTTTGGGAGCCGTGTGAAACATTGCTGTGAAACAAGAAAATTCGGGTGGTGACAGTCACCTGTAGTGTTACATCTCGAGAAGCCACGGAAATAAGGAAACAAAGGTGTGATTGTAAATGAAGAAGATGATATGCGCAGCTGTTCTTCTTGGAATGGTGTTGACCGGGTGCCAGAAATCAAATGAGGGAGCCTCAGTGACTCCGGAGACAAATGTGAAAACGGATGAAAGGTCCTCGCAAAAAGAGAATTCTCAGTTTCAGGATAAAGCGGAAGCAAGTGAGGATGTTGAGGGAGTTTGGCTTGCGAAGGGTCAACAGGATGGAATTCCAAGCACATGGTATTTCCACAATGGTCAGCTTGTCGTGAATTACAATAATGATTTTTCATATGAGGTCGCTGAGAATAAGGATGCCAAAGGATATACGGTTGTAACGATAAAAAATCAGAATGACAAGAAACATGCGTTGCTTCTAACAGGGGACGGCAGTGCACTTGAAGGGATCACTGCTGAAGATCAGGCATACGAAGAATACTTAGCGGATGGAACGGTCCCCGATGGACAGCCAATTGAATTTACTCTGCAAGAAAACAGTTGGGGAAGTATAGACCAGGCAATCGATTTTTGGGAGAAGACATATAAAAATACAGACAATGAGATTTCCAAGAATATGATTTGGGAGAATTACCGAAGAGATTTATGGAGTTTGGTGAAGGATGGGACTTCAGGCGATACGATGACGCTTCATTTTACCAATATCGGTGGAGCCGGCGGAAGCTATGCGCAATTGGTGAAGCATGGGGAAACCACTGAAATCACTGCATTTGATGGAAATGCATCGTACCCTGATAATCCATTCGAGCGATATACGGTAAGAAATTCGGATTACCAATTTGTGAAAACAGAGGTATTGTGGAAGTAGTGGAGCGGGAAATCTGCTATCAGGGGGCGCCTGTGAAACATTGCTGTGAAACAAGAAAATTCGGGTGGTGACAGGCACCTTATAGCTTAGCAGAGATAATTGCGAAAATCCCAAATACGACTGCAATTCCTGGTCCGACTATGAACAAACCTATCAACAGTGACTTGAGCATGTCCCATAGGATGAATGAGGGTTTGTCTTCTTCTAGTTTATTGTTCAATTCTTTTAGTGCATGGGATATGTTTTGCAGTTCATTTAGGATTTGTTTTTCCGTATTATTTTCCATCATAGACACTCCCGATCTGTAAGTAGTTCTCTATATTTTAACATAAAATTTTCCAAATGTTTTATTCTTCTAATATAGCAGCATAAACAATAAATAAAATCGGCGGTGAAGCTAAATGGAACCAAAATGGCTGGAATGGGCAAAGCAGCTGCAGTCTATTGCACAAGCAGGTTTGACCTATTCTAAAGATATTTATGACATAGAACGATTTGAAATGATAAGAAATATTAGCGTGGAAATGTTGGCAGAGCAAACAGAAATGGAGACAACCGTCATCAAGGATTTGTTTGCGAATGAAACCGGGTATGCCACACCAAAGGTCGATATTCGGGCAGTGGTTTTCAAGGATGAGAAAATCTTGTTGGTGAAAGAAAAAATGGATGGTGCCTGGTCGCTGCCGGGCGGATGGGGCGACATAGGGCTGACACCGAGTGAAGTAGTCGTCAAAGAGGTGAAGGAAGAAGCAGGGCTTGACGTGCGACCAGTCAAATTAATTGGGGTGCTGGATAAAAAGTGCCACCCGCACCCGCCATCGCCATATCACGTCTATAAGATGTTCATTCGATGCGAAATCATTGGAGGGCAGGCAAAAGGAGGGATGGAGACGAGTGCAGTGGACTTCTTTGATGAAGATTGTCTTCCACCGCTGTCTGTAGAAAGAAACACGGAATCGCAGATCCTGATGGCGTTTAAGCATATGCGAAATCCAGGGGAGCCGGTTTATTTGGATTGATTTCACACGAAAGGACTGATGATGCGTGGCCACTGTAAAAAGTATCAGTGTAATTTGTTCTCTCATTCTCATTATGGCTATCGGGGGATTTGGTCTTTATGAGTGGATAACGAAAGACGTGATCAAAGTAAGTACAATTTTCTTTTTGTTTTTAGGTATTGGTTTTTTATTTAACTCGTTGACATGGGGGGATAGGGAAGGAAAGCGAGCGGGGAAAAAAGATGAGCTGGAAAAACATATTACTCTGGTAAGTTCAAAAATTAGTTATGACATACTGCTTGGATTAATGGTTATCGTTTTGATTGTGTCAGAAAGAGTGACCTCCATTAATGATATAAGAAATATTCCGCTAGTTATGGTGATTGGGCTAGCTTTTATAACACTACCAATTACGGAGTTTGTAATCTCTAAGAAATATCGGTGAAAATTATCAAGAAGCTATGATTAAAGAGCTGGATGAGGATATTAGAAGTCAGCTAAAATGCGGAATTTTTTAATATCGCCATAATATGAAAAAAACTATCTCAAAACCAAGTAGTCGGTTCATGGAAAGTGAACCTACCATGAACTTGTAGATTAATATATATCCAGAAAGGACCTTCCACCGCGGAAGGTTTTTTTATTTGATGATGGAGGGGCGTTTTAACAGTATTTCTTCTCTGTGAAACATCCTGTGAAACAAGAAAATTCGGGCGGTGCCTGTCACCTGTAGTTTTACTTGGAGCAAATGTTGACATTGAAATTTATTAGGAATAAAATGAATGTATTCATTTATGAATGCGTTCATTTTTTATGGAAGCAGGTGAACCTATTGGAAAGTTTGAGAGAAAAGAAAAAGTTAGAAAATCAAATGAAAATTATAAAAGCAGCTGCCGAGCTGTTTTCTACGAAGGGATTTCAGCAAACGACGATTTCTGAGGTAGCTAAACTGGCTGAGGTCGGGGTAGGAACCATTTATAATTATTATTCCTCTAAAGGGGTGCTTTTGCTCGCGGTTTTTGCAAATGATATGGAGCAAATGAAGGCTGAAGGGCAGCAGGAAATTGAAATCAATAAAGGAAATATCGTTGAGCTCCTTTCTGGTTTTATGAAGAGAAGCACAATGGTTTTTAATCGTTTTCCGAAGAGTTTTTGGCGAGAGATTTTTCATGTAATTTCGGAAGAAACGGAAGAAACCATAAGTCTTCGCAACAGCTTGTTTGGAATGGATCAGGAGTTCGTTGGCTGGGTGGGAAAAATCATTGATGAGCATTCGGATTGTTTTCGAATCCAAGTTGACAGCAAGGAGGCAAGCAACGCTTTATACGGCGCTGTGATGATGCTGGTGATGCTTTTTATTTATGATGAGGCAATGACCTATGATCAAATGTTGATTCAACTGGAAACTCAAATTGCATTTATTTTTTCTGGAAAATTAGTAGAAGAGTAGAACTGAAAAACCATTATAGAAAGAGATGATAATATGAAGGTTCTTATAGTAGGTGCCGGGATTGCAGGGTTAACATTAGCGGATCAATTGGATCGTGAAGGCTGTTCGGTTCGAATTATCGAGAAGGCTCCCGGGCTTCGGACAGAAGGGTATATGATGGACTTTTTTGGTGCAGGCTACGATGTTGCTGAGAAGATGGGTTTGATAAGCGATTTGGAGACGATTCATTATCCGATTGATGCTCTCAGTGTTAAGCGGGCTGACGGGTCAGAAAAATATTCACTTAAATATCAATCCCTTCGCCAATTATTAAATGGGCGCCATTTTAATTTCATGAGGGGGGATCTCGAGCGGGTTCTTTATGAACGCATAAAAGATCGAGTAGAAATTATATACGGCACAACGATTGAATCACTGCAGGAAAATGAAAATGGAGTTGCTGCAGAGCTTTCGAATGGAACAACATTCAAGGGGGATTTACTGGTTGGTGCAGATGGAATCCATTCGAAAGTCCGAAAGCTTGTTTTTGGGGAAGAAGCAAAATATGTTCATTCAATGGGATATCAGACTGTGGCGTTTACGTTTGATAAAACAGATAAATACACTAATCTGAAGAATACATTTGATACGATCACGGAGCCTGGACGACAAGTCAGCATCTATCCAATCAGGGGAAATAGAATAGCAACATTTTTCCTCTTTTCAAAGAAAGATAGTTCATCTCGTCATCACTCAAAAGAAGAAGGCGTTAAAGAATTAAAAGAACATTTTGGAGATATGGGATGGGTAATCCCTGATGTCCTTCAAGAGGGTGAAACAAGCACTGACTTTTATTTTGACGAAGTGGCACAAGTTGAAATGCAGGCATGGACAAAGGGACGTGTGGCTCTCGTTGGTGATGCTTGCGGATGTGTATCGCTGGTTGCAGGACAAGGATCATCGTTAGCTATGGCAGGGGCATATACGCTGGCACGCTGTTTAGACAGGGAAGGAAATATAAGTGATGCTTTATCTGAATATAACGCATTAATGGTCCCCCAAGTAACTAAGATCCAACAATCAGCCCGCAAGTTCGCAAGCTACTTTTTCCCTGAGTCGCAATGGAAATTGTTCTTAAGGGATGTCACGATGCGTGCATCCGTCATTCCTGGGATTAGAAACTTTATGAAATTCAAGAGTATTAGAGTGCCTAAATAATGAGACTGCCGACACCAACTGAAGCAGCCCTGTGAAACATCGCTGTGAAACAAGAAAATTCGGGCGGTGCCTGTCACCTGGAGTGTTACCTGACAGGCACAACCCGAATTTTTTTTGTGTTTTTGCGCATACTACCTTATTGACATATGGCGAAGGGTGATCAGGATGGGCTGGATTGATACGGTTGATTTAGAGGAACGGGTGAAAGGGATTCTTGCTTCTTTGGGGGACAGTTCGGATGTGAAATCAAGACGCATCAAGCTTGCTGGGGACGTGCGCTCAGCCTGTTTGATTTATATAGAGGGAACGGTCGATACAGATACAATTAAGGATCACATCATTGAGCCATTATTGCAAAAGCCTGCCAAGGGTGATGAAGACTTATTCATACCTTATTTGATTCATTCTGTGCTTCAGGTGCCGGGTGCTGAGTCATTAAGGGATTCCAAGAAAGCGATAGAAAAAATCGTAGATGGCTGGACAATTATCTTGTTTGAAGGCATTCATGACATCCTTGCGGCGGATACGACGAAATGGGCGGAACGGGCTTTATCTAATCCTAAAGGCCAGCGCAGCATTGAAGGACCTGATATCGGCTTCACTGAGAATCGGGCAGTGAATGTGGCCTTGATCAGAAAATATCTCAAGAATTCTGCGCTGCATGTAGAAAACCGGCTATATGGAAAAGAAACGTCGACCACTGTGTCCCTTGTCTATTTGGAGAATATGGTGGATCAAGAAATCTTAAAGGAAATCAATCGGAAGCTTGAACAGATTTCCCTTGATTCCGTCATTGCATCGAACTATATTTCTGAGTATTTGCAGAAGGAATCAAAGACCATTTTTCCATTAGTGTTAAATACGGACAGACCGGATGTAGCTGTTGCAGAAATCCTTGAAGGAAGGGTATGCATAATAGTGGATGGAACTCCCTTCAGCCTTATTGCGCCGGCTGTGTTCATCCAATACTTCCAATCTGCTGATGACTATTTCTTTAAAAGTGAATCGAATAAGTTAGTGCGGCCGCTCCGATTTTTGGTCTTCTGGATTTCTTTATACATTCCAGCTTTGTATGTGGCATTTACAACTTTTCATAAAGGACTGGTGCCAGTCAATCTTCTGGTTGGATTCCTTACCCAAAGAGAAACAGTACCTTTTCCTGCATTCATAGAAGTCATTTTAGTCCTCTTTTTGACAGATGCCATTTTTGAAGCTTCAAGCCGGCTTCCACAGGGAGTAGTGGTAACAAGTTCCCTGTTCGGTGCCATCGTATTTGGCCAGGCTTCTGTAGAGGCACAGCTTGTACAGCCGATCACGCTTGTCATTATCAGTACTTCTTTCATCTTTTCCAATACCATTCCGATTGCCAGCTTCAGCTATGCAACGAGAATCCTGAAGTACAGTTTAATTCTTGTAGGTTCCTTATTGGGGCTGTATGGACTAGCTTTATTTACATTAATGCTGCTCGTCCATCTCTGTTATCTGCGCTCATTCACAGTCCCTTATTTAGCACCAATCTCTCCTTTTAATAAGAGTGATATGAGCAAGGATGTTTTTTCCCGGAAACCTATTCCTGAAATAAACAAAGACGTCCTTTCTTTTCATAAGGAAGAGCCTTTGGAGGAACGTTCAGATAAGGAGAATGACTCTTGAATTTGACTAAATTCCGTTTCATTGTACTTCTCTTAATTATTATTGGAGCCATTACAGTCGGATATAAAAAAGCGCCACTTCTAAACGAAGTTGAACTTGTCTCAGGGCTTGGCATTGATAAAGTCGATGATCAATATGTCGTCACGATGCAGGTTTTCAATCCCGCGGCTAATCAAAAAAATGCTTCAGAGCCAACCGGAGGGTATACGTACACTCAAAGTGGCCATACGATTACGGAAGCCCTCAAAAATATTAAGAAAGATACGATGAAAGTGGCTTTCTTATATTCACTGCAGGTGGTTGCATTAAGTGAATCTCTTGTTAAGGAGGAAGGGTTAAAGGAATCCCTGGATTTTCTAGTGAGGGACCCTAATATTCCTGCGCGCCTCAGGACAATTATTGTAAAAGGGAAAAGCCCAAAAGAGTTTTTGCAGATGTTTACCCCGCTGCAAAAGCTTTCTGCCGTTTATACTGATACGATGCTTGAAAATTCTAAGGACATATGGGGCAACTTGATCAATACATCATCTGAACGGATTGGGAGTTTATTGGCGGACAAAACGTCAGATGTCATCATCCCCTATGTTGTAATCAATGGTGATGTTAATGAAGGAATGTCCAAGGGAAATCTCGAGCAAATAGCCCCTCCCTCCACAGTTTCATTGGATGGGTTTGCTGTTTTCAAGGGGGATAAGCTTGATTCCTACCTGTCATTTGATGAAAGCAACACGCTGGCGCTCCTGAAAGGTGTCCATCAAATTAACTATATTTCAGCACCATGTCCCAATGGAAACGGGGAGGTCAGTATCGAAACGATCAGGACCAATTCCTCCATCACATCAAATATCAATCCTTTAACCTACCATGTGCAGGTTTCTGTGAAAGGAAATCTTGAAGAGAATGCCTGTAAAGAAAATGTTGAATCGCCTGCCTCTCGGAGGGAACTGCAAAACCAGCTGCAGGAAAAAATTAAAACTCAAATAATAGAATTGTTGAAGAAAGAACAGGAAAACGGGACCGACCCTATTGGATTACGGGATGCACTCTATCGGCAGCATCCGAAAGAGTGGAAGGAAAAGTATAATCATAACAATAATTTTGATCTGGATGACGTGAAGGTTAGTGTCCGAGTTGAATTTGTCCGTTTTGGATATACCAAGCAGTAAAACAAGGAAAGGGAGAGGCAACGCATGAACAAGGTATCCATATCCAATCTTGAATTATGTTCCATGATGCTCTTGTTTTTAACCGGCAGCACGATAGTAGTGGGATTGAATTTTTCAGCCCATGAAGATAGCGTCCTTGCGGTTGCGATAGAAATTGTCTTTGGGATTATCCTATTTTACTACTATCTCCTTGTTGTCAAAAGAAGTGGTTGGAAGGAATTCGTTCCTCTTCTGGAATTGGGTTTCGGCTCTCTGTTGTCAAAAGTCATTGGCCTTGTCTTCGGCTTCTACTTTCTTTACATCGCAGCAAGGGTAATAAATGACTTTGCTTTTTTTACCACTCAGATTTTATTTCGCAATTCTCCTATTTGGGTGGCAGCCATCCCTTTTTTACTGGTTGTGGGATACTGCGTCATGCTGGGGATTGAATCCATTGCAAGAAGTGCATTTATCATTACTTTCACATTTCTGGTCATTCTGTTTATCTTATGGTCATTCTGTTTATCTTATGGTCATTAGGTTTCATATCGAGCGAGTTTCAAGCAAAGTATTTGATGCCGTTGTTTGCTCATGGCTGGGGGACAATTAAAAAAATGGTCTTTCCAACGGGTCTTACTTTTCCTTATGGGGAACTGGTGGTTTTTCTTGTCCTCCTGCCGCTCAGTAATCGAAAAGACAAGCTTCAAAAATTTGTTTGGATACCGATTGTACTGGCTGGCGTCATCATTATGGTCACCATGGAACTGGTGATTGGCATCCTCCATGCGCCCTTTGCGGGTACGTTCTTTTTTCCTTTTGTGAAATCAATGGAACTGGTCAGTTTTTTGGGAATCATTGAGCATCTCGAAATCTTTACCTATCTGCTCATGATTGGCGGGGGATTTATCAAAATCGGTGTTTTTGTTTACGCGGCACAGGTTGTCCTGACACAGGTTTTTAAGCAAAAACAAAAAAACTGGCATGTCTTGATTTTGCTGGTCGTCGTCTATCTTCTATCATTGCACCGAAGCAACAACCTCAACGAGCACCTCTATATGGGGTTGAAGGTGGTTCCTTATTACCTTCACCTGCCCATCCAATTTGGTCTTCCAATCTTATTAGGGATAGGAGTATTTTGGAGGACAAGGAAAAAGAAATCAGAAAACTAAATGGATTTCCTCTAAAAGTACACAATTGCCTCTAAGCAAGGTCTATAGAGTGCCTGTGAAACATCGCTGTGAAACAAGAAAATTCGGGTGGTGCCTGTCACCTGGAGTGTTACGCATTCTTCCCGCCTATTTCATTTAAATTAAACTTTTGACCAAGGCAATTAGCCTTTTTATTTCATATTGTATTTAAATGAAGTAATTGAAAGGTGGAGAGTTTATGAAGGCACAGCCCTTATGCGGTGCTCAAGAGCTTTTATGTATCAATGCGGAAAAGGTTTATGATTGGGTGATTTTACAATCCAGCGACTCAAGAACGGTAATAGAAATATTCTTTCCGGAAAATGGTTTCAACCCATGTGCGCCAGGAGTTAGCAACTTAGTTACCACTTGCATCTTAACCGATGCTTCCGGCACACCGGTCTCCCTATCATCGCCAAATGCCCTAACAGTTGAAGAAATCGGGACAAGGGATTCCAGGGAGTTTATAGTGGATGGTGCAGTGGTGACGCTCCAGAATGTTTCTTGGGTTAAATCTATTTATATTGTCCTCGAATATACGGGGATATTTGAAGCAGCCCCATTTGTTTTTAGGAGCCAGCCGGTCTTGTTTGAGATTCCGGAATCTGCTTTCTTGTGTGCGCCAGAAGGAACAGATTTGTTGGTTCGGTTGACGGATTTCAATTGTCGTACTCGTTTTAATTGCTTAAGTGAATTTAATTCTTCCGTGGATGTTTTTCTCACTATCTGCCAATCTGTACAAACTTTTGCTAATGTGACGCTTGAACTGGAAGCGGAGTTCTGTCAACCGCGGGACATCATCAACGAACAATGTCCGTCTCCAGTCATCCCACCGCAATGTCCAGTTATTTTTCCTGCCAATGGACTTGCTGGAAGATAATTTTGGAGTGGATTGCAAGTACATTTGAAAAACGGCTACCCCTCATGTAAGGAGAGAATTTTCAATGATTCTCTTCTTTTTGTTTGTGGCGGAGAATGTGCTCTGTGAAACATTCCGTGAAACAAGAAAATTCGGGTGGTGCCTGTCACCTGTAGTGTTACTTTTGGGTATTTAAATACCGATCCTGCACTTTTTTGATGGTTTTATCGAGGTCATCTTGTTCGTTTGGATTATAGATATAGAACAGCAAAATGTTGTCCATGGGGTATTTATGATGGTTGATGAGGTCCATGGATGCGGTTTTCTTTTCGAATTGTTTCAGAGCTCTTGAAACCTTCTTTTCATTAGAATAGGCAAAGAAATAATAGTAGCTTGCCCCATCGGTATAGGCTCTGGGCCTGACACCATTGAGTGATTGCGAAAAAACGCTTTCTTTGACAGGATCTGTTTTTGAAAGTGTGATTCCTTCATCTTCAAAAAGTTTTAGCAGAGGGTCAATAGGAATATTTGAAGAATTAGAGCAGCCGACCAATAAGATTGAGATGAGTAATAATGCGGCTATTTTTTTCATTCACTGTTCACCATCCCATGGCTTTTTTTATTCCAGAATGTCGAGGAGATGCATGGAGTCTTCTTTTGTCAGCGTTTTATGAGCAGAAGTCCCCGACTGGCCAATTTCCACTGTGTTTCCCTCCAATATCCATACGCTGTATCCGGTGATTTTTGCATTGTCAGTGTTCTTAGATTTAAAGTAAAACTTATAAAATGGCTTTGTCTTTAAGCTGGGATTGTCTTCAGGTTGGTCCCATGGGTGAGTAATCCTCTGAATGAATTGATAGTCGGATTTAGTGATGCTTTTCTTCTTTTCATGGTAGGAAAGGGCAGAATCCTGTTTGCTCAGGACCAACTTTACATTATCTTTACTGCAGGCAGACAGAAATAATATATAAGAAATGAAAAGTAAAGATATCGTGTATTTCCTCATAAAATCACCCCTTTACTCATCTAATTATGCTAAAACCTTCCAATTTTATCAATAATTATATTACCTATGCCATTTGTGGTGGAAAAGCATAAAATCCTTTACCCCCGTGTGAAACATCCCGTGAAACAAGAAAATTCGGGTGGTGACAGGCACCTGTAGTGTTACTTTTCAGCCAGTCCGATAATTGATGCTTTAAGCGTATTGCCCGCAGGAAGATTTTTCATGAAAATCAAAGGGACAGGACAATACTTATAGTGGAGGTATTCATATGTTTATTCAATTTATTAAAGAAAACCGCTACATCTCGATTTTGTTGACTGTGCTTCGAATTTATCTTGGATGGGAATGGCTCAATGCTGGCTGGGGCAAGATTTCCGGCAATGGATTTAATGCCAGTGGTTTTATCCATGGTGCGATTCACAGTGTGTCTGGAGATCATCCGGCTGTGCAGCCATGGTGGGGAACTTTTTTGAAAGATGTTGCTCTGCCAAGTATTGATGTATTTAATGTTTTGATTCCTTGGGGCGAATTTTTGGTAGGTCTTGCTTTGATATTTGGTATTTTTACTTCATTCTCACTTTTAATGGGACTTATCATGAACTTTGCCTATATGCTTTCAGGGTCCACAAGTACAAATCCGCAAATGGTCATCCTGGGGTTGTTTTTGATAATGGCAGGCATGAATGCCGGGAAAATTGGATTGGATCGATGGGTCATGCCGAGGCTTGAAAGTTTTGCAGATAAAAATTCTGATAGAAAACAATCTCCGCAGAGTGCTTAAAAATAAGAGCCTGGTCCCCGTTTTGATGGGATCAGGCTCTTTTCGATTAAACTCTATCAGCATCAAGGTCCAGTCCAAATGAACGTGGTCACCACAAATGGGATAAGGATTGCGATAAAAATGATAAAGCCATTTCCGAATAGAGAGAGTGTTTTATACATTCCACTTTTTGAAAACAGAGCAATTACAAATCCGGCAGCAGAACATAAAACAGCTATGATAAGGAATTTATCCAAACCTAGCAACGTAACTAAATAGGATACAACGGCAATTAGAAATAGAATAAAAGAAATTGAACTCAGTTTACTGCGCATTTCGGTTCCCCCTTTAAATTGATACTATGAAATAAAATTCAGTTAGGTATATGTCTCACTTTATTATAATACCAAAAAAAGGTAAAAACCTCTTGAGTTTTTCTAGATCCACTCTTTGCGAAAACTCCGTTAGTCAATAAGTAGGAAACTTAAAAATGGTCTGCTTCCCCGCACGTTCATACGGGCAGGGAAGCAGACTATTTTTCTTTGTGTGAAACATCCCGTGAAACAAGAAAATCGGGGGGTGACAGGCACCTTTATGTCGGCACCCTTACCTAGCAGGAAGCTTCACCGTAAATACCGTTCCTTCGCCATGCACGCTTTTCACGGTAACTCGGCCGTGGTGCAGGTGCAGGATGGTTTGGACGATGGACAACCCGAGGCCTGTGCCTTCGATGGTTCTGGTGCGGGCGGCGTCTGCCCGGTAGAAGCGGTCGAAGATTCTCTCTGTTTCTGCCTGGTTCAAGCCGATCCCGGTATCTTTAAAGGTGACCAGGATGGTGCCGCCGCCTTCCGTCTCTTTTTCTTCAATTGAGATATCAATGCTTCCGTCGGGCTTGTTATATTTGATGGCATTCGATATTAGATTGTCCCAAACGGTGTGCAGCAGGGAAGGGTCACCGATAATCTTTACGTCTGGAAGCGAATAGCTGACCATGATCCCTTTTTCACTGATCAGCCATTGATAATTCCTGACCAGCTCTTTGATTTGCTGACCGACATTGAAACGCTTTTTTTCCAACATCTCATCATTCCGGTCCAATGAAGCAAGCAGCAATAATTGTTTGGTCATCGTTGACAGCCTTTCGATTTCTCCATTGATAATTGAAGTGTATTCGCGCCTGTCCTCCATACGCAAAGATTCGTTCTCCAACAGGTTTGTATAGCCTTTGATATTGGAAAGAGGCGACTGGATATCGTGAGAAATATTCGAGATGAATTCCTTCCGCATTTCATCCAATTGCTCAAGTTTCTTTGCCATCCCCAGAAAGCTTCGCGAAAGCTCACCCAGTTCATCCCGACGGTTGACAGCGAGCTCCACATTGAAATCCCCCTCAGCGAGCGACTTGGTGGCGCTGGTCAAAGTGGAAATCGGCTTAACCATATACTTCGTACTGAACAGCACCAGCAAAATGCTCAACAGAATCGTCAAACCGAGCAGCCAGGCAAATAATAGATGCATTTCATTAAATAGAAGTTTGATATCAGGCCGGATAAAAAGAGCAAACTGCTTCCCGTTGTGAGTCAATGGAACGCCGATCGTATTCGTCAATTCATTGGCAAAAAAGCCGGTGACAAACAGGGCCTGCGGAAAATGAAGAATCCCGTGATAAACTTTCCCGTCCAAAACCTGAGTCCGCGTCGAAGCAGGAAGGTTTTTCACCCTAAATGGTGCGCCGTAGAACGTTTCGTCCCCAGTCTTATCAATCAGGAACATCTGATAGCCTATGGATGAGATGCTGTCCAAGTATTCCGGAAGGTCGACATCCGGATGATCATCTGTGTACGCAGCGATCGACTGGGCCATTTTCGTAATTTTTTTATCATTATACGGTTTTAATTTTTCCTGATAATACGCGTTGGACAAGAGGAATGCAATAATGCTGCTCAATAGCATGATACCGATCGTAATTGCGGTGAATTTCACATAAAGAGTTTTCATGACCGCTTTGCCTCCAGTGAGTATCCGACCCCACGCACGGTTTTGATTTGGAAGTCGTCTGTCAAAGTGGAGAAGCGTTCCCGGATTCTTTTAATGTGGACATCAACGGTCCGTTCGTCCCCTGAAAAATCGTATCCCCACACTTGTTCGATCAAGAGATTCCTGGAAAACACCTGTAAGGGATTTGACATGAGGAAGTACAAAAGTTCAAATTCCTTCAACGGCAAAAGAATCGTCCGGCTTCCTGTCTGAACTTCATAGCTTTTCTTGTCAATCGTTGTATTGCCGATGCGGACAACGGAATCATCCTTCTTGGCATCATATCGCCGCAATAAAGCCTTTATGCGGAAGCTTAATTCTTTCGGTTCAAATGGCTTCACAAGGTAATCGTCTGTACCGGCGGCGTAGCCCTGTTCCTTATCCTCGATTTGGTTTTTTGCCGTCAACAGAATGACAGGGATATTGTATTGCTCCTGGATCTTTTTCGTTAATTCAAAGCCATCCATATACGGCATCATCACATCAACGACAGCTAATTGGCAGCTTTTTTCCTGAAGAACGTCTAAGGCTTCCACTCCGTCCTTTGCCTTGAAAACATGATAGCCTCCCTCTGATAAATGGATTGTGAGAAGGTTCAAAATATGGATATCGTCATCTACGATTAGTATGTTTGTCATCACGTTAACTCCCACTAAAATATGAAATTAATTCCACTGTATAGAAAAAAACAGCCCAGCGCAATACGGCCGGGCGGGATAAAAATAAGTCAGTTCGGCAAAATGAGTCCGTCGCTCATTTTGATTATCCGATCTGAATAGGCGAGCATTTCTTCGTCATGCGTGACCAGCAGGGTAGTGATGCCCAGGGTTTTCGTTAACTCCTTGATCAATGACATGATGTCTTTGGACCTCTTCGAATCGAGGCTTGCCGTCGGTTCATCGGCGAAAAGAACTTTCGGCTGGTGAATCAGTGCGCGCGCTATGGCCACTCGCTGCTTTTCTCCGCCGGACAAGGAAGAAGGATAGGCGTTCTTCCGGTGATCCATGCCGACGAGATTCAGAATCCGTTCGCCTTCTTTTTGCTGTGCGCGCTTCGATAATTTTGACTCTGACACATCCAGCATGAGCATGAGTTGTTCTTCCACTGTGAGGAAAGGGACGAGGTGGGCAAATTGGAATACAAACCCGAACTTGCTGGCGCGGATTTTTCGAATTTCCTCTTGATTCAAGGCGTTCATTTTTTCTCCAGCAAAAATGATATCCCCATCTGTTGCAGGCTGAAGACCTGCCGCAATCGTGAGCAGCGTGCTTTTCCCGGAACCGGATGCACCCACTAAGGCAGTCACTTCGCCTTCTTTCAGAGAAAGATCGATCCCTTTCAAAATTTCTTCCGTGATTTCCCCATTTGTGAATGATTTCCTGACTCCATCAATCGTAAATAATGACATCCTACATCTCTCCTTGTTGAATGGCTTGCAGCGGCTGGACTTTCTTCATTTGGATTCCTGACAGTGTGGCTCCGATGAATCCGATCATCAAGAAGATGCCAGACAGTTGCGCTGTGGTTTCCATGGTCAAATGAAACGGCATCCCTTCAGGTGCGACCATTTTAAAGAATTGGCTGAAAATGATGGCCAAGACAAGGGAAGCGGCGGTAATCAAAATCATCTGAGTCCACATCATGCGAAAGAGCCTGCTTGTCTTCAATCCGATGGCTTTTAAAATTCCGTACAGTCCAATCTTCTGAACGTTCATCATATAGAAGAAAATCGCAAACAGCATGCCGCTAATTACCACTAAAAACCAAACAATCATATTCAATGACATCTGTTCTGCCTGATAGCTTGGGATCGTTTTGAGAAAAGCCTGCTTCGAAAATCCTTGCAGACCAGGGAATGTATCAGCTGTATTATTGGCCCCAGGCACGAAAATCAGCTGCATCTCATCCGTCCTGTACATTTTTTTGTAGTCATCTTTATTTATAAAAGCAACAGGTGCATGGCTGAATTTCTTTTGATCAATGAACCCCTTCACTTTGAATGATCCTTTGAATTGGTTGTTGGTGAGCATATCTCCAACGTTAATCCCCTTTTTCTCCATCGTAGAGTCCAATAGAATTTCACCGGCTTTGATTTTCGGCAAATAAGTGCAGTCGGTTGAAGCGACAAAGGCCACGCTCTGCTGCTTGCCATCTTCGTCATTCACAAAGCCCATTTGGATGGATAGGGCAGATGCGTCTTTGTGCTTTTCCATCACCTTTTGTTGGGTGCCGCTGTCGATTTGCGATAGGGTAAATGTTTTATCAGCATTTTCGTTCATATAAAATTGTCCCTCCGGCAAATCTTTAATCAACGCTGCATTGTCCTGAGACAAACCGTTGGCCAGACCGGATATGATAAAAGTCAGCAGGCTGACCAAAAAGATTATGGAGCCTAAAATTAAAAATTTAGCTTTGTTCTTCTTCATTTCTTTCCAGGCAAGATTCATCATGATCTCCTCCAATCTCTTTCGTACACCTTAAGAATAAGATGCGTTTATGAATGGACCGTGAACGGGATATTACATTTTTCGAAGCGAGAAGGATATGTGGGGATTTTAGCGAAATAGGAAGCAGGGGGACGGTTCTTGTGCTGCCTTGATTGGCACCAAAGTTTGAATAGATATGGAGGAATTGAAAAATGAGCAATAAAGAATTATCGCCTGAATATCGGGATGAACTGTTGAGTACGTTGAAAGAGCGATTTGAAAAGAATAAGAACCGCCATGAAGGGTTGGAATGGCAAAAAGTGCAGGAGAAACTTGAAGCTTCAGCAGACAAACTGTGGTCGCTTCATCAAATGGAGGAGACAGGCGGTGAACCGGATGTTGTTGGCTATGATCAAGAGTCTGGCGAATACATTTTTTACGACTGTTCCGCGGAAAGTCCCACCGGCCGAAGAAGCCTGTGCTACGACCGTGAAGCTTTGGAAGCAAGGAAGAAGAACAAGCCGGAAAACAGCGTAATGGATATGGCTGCTGCCATGGGCATCGAACTTCTGACAGAAGCGCAATACCGAGGGCTTCAGGGAATTGGAGAGTATGATAAGAAAACTTCCAGCTGGGTGAAGACGCCTGACAAGATACGGAAGCTGGGCGGGGCCATTTTTTGCGACCGCCGCTACGACACCGTCTTTGTCTACCATAATGGAGCAGATTCCTACTATGCGGCCAGGGGATTCCGCGGATCGCTGAGGGTGTAAATAATCTTTATGAACAAAGGAGAGGGAAAAATGAATCCAATATTAAATCAGGTCGGAGCTTTATTTATACCAGTGAGTGATATCGAAAAAGCGAAAGATTGGTATTGTGACGTATTAGGGGTGCCGGCAGATGGGGAAATCTTGTTTGGCCATTTATACATATTGCCGATGGAAGGCGCCAACATCGTACTGGACAGCAAGATCTATTCAGAAGAGAACACATTTAAAGTACCGCCATTTCATCTGAATACAAATGATATTGAACAAGCCTATGAGCATATGAAGGAAAAAAACGTAGAGCTGACAACCGAAGTCGAGAATGGGCATTGGTTCAATTTTAAAGATCCTGATGGGAACCATTTGATGATTTGTAAGTGTTAGGTGGTTGGGAAAGAGAAATAGATAGATTTCATAAATCAGAAGATGAAAGCAGTTGGCTGAGATGCAGGGTATTATTCTGTTTAAATAAATATTAAAATAAAAATAATTCATTTTTATAAGCGGAGATGATTGTAGATTGCGGAAAGTAAAAGACTTCTTGAAAAAGGATTCTGACTTTTTGAGAAATATTATTTTACTTCTTTTTGGTTTAATATTTGGCATAAGTAAATTGATATATGATCACCGAGTTAGCGCTATATTAATGGGGCTGGTTTTTGTTATAGGATCATTACTTCTATTTATAAAAGAAATTAAACAAATCAATAGTGTAAATGTTGATACAACAAGAGTTGAAAAAGATTTAAAAGTAAAAAAATATAACATCTTTATAATTTTTATCGGTTTATTATACATCTGGACCTTTGGACTATATGATTTGTTTTATAAAAATGACGAAGTAATGGTGTTAATCATACCGGTATTTAGCTATCTAATCTTGAGGAATTTCCCAAAAATAGAGCATAAGAATAATGGGTTATGAAAAGTGAAAATTTCACTTTATGAGGATGATTATTGCTGCTGCTAGTCAACATCTAATAAAAGATGAGAGTCCCTTAATGAATTTCTCCTAACTCAAGGATAAAAATGTAAGACAGACAAATAATACCCCATATAAGCCCTCACCTCAGTGAGCGGACTAATGAAAAATGAGAATATGGAGGTATTTATCAGATGAACAAGAAGAAGTTTGTGGGTTTAAGTTTGGTTTTTATGTTGATTATGTCTTTTTCAACAGGTGCGTTTGCTGCTGAAGCTGGTCCTAAAAAGGACGTCGTGGACACAGCGGTTGCAGCAGGAGATTTCACAATTCTTGCCGCGGCACTTGAAAAAGCAGGATTGGTGGAGACGCTTAAGGGAGCTGGTCCATTCACAGTATTTGCTCCAACTGATGCAGCCTTTGAAAAGCTTCTTGCAAAGTTAAATATCACAAAAGAGCAATTGTTGGCTCGTCCGGACTTAAAAGATATTTTGCTTTATCATGTCCTATCCGGAAAAGTGATGTCTACTGATTTGAAAGACGGGATGACAGCTGAAACACTCGCAAAGAAAAATGTGACGATCAAACTCGATCCTGTAAGAGTGAATGACGCAAATGTGACGAAGCCTGATATTCAAGCTTCCAATGGAGTTATTCACGTTATTGATGCTGTGTTGATTCCATAAGTCAAAAATACGCCTGCCCCCCGATGTGTTCATTCTTTAATGAGCGGGGGCAGGTTTTTTGTTGGAATCATGAGAACCTTTCCTATGCTTCCATCCTTTTGATATAGTTTCGAATTAACCGAATTTGTCCCCGATGATTCAGCTCGTCTTCGAATACGTGAAACCAACGGAAGTAATGATTCGCTTGATGTTTTGGCCCAAATGGAGAAATGATGTCCAGCCACTCATCGTCTACTTTCTTGAATTCATCCAATGTGCGCTCTCTTGTGGATTGCAGACGTTCCACATAAAATTCTAATTCATTGCCGCGAATCTTCTCGTGTGCTTTTTCCCCAAGGTCCAATCCTATATCCAGATTTTGAAGCTCATCTTCAGTAGGATCACGATCCTCGAACGTCAAAATTTGATAGATTTCTTCTACACAGTACATGTGATAGAGAAGGCATCCGATTGAATTCCCTTTGCCTTCGATTCGGTAATCCAGCTCATCAGCTGTAAGGCCCTCCACTGCTTCAAGCGTTGTCATGCGTGTGTACTCCATCATCGAAATCAATCTTCCCACATTTGGCGAAAACCCTGATTTACTGTCGCAAATAAAACGCTTATCTTCCGTTGAATTCATAAGATCACCTTTCTTGGTTCTGATTTGCTATATATTAGTTCCATTCTTCTCTGTAGAATCCTGCTATTAGGTATAAGATGACATAATAATGAAGCGAGAGAACCGTCCCGTTTCTTCCCTTGGAGGATATTCCCAAAAAATGTCGAAGTATGTTCTTAAAGGGGGATGGAAATTTTGGGTTCAAGAATCATGCATGCCATTATAGGGCACAGGATTGCAGAGATATTAGAGATAGAAGATAGAAAATCCTTCATGGTGGGAAGCATTGCAGCTGATGCAGTATTTTCTGTTGATGAAAAAAACGCATCCCATTTTTTTGTGGGAGATGCTGAGGATTATACGAGAAGAGTGGATTTTGAAGGTTTTCTTCAGAAATACAGCTACGAATTTGATCGGAAAAATCCTTATTTGCTTGGGTACTATGCTCATCTGGTTGCGGATGATATTTGGCTGAAAGGTTTCTATTTATCGTGGCTGCGGAACCGTATGAATGCTGATAAAGATTTGTATAAGATTTACCATAATGACTTTCGGCTGCTGAACGGGAAACTGATCGAACATTACAGAATGGCCAATGAATTAAAGCAGGCATTCAGCCAATTTCCAGAGGTTATCGATATAGAAGAGGTTAAGGCAAAAGAGGTTGAAGAATTGATTCCACATGTACTTGGGGATATGGAATATGAGCAGTTTGGATTGGATGAGGAGTTGAAGGTGTTTACGTTAGACCAGATAGTTGGCTACTTGGAAACGTCGATTGAACTTGGGGTTTTGAAATTAAGGGAGATATTGAAATGACATATGAGTTTCAAAGTCTTATTTCGAAAGCAAATGAACTGGAGTTAAAAGAATTCCTTAAAGGTTTGAAGCACGAAAATTTGAAGAGTATAAAAAGGGAAGATGTAAAAGCACTAATCCCAGTTATGTTAAATGAGATAGGTAATGTGGACCCGGAGTTGAGGGATAATTTCATCTATTCTACCTTTATTCAATTGTTGGATGAAGACATACTAAGCCCTGAGCAATGCCGTCATATTTTAAAAACTTGTTTGGATGAGGATCATTTATTTTTTAATATAGGTGAAGTAAACACTGATTCTGTTTTTACTCGCTCATTTTCCTCTTTATTTATTGCGGCTATAGTATTCAAAAGCGAAGTTGGTGGGTTTCTATCCAAAGAAGAAGTAGAAGAAGTATTTAGAAATAGCTTAGCCTATATGCAACGTGAACAGGATACTAGAGGATATGTCAGTGGAAAAGGATGGGCCCACAGTATGGCTCATGGAGCGGACATGCTGGTTTCACTCGCTAAGCATCCTGAAGTTAACCAGGAATCCTTTTCTTCCATACTTGATATGATAGCAGACTGCTTGTTAAAGAAGGATGCGGTTTATGTTGATAACGAAGATGGACGTTTAATAAATGTGATAGAGGCACTATTAGATCGAGGAATGGATGAAAAGGAGTTAGATGCCTTGGTGCAGAATATTTTTCATAACCTTAGCCGGACACTTAATGAAAAATGTAAATCCATCGAATATTATCGTGCTAAGTTCAATTGCACTACCTTCCTTAAGACGCTGTACTTCAGACTGAAATTTAGAAAAGCTGAAAGCAGAGTTTGCGATTTGATATTAGGAAGATTAAAGGAGCTTCACCAGAGAGTTTAAATAACATTTCCTTTTATGTACTATTTAGAGCTGTCTAAAGAGAGATTTTGAGATTATAATACTTCTAATAAAAATTTCGAAGGAGAACCTTTATGGACTTTATTACAGGCAAGGTTGTCATAATCTCTCTATTCATTATGCTAATCACCATGATTGAAACATTGGCCTATTCGACAAGGATATCAGGAGCACGGGTGAAATTGATTGCCACTGCCTTATCCCTGTTCAGTACCCTGGTCGTGATATCGAGGTTTTCGACCATGATCCAACAGCCTTTGACGGCTAAACTCATCGCAGAGGTGCCCAAGCATTCAAACCCATTGTCCGTGATTGAGGAGCAATATCGGGTATTAATCTGGGTGACAACGATTGGTGTACTGTTTGGGATCCTTCTATTTCCGACATTCATCAATATTTTTTCACGGGGGATTGTCCAGCTATCCTATCAGCGAGGATCGGTCATTGGTCTGTTTTTCAATCAATTCAATAAAGACGGAATCAAAAAGGTATGGAAATGTGTACGAATTCCAAGGCTGTCGTATTTAAATGGAATCACACTGAAAACCATTCCGAAGAGGCTGTTTGTTTTTAATGTCATCGTGTCTGCGGTTTTTACAATCGGGGTGCTTTCTTCGATGTATGCCTCCATGCTGGTGCCAAAATATTCACAGGCAGCGCTCATGTCATCCGGGATTATCAACGGAATCGCAACGATTTTGCTGACACTGTTTATCGACCCGAAAGCGTCAGTACTGGCGGATAGAGTTATGAAAAAACAGGTGGACTATGTGTACTTAAAAAGCTACTCATTGACGATGATCAGTTCGAAATTCGTGGGAACGATCGCTGCGCAGCTATTATTTCTTCCTGCTGCCTATTATGTGGCGTGGTTTGCAAAGTGGATTTAATGGAGGGTTGAAAATGGAAAAGTTAGAAGTAAAACAGATAGATGACCTCTCAATGGTTGATTTGAATGTGCTAATCAAGGAAAGCAAAGAAGACGGGTTTCGTTTTGTCGAAAGGCTGGTCAATGATTATCAAGATGGGACGAATACGTTTTGCCAGCTTGGTGAGGGTTTATTTGGAGTGTTCAATGAGCAAGGAGATATTGTAGCAATTGGTGGAGTGAATATTGATCCGTTTTCAGGCCGCGCCGATACTGGAAGACTGAGAAGGTTTTATGTTAGCAGAGACTATCGAAGACATGGTTTGGGAAGTCAACTGCTTAAAAGCATCATAGACGAGGCAAGCAAGCATTTTTCCATACTGGTGCTGCATACGGATACTATAGATGCAGATCGATTCTATACTTCTTATGGTTTTACAAAGGGAGACGCTTACCCGAATTCCACTCACTATTTGGAGCTTCATTGAGAAATGGATGGGAATTCTTGAATAGACTCAAAAGAGGCAATGCCTGTGAGAAGTAGAAGTTCGGTCGTTATACTAGAAAACAATAAGGTCGCATTAATTAAAAGAGTCAGAGATGGATCTGTCTATTATGTGTTTCCTGGTGGTGGAATGGAAGAAGGAGAATCCCCGGAAGAGGCTGCTAAAAGAGAAGCATTTGAAGAACTAGGGGTTCAAGTAAGGATACATAAGTGCCTATCAAAAGTTGAATTTAACGAGATTCAATATTATTTTCTTGCTGAAATCGTCTCGGGAACTTTTGGAACGGGCAAGGGGAAGAATACACCGAGGAAAGAGATAGAGGTTTGTATTTACCGATGTGGGTGGCAAAAGATAAATTATCATCTCTAGAGGTCTTTCCTAGAGAAGTTGCTATGAAGGTGTTTTCGTTAATGGAAAAATAAAAGCGGAAGCGGCAGAACCGTCAATGTGCTTTTAGATGAGGAAGTGAATGTAATGGATATCCTTACATTTGGCGAGAAAGAGAACCGTATAGAATATATTTTTAGGCCTGCAGTCTATGGGTTGATGTTCAATAAGGAAAAAGACAAAATCGCAATCATACAGACTGCCAAGGACAGATATTTTCTACCTGGCGGGGGTATTGAAAAGGAAGAAACCCACGAGAAATGTCTTAAAAGAGAGTCCATTGAGGAAATGGGCATGAATGTGAAGATAAATAGATTTATAGGGTGTGCCCGAAGATATTTTTACTCGAAAAATGATAATAAGCATTATTTAAATGAGGGATATTTTTATTTATGCGAACTGGGTAAGCAAATAACTGAGCCTTTAGAAGAAGACCATCAATTAATATGGATGGATCCGCTAAACGCAGCAGATTGTTTAGTTCATGAACACCAAAGCTGGGCGGTGAAACAAGTACTACCAGAAAGGGAATGAACGGTAAGTTTCAATTGGAGGAGATGCAATGAGTTCAATCCTATTAATAGGATTCGTAGGGGTGATGCTGGTTCTTTTATTCAAAAGGCCCCTAACCAATCAGGTAGGAAAGGAAAATAGATTCGTACATAAGCTAAGAAATGCAGAGTGGTTCCAAAACCATTGGCTGTCTGGGTTGTTCTTATTTGGACTAAATGCTGTGTTGTTTTTTAGCACCGTTCTTTTAATCTACTTATTGATGAAGCTGATGATTCCATTTATACATCTATTTGTTATGTTCATGGCTGTAGGGGCAAGCATTTATCTTTGGATTTTAATTCATAAGGCTTGGGGCGGCAGCAGGAAAAACCGTTTAAAAATGAGTGCTGTTGGAAGCAGTTTTTATTTAATTTTAACCATCATATTCGTTTTTTGGCTAAAGAATCTGAAGCCTGCCTACCATGGCGATGATATGTTTATGGCGTCGATAGGGTTGATCATTGCGACTATCGTGACAACAGTTGCATTTCTGACTTGTTTTGGGATTAAGGGGTTTTCGAAGGGGAAAACCGTTAATGGATGAGGAGACAGAATGCAGGAATATATAATGAGTGAATGATCAGACGCAGCTCAATCGTGATGTGGATTTGATTGATTTAGAACATTCCAGCACAGTTTTTCAAGCCCAGGTGGTCCATACAGGTGAAATCCTGTATTGTAGGGACGAGAATGAAAGGGCAGAATTCGAGATGAAGGTGCTAAAGATGTATTCGAAGTTGAACGAAGAACGTTCTCCCATACTTAACAATGTTGAAAAAAGTGGTACGGTTAATAATTGTCACATTATCCTAAATAACACGAGTTTCATTGAGCAATGTATCAAGCGGATAAATGAGGAATACAATCAAGACCCGAGAAATCTGGAATACTATACAAAGCAAGACTCCATTGCTTGAATTTACAGCGGGCATGTGAAGCAAGCATTGATTTGGCAATGCATATTGTGGCTGCGAAAAAACTTGGACTGCCGCAGAATAGCCGTGATGCTTTTAAGTACCTTGAAGAAGCTGCAATCATTCCAGCAGACTTATCAAAAAAAATGAAGGCAATGATCGGTTTTCGCAACATCGCTGTGCATGATTACCAAGATATTAACCTGGAAATCCTTCAGAAAATCTTGGAGAATTACCTCAGCGACCTCGGTCAGTTCACAAAGACTATTCTTACCTATTAATTTGTCATAATTGAAACATGAAAAAGAAGGTGTCTTGCTCTGACTCGGGGCAGGCATTTTTTTATGGAAAAATCATTAGTGGGAATTAGTCATAACTTGACCGATTTAGTTTATCCCTCTTCCAAGGTGGAAAACATGAATGAGGAAGGTGATCAATCATGAAACACAAGGTATTCTTTGATGCCCAATGCCCACTTTGTTCTAATGCGAAAAAGGTAATCAAGACACTGGATTGGTGCAGCAAAATTGAGTGGATTCCGGTTCAGTATATCGAACAGACGCCTTATAAATTTTTAAAGACGAAGGGCGGGATCTGTACGACCGCATTCACATGGTAACAGCAAAAGGGGAAGTATTGGCGGGATTCCAGACGGTAAGGAAAATCTTGACGCTCTTGCCTGTGATATTTCCAATCAGCTGGATCTTCTACTTGCCATTCATGAAAAAGTTGCTTAGTCCCGTATACATGTGGGTGTCAACGAACCGATATGATTGGTTTGGACGGTATGATGTCCCTCATACTTCCTGATCATTGCAGCCTGCAGATTTATTGCAGGCTGTTTTTTATGAAATAGAATCTCCAACTAATCATTGGAGATTCTTGGCTATCTTATTTGAATTTATTCGGAAACTGCTTCACTACTGCTGAAGAAATCGCATCGGCCATAAGGATGATATGGGTGACACCGTCATCAATGGAAACGATTCTCGCACCCCAATCTGATGCCAAGCTTGCAGAAAGGTCGTCTGTCACTAATTTTAAATGCATATACAGCAATTTTCTAAGGTCTTCCTTATTCAAATTTGGGTTGGCGCCGCTAAGGAAAACCGCTATGTCATCGGCATTCTTGTACCAGTCTTTGTTTAACTTATCCACCAGCGGTTTATTCCCTTTTTTAGCGGCATCCACAATTTTCCCTGCAATGACGATATGCTCCGTCAGCAAGTCCGCCAATTTATTCCCCGCTTTTTCACCATATACCGGCTTTATTGAATTCCCAATTTCCTTTTGATTTTGCAGGAGACGAGCCAGCACCTGCTGCTGATCCTTTGAACCTGCCGTCGTTGCACTTGTAATATAGTTGCTTGTCCACAGAACGTGGTCAAACCAAAGCCTCCTGAACTGATTCTTGAAAGTCGTTTCGGATTGGCTTATACAATGTGCTTGCGGTTTTGCGTATGCCATATTTGGAATAATAGCCATGTTTAAAGAAAGTAACAGAATAAAAACTATCAACCATATTTTTTTCATGAAAATTCTCCTTCCAAAATTATATAAGATCCACTTTTTATTATGGATAAATTGAAACGTTCTATCCTGAAAGGAAGAGTAGGGAAAATATGTTAATATGAAAAAGGGGGAAGGAGAGGGTCATATGAAGAAAAAACTTTTATATGTTTTGCTGCTTGCTTTTTCAATGGTGACTGCCTGCAGCAATTCGGTGGACCAAGTAATAGACAGCCCATTATATAATGGTGGAAAATTAGTAATCGGTGTAGTGGGGAAAACGCCGGAAGTCAGGGAGAAAAATATTGAATTCAAGAAACTGACGATGGATGCTTTGAAGAGGGAAAATCTATCAGCAAAATACGACGCTGTGTTTATTATGAAGAAATATTTATCAGAGGCATCCGAAGCGCCATATGCAAAAATCTATAGAAGCGCTGGCGTTCCATTTTTCTTTATGGGATCTGAAACAATCTCTATTCCGTTTACGGTAGAAGAAATCAGCTATGACAATTTTGAGCACTCAGACTATTATGCCACGGGAAGTTACCAGTCTGGTGAGGATAGACAGGGCTGGGACTTTGCAATCGATAAAATAAATAAAGCGAACGTTCAGGATACTTACACGAAAATTTTTACAATAATCGGCCATATTGATGATCAAAAATAAAGTATTTTCCTCAGAAAGGAGAGAGTTTGATGGAGACGATTCCGGATCACTTGGAAGAAGGACTAGACATCGTGTTCATTGGGTTTAATCCAAGCATTATGTCCAGCGAGACGGGACATCATTATGCGAATCCTACTAACCGTTTCTGGAAGATTCTTTATCAGGCGGGATTGACGCCCCAGATTTATCATTCTGAAGAAGATGGCAGCCTCCTTGAACTGGGATTTGGACTAACGAACATTGTAGCGCGGCCGACAAAGGATGCCTCAGAAATAACGAAAGAAGAGTACCGCGAAGGCAGGGTTTTATTAAAAGAGAAATTGGAGACGTACCGACCCAGGATTGCCTGCTTTGTCGGCAAGGGAGTCTATCAACAGTACTCCGGGAAGAAAAAAGTTCCATGGGGCTGGCAGGAAGAATCGACAGTGTCTGGCGTCAGGGATTTTGTTGCGCCATCTTCAAGCGGGCTTGTGCGGATGAAGGTGGAGGAAATCGCAAGTATTTATCAAAAGTTGTTGGATGTGGGTTGGCGTGGTTAACTTACGGTCTGTTTGATTACATAGGAGGGAAGAGGCATGCTAAAACTTTTTGTCACCAGGCATGGTGAAACGGTATGGAATACAGAAAAGAGATTGCAAGGCTGGAAGGACTCCGATTTAACAGCAAAGGGAATGGCAAACGCGGAATCATTGGCCAGTCGTTTGAAGGAAGTTGAGTTTGCTGCTATTTATTCGAGCCCCAGCATAAGGACTGTTAGAACAACTGAAATCATCAAAGGTGAGCGGGAGCAGGAGATTTTAACTGATGAAAATCTTAGGGAAATCCATCTCGGTAATTGGGAAGGGCAGACCTATGATGTATTGGAAAAGCAGCATCCCGCTGAATTCCACGCATTCTGGAATACGCCGCACTTATACACTTCAAATTCCGGGGAGAGCTTTTATCAACTGCAAGAACGGGTGCAGGAGTTTTTGAAACGCATTAAAGCGGAGCACGCCAGAGGAACTATTCTTGTGGTAACGCACTCGGTTTTTATCAAAGCATTACTGGCACATTGCAGAAGCAAATCCATTGAGCAGCTATGGGATCCGCCGTTCATTCATGATACGAGTCTGACTGTCATTGAAATGCAGGACGGGGTGTGGGAGATTAAACTTGAAGGGGATATCTCTCATCGGGATAAGGAGAATGCCAGAGTAGGAGAAACAGCCGGGAAGTGATCATATAAAGGGAGGTCCATCATGTCAAAAGGACTCATTCACCATATCGAATTGTATGTTTCTGATTTAAATCGTTCCATGGATTTTTGGGGCTGGCTTTTAGAAGAATTGGGCTATGAGGTTTTTCAATCATGGGAAAAAGGCAAGAGTTGGAAGCTGGATGAGACATATATCGTTTTTGTGCAAGCGGAAGAAAAGTATCTGGACATCCCTTACCACAGGTGCCGCGTCGGGCTGAACCACCTTGCCTTCCACGCGAGCTCGCGTCAGCATGTGGATGACATGACGCAAGCTTTGAAGAACAGGGTTTAAAAATCCTCTATACGGACAAGCATCCCTTTGCAGGAGGGGACGATTATTACGCTGTGTTTTTTGAAGACCCGGATCGAATCAAAGTTGAGCTGGTGGCACCATGACCTCTGATTTAGGGGTCTTTTTTTTGATTTTTTCAGAATGAGCTCGCTGGATTTTTCCATAGAAAGGATAGTTGAGCGGTTAATGGCAAAAGTTCGGGGGTTGCGGCTGAAAGTTGAGGGGTTAGAGCGAAAAGTTGAGCGGTTGGCGGTGAAAGTTCGTCGGTCGAGACATAAAGTTGAGCGGTCAACCACTAAAGTGCACCGATTATCGCCAAAAGTGTTGAATTAAAACCATTGAGGAAGCACAAGAACCGTCCCCCTACTTCTAAAAACATAAAATTTTTATAACTTTTGGAATATTTAGGGTATAAAAAGGATTTTTTTGGTAGGATAAAAGAATCTAGAATAATTTAAAAGCAATTATGGGGGGATGTACTTGCTCAAGGTAAATAATGTAACGAAGTATTTCCATAAAAACAATAAGTCCTTTTGTGCTGTAGATAATCTTGATTTACATATTTCTCCTGGTGAAATCTATGCTTTTCTTGGGCCGAATGGGGCGGGCAAAACGACGACAATCAAAATCATTGCCGGTCTGGTTCAAGCAGATAAAGGAAATGTATTGATTAATGGTCAGGATACTGCAATTCATAAGAAACACTTGAATCAAATGGGTGCAGTATTAGAGGGCAATCGGAATTTGTATTGGAGAATGACACCGATTGAGAATTTATGCTACTTTGGCGGCTTAAAAGGGATGAAGGGAAAAGATGCTCAAACATATGGAAGGCAGCTGCTTACTACGTTTGGACTGGAAAACAAAATAGATACAACTGTGCAGCAATTGAGCCGCGGTATGCAGCAAAAAGTAGCGATTTGTGCGGCGTTGATTCATAAACCAAAACTGCTTCTTTTAGATGAACCAACTCTTGGATTGGATTTTGAAGCATCAGAAAAAATAAAGGAGCTTATTTTGGAGGTTGCCAGAACAGGGGTGAGTATATTGCTGACGACGCATCAACTGGATGTTGCCCAGGAATTAGCCGATCGAGTGGGGATCATTAGAAGTGGGAAGCTTGTTTTGGAAGGGCGTACGGATGATATCCTGCAGCAATACACGAAAAATGAATACACCGTGACGGTAGGAAATGCCGTATCAACTGAAACAAAGCAATTCTTGTTGGAAAAAGGAGCCGTGTTTCATAACGAATCTTCCTTTCAGATATCATTTGAACAAAAAACAGAAATCTATGAAATTATTGCCTTGCTGCATCCTAATCCAATCATCAACATTGCGCTCGCAGAAGGAAGTTTAACAGATGTCTTCAAAGAAATGATAACAGTTTAAGAAAGGGGTAAAGTCTTTGATCATTACTACATTCATTGCGGAATTCAAAAAAGAGTGGATCGACATGAAACGATATCCTATTGAATGGATTAGTTCCTTGATTCTATTGATTGTCATTTTCTATGGAATATTTTTAGGAGCAAGCTATATCAGCGGTAAAATGATTCAAGGAGAAAATTTATCTTACACCATTGTAAGCTACGCTCAGTACACTTTATTAATGGGGCCCATTTATTTGATGGGGCTTGGGATTGTGAGAGAAGCTCAACATGGGACATTGGAACAGCTATTTTTATCGCCGGTTGGCATTAGTTCCATATTAATTATTAGATCAGTTGTGACATTCTTTTATCAAATCTTTATGATGTTAGTCATTTTAGAAGTGATCATGTTATTGACGGGTAAACACCTGAATATGAGTTTTGCCATTATTATTCCTCTTATCACAACCTATCTAACTTCGATCGGTATAGGATTTCTAATTACAAGTATTGCTGTTGTATCAAAACGAGTCTCCCAATTTCTTGATTTATT
Organism: Falsibacillus pallidus; assembly: GCF_050990905.1. Taxonomy (GTDB): domain Bacteria; phylum Bacillota; class Bacilli; order Bacillales; family DSM-25281; genus Falsibacillus; species Falsibacillus pallidus_A. The sequence goes on from NZ_CP158866.1 coordinate 659,967, forward strand.
GCAATTTGTGTTCCTTTTCTTAGTGATGATTCCATTTACAGATTTTAAAGGACCATTTCAATGGATTGCAATCCTCGTTCCGTATGCCCCATCCAGTGGCTGGCTGCGGGATCTGATGATTCATAATCAGTTGGGAACCCCATTAATAGTGATCGTAGGCAGTGTGCTTAACGGCATCATTTGGTTAACCTTAGGATTGGTCATATTTAAAAAATGTGTAACAGTTGCTAAAAGAAGAGCGACCTTGTCACATTATTAATTTCATTGAGAAAGAGCAGTGTAGCAAGGAAAGGTTAATATATATTCCAGTATATAAGCCAATGAGAAGGGGATTATTTCTTTTCATTGGTTTTTTCTATTTTTAAAAAAAGGAAGTTGAGCGGTGAACGGCAAAAGTGCGGGGGTTGTGCCTGAAAGTTGAGGGGTTAGAGCGAAAAGTTGAGGGGTTGGTGTCGAAAGTTCGGGGGTCGAGCGAGAAAGTTGAGGGGTTAGCACGAAAAGTGGGGCGGTCAACCCTGGAAGTGCACTGATAATCGCCCAAAGTGTTGAGATAAAAGCATTGAAGAAGCACAAGAACCGTCCCCCCTGCTCCCCAATCAATGGTACGATTGATAAAAAAATCAAATTTTCCTGCGAATTAATCGGTGATCCCACCGTTGTACATAATGAAGGGCTTTTCAATAACAAAAGGAGAAAAGAAAATGGCCGTTTCTAATCGGAATTTTATTAAACGTTTGAAAAAGCAAAAGGAAGATGCATTGGAATATGTGATTGACGTCTACATGCCATATGTGAAGGCGATTGCCATGAGGATTTTGCAGCCAATTGGCCAGCGGGATCTGGTGGATGACTGTATCAATGAGGTGTTTTTGGAGGTTTGGAAAAACAGTCATCAATTCAACGGAGAAGTAGAAGATTTCAAGAAGTGGATTGGTGTGATTACGAAATACCGAGCCATTGATTTTTACCGTGTCTATGAGAAGAAGGCAGCGCGGGAAGAAGAATTGGATGAAGTTGAATCCTTAGCAGCCAACAGGCAAAATGATTTGCTGGTGCAGGAGCAACGGAACGAATTGCTGTTTGAGTTAAGCAAATTAGATGAAGTGGACCGGGAAATTTTCATGATGAAATATTATGTGGGACTTTCGAATGGAGAAATTGCAGAGTCGCTGCAGTTAACAAAATCAGCGGTCGATAATCGGCTGTACCGAGGCAAGAAGAAATTGGCGAAAACGATTGAATTGAAGGAGGGGCTCACCCTATGAGTGAGGTTAAGAAATTAGTGGATATTTCAATAGATGACATTGAACCGGTGGAAGTCAGTGAATTGGAGAAAAGGCGCGTGAAGCAGCACGTTCTCGGGAGGAAAAAGAGACGAAAACCTTATCAGGCAATTGCCGCAGCGGCAGTGATTGTCATTGGTGCCGGGATTGCCGGGAGTTTTGCCGCCCCGTCCCTGGCTACGCAGATTCCAATCATCCAGAATATCATGAGCTACTTTACGGAGGAAGATTCTTATAATGAGAACTTTGCCAAAGTGGCAGCCGACATTTCCCAGACGCAAACGAGCAATGGGGTGTCAGTCATGGTTGAAGACGCTGTATTTGATGGTTCCTCCATTACGGTTTCCTATGCGATCCAAACGGACAAAGATCTTGGGGAAAATCCATATCTCAAGAATCCATTGGAAGTAAAGGGATCTGATGGTATGGGCGGTTCGGGACGCATTGAAAAAATTAATAGCAGCACTTATGTGGGAACGGAAAAAATAACCCCGCATTTTAATGGGAAAACACCGAATAGCCTGGCGGTGAGATGGGAGCCCAAAGCATTTGTTAATATGGAAACAAATGAATCTGTTAAGGGCGATTGGAAATTTGCATTTAATGTGCGTTCGTTGGAAAATCAGAAAGAAGTGGTGAATCAAACTGTATCAGCTCATGGCGTTTCAGTCGTGATTCAATCTCTTGAAACCAATGATCTATCAACGATTATTCACTATGGCCGATTTATCGATGACAAAGCGATTCTTGAGAAGTGGCCGGATGTTTCAGTAGAAATTAAAACGGCAGTCGATGATCTCGGGAATTCCTATAAGGTGGACAGCAACGGCGGCATCAGCCGAGACAACGGCATTTCCTTCGATGACAGCAGCACGATCAAGTCTGTGGATAGGAGGGCGAAATCATTGACTGTTGTACCAGTGATCTACTTCTCAAAAGGTTCAGGTGAGGGCCTAGATACGAAAGAGATGGATCCAATTCAGATTGAGTTGAAATAATTTTTGAGAGTGCCTGCCTTTTGGTGCGGAATGTGTGATTTCGGATCGGAGGGCAGGTTTTAGTTTTCTCATAAAAGGAAAGTTGAGCAATTATCGACGTAAGTGCGGCGGTTGAAACCTAAAGTTGAGCGGTTGGCGTCGAAAGTTCGTCGGTTCTCTTGAAAGTTGAGGGGTTAACGGCGAAAGTTCGTTGGTCGAGCGGTCAACCACGAAAGTGCACCCCTATCCGCAAAAAGTGTTGAGGAAGCACGAGAACCGTCCCCGTGCTTCCTCAGAATAATTACCAGGCCCTTGTAAATAATAGGAAAAAGAATTATCTACTTTATTTGGAAGGGATTTCAATTATATGCCACATAATACTCCCAAGCTTACGTCTTCAGAAATAGCATCGCTCTGGACTTCTTATATGCAAAATAGTATGTCGGAACAATTTTTGAAGTATTTATTAAATCATGTTGAGGATTCGGATTTTCAACCTATCATCGAGAAGGGGCATAGCATCTGCGTGAACCATCTTTCACAGCTGGTGGAAATTTTTCAGCAAGAGAAAATCCCCGTTCCAAATGGGTTTTCCCAGAGTGATGTGAATCTGAATGCACCCAGATTGTATACGGACACATTTATGATTCACTATTTAAATCATATGTCGAAAGCCGGATTGATTGGCTATAGTGGGTTTCTATCGATGAGTACCAGGAAGGATATTCGGAAGATTTTTCAAGAGACGCTTTTTCAAACAACGGAACTATATGATGAGAGTTCAGATGTCCTTCTGCAAAAAGGGTTGTATGTCCGGGCACCTTATATTGAATATCCGGAGCAAAAAGATTATGTAGATAGTAAAAGCTACTTACGCGGACTAAATCCCTTCTCAAGTAAGCGTCCATTGAATGCAGTGGAGCTGTCGCATTTAAACTTAAATATACAAAACAACATGATCGGTTCAAAGCTATCACTAAGTTTTGCCCAAGCTTCCCCAAGAAAAGAAGTCCAGGAATTGATGCTTCGAGGAAAAGATATTTCGGAAAAGCATATTAAGATATTCACGGAAACATTGCTCGATAATGATATACAAACACCTATATCTGCAGACGTTTCCATTACAAACTCCACTGCAGAGGTATTCTCCGATAAATTAATGATTTTTCATCAATGCATGTTGACTGCTGCGGGTACAGGCAATTATGCAATGGCCGCAGCAGCGAGCCAGCGAAGCGATTTGGTGTTTAATTATGAACGTCTCTCCCTCGAAATAGGGCAGTATGCGAAGGACATCGCCTCCTTGATGATTAAAAATGAATGGCTCGAGCAGCCGCCCGGTACGATGGATAAAGTGAAGCTGGCTAAACAGAAAAAACAGAATTGAGGAATTGCCCCCCGGTGGTAGCGCTGGGGGGGTGTTGTTTTATAAAAAAATGATAGTTGAGCGGTTCGCGGTGAAAGTGCGGGGGTCCAGGCAGAAAGTTGAGGGGTTAATGTGAAAAGTGCGGGAGTTGCAGTTGAAAGGTGAGGGGTTATTTCGAAAAGTTGAGCGGTCAACCACGAAAGTGCACCGGGTAACCGCCAAAAGTGTCGAGATAGCGATCCACGTAAAATGACAAACACAAAAAGGAAGCACCAGAACCGTCCCGGCGCTTCCTCGACAGATACTCAGCAGCACCCAGTCTTTTTACCATCCAGTGCTTTAGCATCCTCTTTCACTTCTTCAATTTTCACATTGCAGCAAGAGCTTTCTTTCTTTTGAAATATGCTTTTTAAAACACTCATCTTAAAACCCTCCTAATTAAATGATGTAGAATAAAAATCCTGATAATGTTGACATCGTAAAGACGGAACCGACGAATGCGAAGACTAGTTTTTTCTTGAAAATGCTGTTTAATAAAGTCAATTCAGGCAAACTGGCACCGGCAGAACTGATCATCAGGGCCATGACAGGACCTAAGGCCATTCCTTTGGCAATCATGATCTGAGAGATCGGAATCATGGTAGAAAGTCTGATGTAGAGCGGGATTCCGATGATTGCAGCGATCGGCACAAGCCACCACTTATCACCTCCCATAAATGTTGAGATCCAGCTGGTCGGTACGGCTCCGTGGATGATTGCACCGATGAAAGCCCCAATCAATAGATAAGGATACACGCTTTTCATCAATTGAAGCGTTTCTAGCAAAGCAGCTTTCAACTGAAATTTTTTATTCGGTTCTTCATAGCCTTTGACGACCACATTTTTAATTTGTTCTTCAAAGCCGAACTTTTCCAGTGCAAAGCCGATGATCACGGAAAGGATGGACGTGATTACTGTATATGCGGCTGCGACTTTCACTCCGAGAACAGCTGCCATCAATGTAATGATGGTCGGATCGAGCACTGGTGAAGAGAATAAGAAGATCATGACGATTCCAAAGCGGATTTTCTTGTTGAGCAGATTCACGACGACAGGGATGGTGGAGCATGAGCAGAATGGCGTGATAAAGGCAAATCCTAAAGCGACCAGTGCACTTACCAATGGATGGCTCTTTTCCATCAGCCGCTCCATTTTTTCATAAGGGATCAATCCTTGGAAAAGATTGATGAGAAAAGATATACCAACAAACAAAACCGTCAACTCTAAAGCAATGGATAAAAAACTATGAAATACTTCAGACCACATCACCATTTCCCCCTAATCATTAAAATTCACAGCATACTCTTTCGATTTTAAAATCACAGCAATCTGGCTTTACAGCAGCTGCTCTTTTGCTTTTTAAGTTTTTCTTGAACCGAATTGCTGTGATTTCCATCTCGGATCTTTCTTTTTTCATTTCATAAAAAGCTTTCAATTCCATTTCATTAAAATACATTGTGAACACTCCTTTTTATTTGCAATTTGCAAGTATTGATTTATATTTTAAGAGCAAGTGGATTCTTGCTCTTAAAGTAGTGGTTTACAACAAACAGTGGACTTAGCCATAGCGCCATTGAGAAGGTGAATTGATTTAATCACCATATCACGCTCGAACTCGCTCATATTTTCAAAAACTTCGTTAAGATATTCATTCATCTCCGCGTCTATCTTTGCAGCAAAATACTTTCCTTCGGTGGTAAGAGAGAGCTGGTAAACACGCCGATCTTCAGGAAGGGGCGATTTTTTGACAAGCCCCATTTTGACCAGGGTCTGAATTTGTCTGCTGAAGGTGGTGATATCCATTGCTATCGTGTCAGCCACTTGCTGCATTGAAGGCATATCATTCCGCAGGATTTCATATAGGATATGGCTTTGCACCATGGAGATTTCTGTTCCGCCCACTTGGCAGCAGTTCTTATTCAAAAGACCAAAGCGCCTTGTCATTACTTGAAACATTTCCCTTAAGTTTTCCATTATTTTCACCTCTTGATTTATTTATACGCTTATTATTTGCAAATTGCAACTTATTTTTATTGCAATTTGCAATTTTTTTTATTAGATAAAAATAGCCCTCTTCTCCCTTATTAAAATAAGAGGGGAGAGAGGGCTTTTGCATTGAGACTTATTTTGATTTTTCCATAACGGCAAAATAGTTTCCTTCAGCATCCGAGAAATTGAATACTTTGCCTGAAGGCATGATGACCATTTCTCCAACGGTTACCTGTTTGTTTGATAACTCGCTGTGAAGCTCATTCAGGTTTTCCGAGAAGAACATTAAAGATGGTGTACCGAGGTTTAGTTCTGGCGACATTTTTGCAATGAATTCTTTGTTGTGCAAAATGATGCTCGTTTCAGCGCTTTCTGATGGAGAAACCTCGATCCATCTCATTCCTTGACCATTGTCCTCTTCTGAAACCTTAGTGAACCCCATTTTCTCAGTCCAAAATTCTACAGCCTTGTCCTGATCGTTGACATACACCATGATCTGCCCGACCTTATGAATCATTCTCATTCCCCCATTTTAGATAGTAATTCCACCTATTAAATTCTACAAGGAAGATGAGTATCCTTTCTTAGTGTTCGACTCAGTGCAGAAAGATACAAAAGGACTACTGGTAGGAGTTTTTTAATTTGCCGGCTGCGCCGGATAGTTGGCAAGGGAGGAAATGTTTGAAAATGAGTATTTTATTTTTCGATAAAAGGATAGTTGAGCGGTTATCGTTGAAAGTGCGGCGGTTGGGGCCGAAAGTTGCGGGGTTAGAGCGAAAAGTTGAGCGGTTAGCTGAGAAAGTTGCGGGGTCCGAGCGAAAAGTTGAGCGGTCGGCGGCGCACAGTGCGGTGGCCAAGTGAGATAGCGCTCACTCTAAATGGACAAAAATAAAAAGGAAGCACCAGAACCGTCCCAGTGCTTCCCCCACCCGTGCTTCCCTATTCTCGTGGCAGTTTTATGACAAAAATGGCTCCTGAATTTTTTTGATTCATAGCTGAAATGGTGCCGCGATGAGCTTCAATAATGGCTTTTGTGATGGCAAGCCCGATTCCGGTACCCCCATTTTTTCCTTTGTAAAAGCGTTGGAATAGAAGCTGTTCGTTCTCTGAAAACCCCTCTCCATCATCAGAGATGCACAATTTTATCCACTTTTCCTCCAGTACAACATCTATTGTGATTTTTTCATTTGCATATCGGATCGCATTGGAAAGGATATTGTGCAGAGCTTGCTTTAAGCGATTTGCATCAACTGGCAATTTCACATCAGGTTTGGCGCTAATGAAAAACGAGATTCCTTTTTGGCTGGCTAGCATGGAAAGACTATCCGTCACTTCTTCAATCAAAGGGAGAAGAGGACGTTTCATAAAATGATAGGATTCTTTTGCATTTTCAAGCTTCGTTAAGAGCGTGATGTCTTCTACGATTTTTTTCAGGCGCTGGCTTTCTTTAATAATGATATCAAGGCTTTTCGGAATGTCCTCATCCTCGATTACTCCATCTAATATACCTTCAGCATTCCCTTGGATCGACATGAGTGGAGTCTTGAGTTCATGAGAAGTGTTCTGTAAAAACGTGTTTTGCTGCTGGTCGTATTGTTTCAGCTGCAGTGCGAGAGAGTTGAAGCTTGCAGCCAGTTCAGCAATTTCATCTTTGGACGTAAGTTCTAAGGGCTTGTAGTCTTCTTTGATTCGGAAACGCTGCATATGCCTGTTCAACGTTCGGATTGGGCGGGTGAGGTTACGCTCCAATACGATTGCAACGATAATGGCAATGAGCCCGGAAAAAATAAACCCGACGATTAACGTTCTCCTTAACAACGCACTTAACGAGAGAATATTTTCAATGGGTGATACTAAGGTGATAGATCCTTTTTTGACACCGGTCTTTGAACGAACGGGCAGCGTTTCCATCACATAGCGATCTTTATTCAACGTTCCATCTAAATAATCATTCAATACATTTTCAGGAAGGGTGGAATAGATGACCTCATCCTTGTTGTTTGAAACGATAATGCTCGATTGAATAAGCTTGTGCGCGGTTTTTACGTTTTTTACTTCAGATAGCTTAATGCGGATTTTTCTTTTTTCGAGTGTATCATTCATTAGGAGTTCACTCATGATCTTCGCATCATTATGGAGTTCTTTTTTTGCTTCAAGAAGTAAATACCGATGAGAAAAAACATGGAAAAGTAAACTTGTTATAAGGAAAATGGTCGAAATGATAATCCAGAACGACCACCTGATTTTTTTACCAATGTTCATATTAATCATCCAATCGATAACCGTACCCCCAAACCGTTGTAATCGTAATGGTAGAATGAGAGTCCGCTAGTTTTTTTCGCAGTCTTTTAACAAGATCGTCGATTAACCGGCCGTCACCGGTATAGTCATAGCCCCAAATCTTCTCAAGCATTTGTTCGCGAGTGAAGGGCTGCTTTGGGTGTTGAAAAAGAAATTCAAACAGGTCGTATTCCTTAGAAGTGAATTTCAGTTCGGTATCCTCTACAATCACTTGTCTCATCACAGTGTTTAAGGAAACGTTTCCTAATACCGTGTTTTCGATCGTTCGTTTCGGTTCCATTCGTTTAAATATGTTTTTGATGCGTGCAACGAGTTCACGAGGACTGAACGGCTTTGTTAAATAGTCATCACCACCGAGTTCCAAACCGATGATTCGATCGAGCTCAGCGTCGCGTGCTGACACGAATATGATTGGAATATCACTGCGTTTTCGTATCTCTCTGCACACTTCGATTCCGTCCATTTCGGGCATCATGATATCAAGCACGATTAAGTCTGGAGAAAGACGCTGCATTTCATCCACTACATATTTTCCTTCCGAAAATAAAGTCACCTTATAGCCTTCATTATGTAAATATTTCTGTAAAATATCGCGGATGTTTTTTTCATCATCAATGACAAAAATGTGTTTCATCGCAACCACCTCATTTCTATTTTTACACAAAAGAAGAGACAGGCATAGTACCCATCTCTTCTTATTATCACTTGGTTAGAGCAGCGATCATTTGATCCAAAATGGATGCTCGACCTTCTAGATTTTTGTTCCAAGAAGCTTGAAGCTCCAGCACTTTATTGATGTGGGTACGGGCTTGGTCTTCATCACCAGCTTTTAAAGCTGTTTTTGCAGCCTTACGCTCATCCCGTAATTGCTGAACGATGGATTTAGTCTCAGATGCATTTTCTTTTAATGAAGGTTTAATGGCTTTCAACGCTTTTAAAGCTTCCTTATCTTTGTTGTTTTTTGCCTGAACAACAAGATCGATCAGCTGGTCGCGCTTGTTGATCACAGATTTCTTAAGGTCAAGTCGTTTTTGCTTCAAATCATTGGATTGATGAAGTTCGGTTTGGAATGTTTCTAAAAACTTTCCTTTTTCAACCTTCGTCACTTGGTTCGCTTCTACCGTTGTGTCATTCGTGTTCGCAAAAACGTGAGCAGTTGTCGTGACTCCGGTAATCCCTAAAATTCCTGCGAGTGCTATTGCAGTTAGTTTTTTCATGTTTTTTCCCTCCTAAAGTGGTTGTTTCATAAATAGGATAACCACGATTTTTGAGAAAAAAGGGGAAAAAGTATGTGAAAAGTGTGTGAAAAAGAAAGGGAGAAGAGTAGTTAATTTGCCGGCTGCACCGGATAGTTGGCAAGGGCGGATGGGCTATTGGTAGGGGGGATTGTTTGTAAACAGCTTGGGGTTTTCCAATAAAAGGATAGTTGAGCGGTTAGTTGGAAAAGTGCGACGGTTGCGGTTGAAAGTTGAGCGGTCGGCGGGGAAAGTTGAGGGGTTAGAGCGGAAAGTTGAGCGGTCGGCGGCGAAAGTTGCGGGGTCCGAGTGAAAAGTTGAGCGGTCGCCGCGGAAAGTACAGTGGTCGAGCAAGAAAGTTGAGGGGTAAACGCTAAAAGTGGGGAGCAGCCACCACGCCATTTTCCTATCTTGACACCCAATTTTTTCTAATGGATGATGAGTGTAACAAACCGATGGGAGATTTCTATGAATCTGCAAAATCATCATTATTATTTTCTCGTTTTGAGAAAGTCATATAGCCAGTATGAGAATCATTGTGACATTCAGGTTTCGATGAATGAGTTGATGAATATTTTCTTTTGTACCCAAAAAAATGCAAAAATCATTGTGAAGAAGCTGGTGGATGAGGTATTCCTTGAGTTCCGGCCAGGAAAAGGGCGCGGCAACCTGTCAACGATTCTCTTTTTGGAGTCGCTTGAATCGAGCCTGCTTAAACAAATCGAAGTCCTCATTGCCAATCAGGAATTGACGAAAGCGTTGGAGCTGGTGAAGGAATTCGGGGCAGGGACAACGGCAGAAGAGTATGTCCAAAGCTGGATCCGCAACTATTTTGGCTATCAAAAGATTCATTCTTCCGAAGAGGAGTTGGAAGTACTTCGGTTTCCCATCTTCAGGCCAATCACCACGTATGATCCCACCAGAGTGTTCTTTGACTTGGATGCTCATCTTGTAAGCCAGGTGTTTAGCACTCTCGTTCAATACAGCCGTGAGACGGAGGAATTTTCACCATCCCTTGCTCACCATTGGGAAAGCAATGAATCGAAAACACGCTGGACATTTTATTTGCGGAAAAAAGTGCAGTTCCATAATGGGAAAGAACTGAACGCTAAATTGGTGAAAGCTTCCTTGGAACGGGTGAAAAACTCTCCCCATAGTTGGCTGGTCCAAGATATTGGAGAGATTGTGGTGGATTCCAAATACGCGCTATTAATCCAGTTGAATCGCCCTAATCACTTGTTTTTGCATTACACCGCAGCGGTGCCGATGTCGATTGTTTATCCTCCTGATTTTGAGGAAGGAATCGAATGCCCTGCTGGCACAGGACCATACAAGTTTGAAAAAGCTGATGCCGATGCCTGCACGCTGACGGCATTTGAAAATTACTACGGGTTCAGGCCGCATCTGGATTGCATCGAGATTATAAAGCTCTCTGAGGAAATGCAGGAAAAGAGAATGGAAGAGTCAAAGATTTTCTTGAATACCGATGAGACAAACGCCATCCCTGCAAAAGATTGGGAGAATCGGGCATCCATTTTCTCCGGAACCAATGTCCTTATCTTGAATGCTTCGAAAAAAGGTCCTTTGGCGAACGAAGAGTTCAGGCAGACCATTCAAGGCATGATCGATAGGGAAGAATTTTTAAAGATCGGTCATTCGAGAATGGGGGCTGCGTTTGGTTTTCATGTAACTGACCGAAGCAAGGCGGTTAACACTAGTGCAATAAAAGATGCCCCGCTTAATGAAAAAATCACCTTATCACTTATTACCTACAAAAGGCATGAGGCAGACGCCAACATTTTGAAAAAAATGCTTGAAGACTACGGCGTGCATCTTATTGTTAACATTTTGGACTGGGATAAAATCCTTTCAAAAGAGGTGCTGCTTGAGGCAGATATGGTGCTGTTTGAGGGGACTCCGAATGAAGGTCTGGTCTCTATTTTTGAACTCCTGTTATTTGAAGATGGCTTCATCTACCCGTTATTGACAGATGTGTGGAAAGAGAAAGTGGATGACTATGTGAATCGGATCAAGGCGGAAGGTGAGCATCCGAGGAGAATTGAAATGTATGGAGAACTGGAAAACGCATTGGTTAAGTCAGGCGTAATGATTTTCCTTGTTCATAAACAGTTGGACATTTCCTATGACTATGCCTTGGAAGGGGTGAAAATCACTCCCCGGATGTGGGTGGATTTTGGGGAGCTTTGGTATAAGGGTGGTCGCAATTAATAAAAAATGAGGTGAAGTGATGAAAAACATAGTGAAAGAAACGTTTAATCAACTTGCCAAGGTTTACGAAAACAGCGTGGATACTGATAGCCTATATAATTGCGAATATGAGAGACCATCAATGCTAAAGCAGATTCCAGAGAATTTAAGTGGTAAAAACGTTTTAGATGCGGGATGTGCGGCAGGGTGGTATACCAACCAGTTAGTACGTAAAGGTGCAAATGTTACTGCAGGGGATATTAGTCCTGAAATGGTTAATTCTACAAAAAAGCGTATTGGGGATAAGGCAAAGGTTATTTGTTTAGATTTAAGTGATAAGCTGCCATTTGAGGATAACTCATTCGATTTTATTATAAGTTCACTTACGCTGCATTACATAAAAGATTGGGATAATACTTTTAGTGAATTCCAAAGAATTTTGAAGCCTGGTGGCACCCTGTTGTTTTCGGTACATCATCCTATGACAGATATAAAATTACTTCCAGAACCTAGCTATTTCTCAACGGAATTAATAATTGACATATGGAATAAAGAAGGTAAATTATTTGAAGTTCCTTTTTACAGAAGACCCCTAATTGATATTTTTAACACAACACTTACCTATTTCTCTATTAAAGAAGTTATTGAACCGCTGCCTACGATTGCATTTAAAGAAAAAGACCCTGAAGGCTATGATCGGCTTATGAAAAGCCCGCAATTTTTAATTATTAATGCAAGTTTATAGCAATGAAAATAATGCATGCTGTTTCTAAAGAAAGGAGTAAAAATCATGGGAGATATTATTTTTCAGATGGCAATGATCCTCGCGATCGTGGTCATCGGCACTTATGTGTTTAAGGTCCTCCGCAGCAAGTGATTTATTTGAAACTTTTTCCTTTTTGACTCGTAGAATAAGTAATACGGGAGGGATTTTTATGTTTGAACAAATAAATGAGAGGCTTGTTGATGTGAAACAAGACTTGCGGAAAAAAGAGAAGGCAGAAGTGCAGCTGAAGGATTATCAGAAGGAATTGAAAACGATGGAGCAGACGATTTCGCGTCTGAGAAAACAGTTTGAATCGGAGAAAAAGGATGTTGAGAAGCTGGAGCGCGTCAGCCTGACAAACTTGTTTGCTACATTGTCCGGCAAGAAGGATGAGAAATTGTCCACTGAACAGCAGGAAATGATTGTCGCGCAGCATAAGCTGGAAGAGGCGGAGAAAACGAAGAAAGACATTGAAGGTGCAATGCAGGAACTCAATTTTAAACTGACCAGCCTGGGAAATGTGGAGGATGAGTACCGCCAGCTTCTTTTAGAAAAGGAACAGCTGATTACGTCGAGCTACTCGCCATCAGCTGAAAAAGTATTGAATGTTAGTGAGCAGGAAGGGAATCTGAAGGCGACCATCACGGAGCTGGATGAAGCGATTACGGCTGGCTGGCACGTGGAGAACAGGCTGGAGCAGGCGATCAGGTCGCTAGAGAAGGCTGAGAACTGGGGGACATGGGATATGTTTGGCGGCGGGATGCTTTCAAGTATGGCCAAACATGATAACATCGACAAGGCCGAGGACCATCTTCATCAGGCGCAAAAGAGCATGCGCCAATTTCAAAAGGAGTTGCTCGATGTAGAAGAAACTGCACAGATTGAAGTAGGAATTTCCGGCATGCTGAAATTCGCCGATTTCTTCTTCGACGGGTTCATCGCAGACTTCATGGTTCAGGGGAAAATCCAGGATTCATTAGATCAAGCAAGAAGTCAGCTGGAATCCGTGCTGGAGATCACAGACAGGCTGAAGGATCAAAAGGAAGAAAAAGAGCGAGAATTAAAATCAGTCCAAACACAAAAACGTGAGCTGATCGAAAGCTTGTAAACGACGGAGGTAGTAATTTGCATCATTATACGGGTTTCTTTATCATGCTGGCACTGATTTTGATCGTCATCATCCTTAACAGATACTTATACATATGGGTAAAGGCTGTCATCGTCGCGTATTATGCGGTCGTTTCCTATGTGTTCATCACAGTGAAAAACAAAATTGACCACCACTATGAGGATATCCGTCCTGTCCCAACTGCTTATTGGGATAAGAATTCCGGCTGGGTGGACAAAATAACGGGCTTCCTATTTTGGCCGCTGCTCGGCATTCTCCTCTTTATTTACTTTAAATGGTTCATGAGTGTGCAGAGTAGGAAAGAGAAATTATTGGTTCTATTGAGTTTGATACCGGTAGGCGCTATTTTCCTTTTCCTTACGTTTATATTCAATTTTGCTTACGGGTACCGGCCATAAATTGATGTATTCATCGGACATCAGAAAACCGCATCCAACGGTATTTTCATAGGCTTATTGAACGGAAAATTGAAGGGGGTGAAAGCAAATGACCATGATCGGCTATTTTTTCTGGGGATTCGTCTTGGTACTGGTCTTAGCAGCTGTCCTTATTCGTTTGTTCAAAAAAGATATGGCCCCGCCGGAAAAATCCGAAAGCCAGATAAAGGCAGAGACGGAGGCATACAACCAACAAAACCAGAATAACACACCGTTTCTTTGAGCAATCGCGACATTCTGCTGGGCTTCGCTGATTTCCTTTATAGTAACTGTACGGGTAGAGACTGCTGTTGGAGTGGTCTTTTTTTTTCGACAAAAACCGGGGCGTGACTGTCACTTCCCGATTTTTCTTCAATGAATTGGAAACTTTTTGCAGGATGATACGTCTCACAAGTAAGGGGGTTTTAAAATGAAAGTATTAGGTATGGTAGGCGGACTTTTAGGGATTGTCCTATCATTATTTTGTATGTTGTTTGCGATTGTAGATGATTCATATACTTTTGGGAATATTGGACTGTTAGGTGTGCTTGCTGGAATCATTGCAGTGATCGTTTCCTTTAGGAATAGGAGGTCTTCTGGGATTTGGCTGCTAGTCACAGCGGGAATGGGGATTATCGGGTTGGCGATCTTTTATACTTTGCCGGCGGTGCTTCAGGTGATTGCCGGAGTAGTAATGATTAAGAGAGATGGAAAATAGACTAAGTGATAAGGGATGAGCCAATGCGGATTAAACCAAAGGAGAGGAATTATGCCTGAAATCGATTATGAAAAGCAGCATATGAAAAAACTGACCAATTATATCTATGTTTCACTTTCAGCACTATTTACATTTAGTTTTTTGATTATGAGCACAGTGATTTTGTATTTTCCGATGGTCGGTATTTTGGATTTTCCGTATTTTCCGTCCAAAGCTGCTATTGCATCATTTTTCCTTGCTGTTTTATTTTCGGCATTTATCATTAGAAAGTTAGCAGGGAAAATATTGCTGACTTTTAATATTTGTCTGATGCTCTTTATGATTTTTGGGGGACCTTGAATTTAGCAGTAAATGGATGAGTTCTCTGATTAGGGGGCTCTTTTTTTATGCCTGAAATCTCTTTAAGGTAAAGTTGGGAGGTTAATGCTGAAAGTGGGGAGGTAACCGCAAAAAGTGGGGAGGTCAACGGAGAAAGTGCGGAGGTTAACCTGCAAAGTGCGGCGGTCGGCTCCGAAAGTGGGGAGCAAACAAAAAGAAGCAGCCATAATAGCTGCTTCTTTCTCAATACTTCACGGTAAATTGATATCCAGTAGCTTTCTTCGGAGGCATTTTGTATTCTTTAAAGAACAATTCGAGATTCGCCGGTGCATCTGGCAAAGCAGGTGAGATGACATAGGAATAAGAGGTGTGCGTATCGGTGCCACCGCCGCCTTCTTGCCTGCAATCGTACTCAATTTCCCTGCCTTCCACAGATAATTCATAAGTAATGTGCTCGCGTCGGTGGAACGGTATCTCGTCATCCGATTTCATTCGATCGACGGTCATATGAATGACGCTGGCATTCTGATATTGCCGGATAAATGTGATGGTATAAAAGAGATCGCCATTTTCAAACGACTTCATGATCGGAATGTTTTTCATGAATCCTTCTGGCTCTATGGATGGTTTGTATACATCTTCGTTTAGGAAATGAGAAAAAATGGAGTTTATGAAATCCTGGTAGAAGTCATATTTTTCAGCCCAAGAGGCGATGTACTCTTTATGAGGAAAACCGGGATTGTTCTCTGATCGTACTTTTCGCTCACGGATAAGACCTACGATTTCTTCATCAATGGATTCAATTCGCTTGTCATAGTGGTCAGTTGGTGGAGTGAAACGCATTCTTTTGAACATAAAAACCTCCAGAAAATTGTTGTTATCCCTAGTTTAGCATAATTTTCCACAAATATATAACTCCCAATCTACACGAAAAATAATAAGTATTTATTGAAAAACGATAAATATAAATGTAATATAAAGTCATTAAGAATTGTGAGGTGCGTTATGAAGCGAGGGACTACGTTTTTTTTGAAGACGGCTTTGGTTGTGATTGGCCTTATTATATTGGGGTTATGTATTTTTGCTTTGCCAAGGCTTGCGGGCTACTCGGCTGAAACATTTCCTGAATACGCGAGCTTAAGGTATCCGGTGTTGATCGGCATGTATGCGACGGCGGTTCCGTTTTTCATTGGGGTATTTCAGGCTTGGCGGCTGCTGCAGTACATAGAGAATAATGAGGCTTTTTCGAAATTGGCAGTCGGTTCGCTGGGGCTGATCAAGGTGTGTGCAGCTGTAATTGGTGCCATGTATATCATCGGCATGGTTGTGCTTATTTTTCAAAATGCCCTTCATCCGGGAATTGCGCTGATAGGGCTGGTCATAGTTTTTGCCACTCTGGTCGTTTCGGTATTTGCAGCAGTCCTGCAGGCGCTATTGAAAAATGCGATTGAATTTAAAGAAGAAAATGAGTTGACGATCTGAGGTGGGAACATGGCGATTATCATTAATGTAGACGTTATGCTGGCAAAGCGGAAAATGAGCGTTACCGAGTTGTCGGAACGGGTCGGCATCACGATGGCGAACCTGTCCATTTTGAAAAATGGCAAGGCGAAGGCGATACGCTTTTCCACATTGGAAGGAATCTGCAAGGCGCTCGACTGCCAGCCGGGAGATATCTTGGAATACCGAGAAGACGAAGATTGATCGATGGGGGCAAAAACCATGAATGCTTTCCAACAGCTTATGCGGTTTGGCTGGCAGCAGGCATTATCCTGTCTGTTTCCGGTTGTCATTTTTGCCTCGCTCGCCCTGACCCAAATCATCCCACTGCCACTGCTGCCTCGCTATGACTGGCTCTTGATTATCTGCCTGCTCATGCAGTGGGTCATGCTTCGGTCCGGCCTTGAAACGAAGGATGAACTGAAAGTGATTACATTGTTTCACTTGATTGGGTTAGCATTGGAGCTGTTCAAGGTGCATATGGGTTCTTGGGCATATCCCGACGAAGGCTACACGAAAATTTTCGGTGTGCCTCTCTACAGTGGATTCATGTATGCAAGTGTGGCAAGCTACCTTTGCCAGGCTTGGAGAAGGCTGCGTGTCGAACTGGTTGACTGGCCGCCGTTTTGGGTTGCAGCTGCACTTGCAGCGGCGATTTATTTGAACTTTTTTGTCCATCATTTTTGGATCGATGTCCGCTGGTGGCTATCAGGGCTTGTCTTGATTGTCTTTTGGAAAGCGTGGGTCCGCTACGAGGTGGGAGGAAAAAGCTACCGCATGCCGATTGCCCTTTCATTCGTTTTGATTGGATTTTTCATATGGGTGGCTGAAAATATCGCGACATTTTTCGGGGCATGGCAGTACCCCGATCAACGGGATGCATGGAGCCTTGTCCATCTAGGGAAAGTGAGCTCATGGCTATTGCTCGTGATTGTCAGCTTCCTGATCGTGGCGACGCTGAAGCAGGTGAAAGGTGCTGCTGTGGAAAGTGGATTTAATAAGAAGGTGGATGCCTGATCCCTGGTTGGGGTCGGGTTTTTCTTTTCTAAAAAAGAGGACTTATCCCATTTCATCAAGAAACAATGAGTAAAGATCAGAATCATAACAGGGGGAAGCGGAATGAAAACAATCGGTCTAATCGGCGGGATGAGCTGGGAATCTTCTGTTGAATACTATCGGGTGATCAATGAAGAAGTGAAAAATAGATTAGGGGGACTGCACTCCGCGAAGTGCATCATGTACAGTGTCGACTTTGAGGAAATTGAACGCTGCCAGTCGGAAGGGGATTGGGCGAAAGCTGGCGAAACCCTTGGAGATGCTGCGCATGCTTTAGAGATGTCAGGTGCAGAATTCATTGTCATCTGCACCAATACGATGCATAAAGTCGTGGAAGCAGTAGAGCAGAAAATTGAGATTCCTATTTTACATATTGCGGATGCCACGGCTAAGCAAATCCGCAAGGCAGAAATGAAAACAGTCGGACTGCTGGGCACGAAGTATACGATGGAGCAGGATTTCTATAAGTCACGGATTGCTGCGAGTGACATACAGGTGCTGGTTCCGAATCAGGAGGACCGGGAAGTAATCAATGGAATCATTTTTCAGGAGTTGTGTTTAGGGAAAATAGAGCCGTCCTCAAGAGATGTTTTTAGAAGAATCATCAAGGGGCTGATCGCCCAAGGAGCAGAAGGAATCATATTGGGGTGCACGGAAATCGGCCTCCTGGTTAAACCGGAAGATTCAGAGGTGCCGCTTTTTGATACCGCGGTGATTCATGCCCTTGAGGCTGTTGAGGCAGCATTTGAGAGTTAAGGAACTTATAGGGCAGCAAGCCAACGAATAACAAATATGACGAGGCCCACGATAAAAAGTCCAGAGCCATAAGTTCGAAACTTATCCTTTGTTTTGATAGCCTCCACAAGTGCCATGGCTAATAGAATGACAAATAAAATAGCAACCGCTATCGGGATGATAAGAGTCTTATAAAATTGATGGGTGATGCCTAATAAAACAATGATGATGCTAATGATTGTACCGGGTTTCATGGAAGCACCTCTTTTATTGTTCGTTTATCAATTTACACCCATGGATGCACAAATAGCCAATGTCCAGACAATCAGCATAAAAGAAACGGTCAGCCAAAAAGTGTTTCCTGCAGTCTTCTGGTCATGTTTAATTTTTTTCATGATTTCAACTAGATTGATGCAAAAAATAATAGCCAAAATCGGCGTTACAAATACACCGATAAAAATGAATGCGATCAAATTACGTTCACCCCTTTGCTTAATTTTAGCATAATATTCCAATGTTAGAAGTTAGAAATTTTCAAGGAAAGGAAAGTTGAAGGGTTGATGGGGAAAGTGCGTCAGTTCGGCCAGAAAGTTGAGCGGTTAAGCTGGAAAGTGCGGCGGTCGTCCCCAAAAGTTGCGGGATAAAATCGAAAAGTTGAGAGCAAAATCAGTCTACGCCAGTTAAAAACTCAATTTGACACTTTTGGAATAAAAAGGTATTGTTGAGTTAGCTACTTTGTTAAGCAAGGTAGCTTTATTTAAGATACCTATCTGGTTTTACAAGGTAGTTGAAAACTTTACTTGAGAGGAACCTGTAACATGTCTTTAAGAAGCCAATTGTTAAAGGGGATTTTAGATGGTTGCGTCTTAGCGGTAATTGAGCGGGGACCGGTGTATGGCTATGAGTTATCGAAGAAGCTCCAGGAAATCGGGTTGAGCGATGTAAGCGAGGGAACGATTTACCCGGTTTTGCTCCGGCTGCAAAAAAACGGTTTTATTTTCGGTAAAATGCAAGCTTCCGATTTTGGACCGAACAGAAAGTATTATTATTTGACCGAAGTTGGAAAAGAATCGCTAACAACCATCGCTGCAGAGTGGAAGCAGATATCAGCCCCGGTGAATTCATTATTTGAAGGGAGAGAATGACGTGAAGGCGAAACAATTAATAGAAGAAAATAATCGGAAACGAAGCCTTCTTACGAAAGAAAATGAGGAATACTACGGTGACATGCTGGTCTATATCCGCCTGACGCTATCATTGTCCGAGCAGCAATCCGAAGAAGTCCTGATGGAGATGCTCGATCATTTACTGGAGGGGCAGGAAGAAGGGAAATCGGCGCGCGAAATTTTTGGGGATGACCCGAAACGATATGCAGATGAGATCATTGAAAATCTTCCGAAAGAACAAAAACGAGAAATCTTTCCATTCCTACTCGGGATTGTACTCAATCTCGTGAGTTGGATGTTGATGATCCGCGGGGGAGCAATCTTAGTAGTTTCACAATTCAAGAGTGTGGATGATGCCGTCTATCCAATCACTGCACTCCTTGTTTTTGCAGTGATTCTCGCAACGATTTTATTCGATATCTGGTTTATATTCAAGATGGTCAAAAAAACACTGTTCAATCAAAATGTAAGTAAAAAGAAAGATACAATCAAAGTCGCTATCTATGTGGCGCTGTCGATGGGGCTTGTCATCGCAGTTGGCCAGTTTACTCCTAAGTTCGGTCCGGTAATTCACTATTCCTGGCTGGCGTCATTGTTGACTGGAGCTGTTTTGTGGGGGATAGTTACATTATTGAAGAAAACGGATATCGGATTTAGGTGATTTTTTTCATAAAAAGGGAAGTTGAGCGGTCGGAGATTCTAGCATCAAATTATTTCAAAAGGGAGACAAGGGATGGAGAACTCAATCACAAATTCTGAGGAATACGACAACCCAGTTTTATACGACAAGGAAAATGAATCATATAGACAAGACATTCCTTTTTTAATGAAATGGGCTTCTAAAATTGATGGTCCGATTATTGATTTAGCTTGCGGAACAGGAAGGGCCACCATCCCATTGGCAAGCAATGGCCACCAGCTTATCGGAGTGGATATACATAGTGCTATGTTAAGCGAGGCGAAAAAGAAGTCGGAGCGGCTTCAACTGCCGATAAAATGGGTCGAGCAGGATTGCACGAAGCTGGATCTAAATACGAAGAGCCATTTGATTTTCACAGTGGGGAATTCTTTTCAGCATTTCCTTACCAATGAAGATCAGGACGGTTTGCTGTTTTCTGTTAATAGACATCTAGAAATGGGTGGAACATTTATTTTCAACACAAGGTTTCCGAGTACTGAGGAGCTTCTCCAACCGGCCGAAGAAGAGTATTGGAAGACCTATACCGACACGGAAACTAAACAGCGGGTTGACGTTTATACGATTAGCGAATACGATGCGCTCAATCAAATCCAGCATTATGAAACTATTAGAAAGTTTATCAATATAGACGGCGTTATTATAGACGAGAAAAGAACGAATATCAGACTGCGCTACGTATTTCCAAAAGAGATGGAAAGACTTTTAGATAGCAGCGGCTTTGAAATCCTCGCCATCTATCAAGATTGGAATGAAACAGGCATTTCAAATAATAGTTATAGCATGATCTATGTTTGTAAAAAAGCAAGAAATAGGGAATGATATGTTAATATTTTCATACAAGATGAATTAGAAATCGGGGTTGGAGTATGAAGCAGATTTTACTAAAAACAGCTGATTGGATCAAAGGTCAAAATAGAAGGATCGTCATCGGTATATCCGGGCATGGCGCGTCAGGGAAGACGACTTTTGCCGGGAAGCTTCTGGCATTGCTGGGTGAAAATGATGTGAATTATATCAACACGGATCCTTATATTGTGGATTCTGGTGTGAGGAAGCACGCTGAGATCGACTATGAATATGAGGGCGAGAAGCATCATTTCAAGATGACGGCCTGTCATCCTGCTGCACACAATGCGCTGGCGTTGAAGCGGGATATCCGGATGATTCGCGACGGGCTCGACCTTTATACAATAGGGACGCATTATATGGAGAGTACGCTTGTATCATCCTCTAAAAATGCAACCATCATTGAAGGCATGACGACAGCTTTTGTTGACCGTGATTTGTTTGATTTGAAAATCTATTTATATACGGATGGAGAAACTGAGATTAAAAGAAGAGGTATCAGAGATGTGGACGAACGCGGCGCAGATTTGGAGTATCTGTTGCATTCCCATAATGAACGGCGGATTCAATATGAAGTATTCATGCATCCTTACCATCAGAATTTTGATGTCGTTATCCGGAATTCGAATGGAGATTTTGAGATAGAGAGATGTGATTTTCCGAGTTAGGGACATGGGGACAGGTTTACTGTCCCAGCTATTGTTTGTTAGGTTTTAAATTGATGGATAGCGCAAGGAAATACCGGAGCTGTCCTAATACTTCAGTTTACTTTGCATAGCCAAAACGAATATTTGACGAATTGGTCATTTTTTTTGCAAAATCAGCAGTATGAAAAACGAATGGAGATTTACTTGAAATGATCAATCATTTAACAGCGTTTTTAATACATCACCGCGAATTTGCCATCATCATCAGCATCGCCATCAGTACACTCATTTCCATCATTGGCTTCCTGCCATCCGCTTTTTTCACAGCTGTAAATATCAGTGTCTTTGGCTTTTCGATGGGGCTTTGGATTTCATTTCTTGGTGAGTCGATTGGGGCAATCGTGGCGTTTTATTTGTATCGGAAAGGGTTCAGGAAATTTACTCACGAGAAATTAAATGAGTACGAGCGAGTGAAGCCCTTGCTGACTGTGACGGGTAAGCAGGCATTTTTCTTGGTGCTTTCTTTAAGGATCATGCCGTTTGTGCCCTCCGGAATCGTTACATTTGCTGCCGCAGTAGGCATGATGAGTGGTTTGGATTTTTTCATCGCTAGTACAATCGGCAAAATACCTGCTATGCTGTTGGAAGCCTATTCTGTCAATGAACTGATGAATTGGACTGGGCAAGGAAAAATCATATTGGCAGCTGGATCCGTTGTGCTGCTCCTCTACGTGTGGAAGAAAATGAGGTCGTCATGATAGGTTTTGGGACAGGGGGACAGGTTTACTGTCCCGTTCCGGGTGTCCAAATGGCATTTTGCTAGAAGTTCTTTTGACTTTGCTGGAACTTTTTATAAAGTTGCTAGAACATCTAAATAAATTACTAGAACCCCGCAAAAATTTGCTAGAAACTTATATAAATAGACACGAAGGATGTGCAGAAATGGATTATATCAAGAATATGAGAAAGCTGATCGGTCATGAAACGCTTTTGACGGTCGGATGTGGGGTCATTATTGAAGATGATGGCCGAATTTTGCTGCAGCACCGAACAGATGCAGACAATTGGTGCATTCCCGGCGGCATGATGGAAATGGGCGAAACGTTTGAGCAGGCTGCTAAACGAGAAGCGTGGGAAGAAACGGGATTGAAAGTGGAGGAAATGGAATTGTTCGGCATCTATTCCGGGGAGAAATGCTTTGTGGAATATCCGAATAAGGACAAGGTGTTCAGTGTTCAGATTATTTTCAAGGCTAAGCAATTTACAGGGGAAATCAAGCTTGAGGATGTAGAAAGCAGGGAGCATCGTTTTTTCAGCAGGGATGAACTGCCTGAAAACCTGAATCCTAGGCAGAAGCCGTTTATTGTGGATTGGGCTGAGAACAAAAGCACTCCTATAATCAGCTGACTGGGACATGGGGACAGGTTTACTGTCCCATAACTATTCCCAATTATTCTGAATTAACCTTAGTTTTTCCCTTGTAAATATTCCTCACGCAGCAGCCCATACTGCACCAGATCATGATACTCATCAAATCGGGAAACATGCTGCCGCAGTTTGCCTTCATAGGTCATCCCGATTTTCTCCATGACCCTCCACGAACCCGGGTTGCCGGCAAACGCCTGGGCATAGACTTTATTGAGGTTCAGCTCATTGAAGGCAAGATCGAGCATGCGCTTTGCCGCCTCCGTCCCATAGCCGTTGCCCCAATATTCTTTCCCAAGCCAATAGGCGAATTCGCAGCGCTTGTGCCGCTCGTTGATGGTGAAGGTGATCATCCCGATAAATTCGTCGGTTTCTTTCAGCGTGATGGCGTATATGACGAAGCCGCCGTCCTTTTCTGCCGCGAGTCTGTCTTCAATGAACGCCTTCGCGCCGCCTTTTGGATAAGGATAAGGCATCCCCAGCGTCGTTTTGGCCACATCATAGTCGTTCGCCAGCTCTTCTACGCGATCTGCATATTTTAAATGCAGCGGCTGCAGCGCTAATCTTTCTGTTTCCATACAAAACTCCCACTTTGTGTATTTTATCTATTTGATTGCCTGCATTGCGGCATCTGCTGAAACACCAGCTTCGATGTAGCTTCTGACCAGTTTCCATTCGCCATCGGTATTTCTGAAAGTGTTGAAAAATAAGTTGACGGAATCCAGCGGTTTGCCCTCAATGATGATATTTGCAGAGAGGATTGCAAGGCATTCATCTTCCCTTAATGGGATGATTGTGCGCTCAGCGATATCCCACGCCGCCTTTTCTTTCAGCACGAATTCGAATCCTTGTTTCCAGCCTTCGATCGATTCTTCATAGCCAAAATCGATAATGTCCCCACCGGAAATTTCCCTTGCTTGGTAGTCAGGGGAGATATAGTTTTTCATTTCTGTTATGGATGAATTTTTCCAAGCCTTTAAGTAGGCATCAAGGAATTCTCGGAACCCTGGATTGTTCATAATCTCCTCCTTACTCGTTCTTAGCATTCGTTGAATTCTCCTCAAACGGTACATGGTGCTTTGTATCCTGAATCGGTGTATTTTGCTGACTGTCATTTGTCCCCATAGTGATGTGGTCATATGGGGTGTAGTGGTTAGAAGGTGCGGATTTCTTTCTCGAAATTCGGTAGAAAATAAATACGATGACGGCGATGATGAAAATTGTATACACAATGGCCAAACTCATCAGTCCTTTCGTTTGATTTCCTTACATTCGATACTTTTTTGCAGATTCCTTTATTTGGATGGGAAGTAATGGTTATTGAGGTACTCGTAGCAACTCGAAATCTCCTTGGAAGCTGCCGGTACAGCCAGTAAGGGTATACTTCATCTCTTTTTCTGCCTCTTCCATTTGTATGTTCTTGCAGCTGTAAGATTCAACAAACTCCCCATCAACATGGTGTTCAACTTTTAATTGACCGTCACCATAGGTCAAGGATCTAATTCCCTTTTGTCCTTCAATCCCATATTGCACATAGTCAATCTGATCGTTGATATTGTTCCTTGCATTCTCTACAAACAAATCCAGTCTCTTCAAATTTTCAATGTTTCCATGAGTGTTTACGACTTCTGGCGGATTTGCTGAACGAGGTGAAACATTAGATTGATCACCTGCAACTTTAGCAGGGTCGTTTTCTAAATGGCATCCTGACATCAGGAGCAGCAAAGCTGGAATGACGAGTAAAGATGATTTCATGAATTATGCTCCTTTCGTATTTACATTTTATGGTACCATATATGGAGAGGTTGAAATAAGGGTTTTTTTAAGTTCGAGGCTTAGGGGGAGTTTTTTGTCATTTGAATCTGCAGTTTTCTGATTGCCAGATTGCTGAGTGTAGTGGGGAAAACACATTGGAAAGATGAATTGCTAATTACTTTTGCTCAATCAATTATTATTACAATTCTAGTGGAATTCTTTCACTTATAGAAAAAGAATTAGGCTCTTTATGGTTATTGCTAGAAGAGTTTTATAAATTGCTAGAGTTGCAGGCAATTTTACTAGAATTCTCACGAATATTACTAGAAGGTGCCAAATATTGGGCTGAAGCAGTGGTGAAAATTACAAGGGTGGGACAGTAAACCTGTCCCCATGTCCCAAGGGGGGAATTGAGGATGCTATTTGTGAATGGCAGGTTAGGGGTTCGGCTTCTTGAAAGGAAAGATGCTGAGCTGCTGGCAAAGTGGCTGAGTGATCCGGCGGTGCTGGAGTTTTATGAAGGAAGGGACAATTCCTTCGATATGGATAAGGTGATTGAGAAGTTTTATCCTGAGGAGGACGAGGAAACCCGCTGCATCATTGAATATGACGATGCGGCCATCGGCTATATCCAATTCTATGAAGCTGATGTGGAATCAAGGCAGTTGTATGGGTATGAAGACGACGCTCAAGTCATTTACGGCATGGATCAGTTCATCGGAGAGACCAGTTACTGGAACAAGGGGATAGGTACCCTGCTAGTTCAGTCCATGGTCAAATATTTAATAGAAGAAAAGCAGGCAGACCGAGTGGTGATGGATCCACAGACGTGGAATGAACGTGCGATTCGCTGCTACGAAAAGTGCGGTTTCAAGAAAGTGAAGCTTCTGCCGAAAAATGAATGGCATGAAGGGGAATACCGAGATTGCTGGCTGATCGAAAAAGCGAATATATGTTCGTGAAAATACTTGCTATCCCTATTAGTCATCGAGTACAATAAAGAGGTAAGTTGGAAATGATTAGATGCGAACAATCGGGAGGGTAAATGATGGGTAGATTAGTTCATTTTGAAATCCATGTAGATGACATGGACCGCGCAAAAACGTTTTATGGGGAAGTTTTCGGATGGAAATTCGAGGACTGGAGCGAGTATGCCGGCATGCCTTACTTTGGGGCTGTAACGGGGGATGAAAGTACTCCAGGAATCAACGGTGCCTTAATGAAACGCCAAGGCCCAGCTCCTCAAGCAGGACAAGCCATGAATGGATTTGCCTGCACGATGGGAGTAGAAAACTATGATGAAACCGAAAAGAAAATCCTAGAGCTTGGCGGCACAGTTGCTATGCCAAAATACGCTTTGCCTGGAATGGCTTGGCAGGGATACTTTATTGATCCAGAAGGAAATATCATCGGTATCCATCAGCCTGATGAGAATGCGAAATAATTTAATGTAATTAAAATAAATAGTGCCTTTACTTATATAGTAAGGCACTATTTTTTGGACTTATTCTTTATACTTCTATATAGGCAAGAGCCTACGGTAATCCTAATCTACAAGACCATTTCCTATGTAATCAAAAGTGTTTACGTCAGCATAAACAATCATATTGTTAGGAACAGAGTTGCTGCTTTTTGTAGGGAAATCAATTAGATAAACGACTTTTCCTTCATATGATTTATCATTTACTTGACTCATCATATTATTGTTCAACGTAACTTTAGATACCTCTCCATCTTTCCAAGTGCCATTAATCCTTTCTCGCTGTTCAGATGATAATTGCCCCCACACCTTTTCTCTTACATCGCCTTTTTCAGCAATCTTATCATTGTGCTCGTTGCTGCTAACAAAATCTTTATCATTGTTACTCATTTGTGATGGTTGATTAGAACAAGCGAATAGGCTCATCATAAAAACTGCAGTAAGAATAAGTAGTAGAATTTTCTTCATCTTAATATCCCCCTCCATACATTAGACGTACTATATCCCGGCAAGTTTCAGCTGAAATTGGAGAGTGGACAGATACAGCTGAATATTAGAAAAGAAACTCAATATTCATTTAGTCGGATCTTAATAAGTTGAATCCATAATAAAATATGTGTTAACTACAGTGAAAATAGGGAAATAGTAAAGAGGAATGTTTTTTTGAAGAGTTGTAAAAAAGGAGTGGTACGGATGAACAAGAGTCAATTCGATCGAATGAAGAATGGTAAGGGATTTATCGCCGCGCTCGACCAAAGCGGAGGCAGCACGCCGAAAGCATTGGCAGCGTATGGCGTCATGGAAGATGCCTACTCGAATGAAGACGAAATGTTTGATCAGGTGCACAAGATGCGGACGAGGATCATTACGTCTCCGGTTTTCAGTTCTATGTCCATTCTTGGCGTCATCCTGTTCGAACAGACAATGGACAGCAAAGTGGAAGGAAAGTATACCGCTGACTATTTGGCCGACCACAACATTGTCCCATTTTTAAAAGTGGATAAAGGTTTAGCTGAGAAGGAGAATGGAGTACAGCTCATGAAGCCGAATCCAGATCTTGATGAGACGCTGCGCCGTGCCAATGAGCGAAATATCTTCGGCACCAAGATGCGTTCAGTCATTCATGAACCAAATGAAGAAGGCATCAAGGAGGTCGTGGACCAGCAATTTGATATTGGGAAGAAGATTATCGCAGCTGATTTGGTTCCGATCATCGAACCTGAAGTAGATATCCACAGCGGGGATAAGGAAAAATGCGAAGAAATCCTAAAAGCGGAAATTCTCAAGCATTTGAATGAGCTTTCAGAGGATGAAAACGTCATGCTGAAGCTCACTATTCCGACAAAGGCAAATGCCTACAAGGAATTAGTGGAGCATCCGCGAGTTGTGAGAGTTGTCGCACTTTCCGGCGGATACTCCCGTGATGAAGCTAATGAAAAGCTGAAAGAAAACGAAGGAATGATAGCAAGCTTTTCACGTGCACTTGCGGAAGAATTGAGAGCCGGCCAAACCGAGGAAGAATTCAATGAATCATTGAAGAGTGCAATCGATTCCATTTACGATGCCTCTGTGAATAAAAAATAAATAGTTTAGAAAAAGGCCCCTGTTACCATTTTGGTAGCAGTGGGCTTTTTTGGCGTTCGACAAAAATCGGGTCGTGACTGTCACGACCCGATTTACTTTTTCCTAATCCTTCATGGAACCAGCTTCCCGGGAAGTCATGGCGCCTTGGCCAGCATTCACATCTTTTTGAATCTGCTTCTTCACTTCTTGTGCATTCGTGCCCGCAAACTCAGGCTTCATTGCTGGATTTGATGTCTGTTGATTTTGTTTCATAATTAAGCTCCTTTCATGATTAATCTAAGTTTTTATTATTAGCAGGTCGCACTGGAGTTATCCTAAGTATGTGAGAGCGTTATGCCTATTCGACAAAAATCGGGTGGTGCCTGTCACTTTTGCAACGAATCATCGTACCGGGGACAGGTCTTTTTTGTCATAAGTAAAACAAATTGTTTAGCATTCACATTTTGTATTATCCAAATTACTTGGCCATACATTATTATGTAAGTAAATAACAATAGATCTCAAAGGGGGGACAGCCATCATGAAGGTTGTCATACAAAATGAATTTGGTGATCCTGATGTTCTAATGGCCACTGAAATGGATAGGCCAATGGTAAAAGAAGGGGAAGTCCTGATCAAAACAGGGTATACTAGCGTCAATTATGCAGACATCAAGAAGCGG
This sequence comes from Falsibacillus pallidus, assembly GCF_050990905.1. Taxonomy (GTDB): domain Bacteria; phylum Bacillota; class Bacilli; order Bacillales; family DSM-25281; genus Falsibacillus; species Falsibacillus pallidus_A. The sequence goes on from NZ_CP158866.1 coordinate 688,267, forward strand.
AAAGGCGCGAAAGATTCCGGCAAATTTCCAATGATCCTGGGATTGGATGTTTCCGGAACGATTGAAGAGGTTGGCAGCAATTCATCATTTTCAGTTGGAGATCGTGTCATTGCGTTTCCAATCGGTGGATCATACGCAGAGTATGTCAGGGCCACTGAACAATTGGTCTTTAAGATTCCAGATGACATATCTTTTCAACTGGCTGCTGCTATCCCAACGGTATCTATATTATCTTATATATTGATCCACGAAATTGGCGAAGTGAAAAAGTCCGATACTATTGTCATCCATAGTGCTGCCGGCGGTGTGGGTTCGATGCTTGTCCAATTGGCTAATGAGGCAGGAGTAGAAAAAGTGATAGCTACGGTTGGTAATCTGAGCAAAACAGAATATGTAAAAAAATTAGGTGCGGATGTAGTGTGTACATATGACACGTTTACGGAAACTGTTTTGAACCAAACGGATGGACGTGGAGCAGATGTCATTTTTGATTCAGTTGCAGGGGACGTGACGGGCAAAAGTTTGGATTGTTTGGCTCTGTATGGGACGCTTGTCCAATTCGGAAATAGCAGCGGAAAAGCGGGAACTTTTAAAACGAGCGACGTTCATAGCAGCTGCCGGAACGTGAAGGGATTCAGCTTAGGAACCACAAGAAAGCACAAGCCGGAACGGTTGAAACCTGCAGCGGAAAAAGTGCTGGAACTCTTTTCTTCTGAAAAAGTGACGCTGCCGATCGCGCGGATTTTCGACTTGAGCGAAGCTGCTCTTGCTCATCAATTAATCGAGAGTCGGAATTATGAGGGGAAAGTGCTGCTGAAAATAGGTGGAGAATGATTTGGATATCAAATTATAAGGGGTGGTTCGATGAAAATATTGGTGACAGGCGGTACGGGTGTTCTTGGCAGCCGTTTCGCTGCTTTGGCAAAGAGGGAAGGTCATCAAGTGTTTGTGGCGTCGCGAAACAAACCATCTTCAACAGAGGTCGAATGGACTTTTCTGGATCTTGAAACAGGAGAGGGTTTATCCAGAGCACTTTCAGGAGTGGAGGCTGTTTTTCATGCGGCAACCAGCCCTGTTAAAAATACGGATCAAGTCGATATCGCGGGTACCAATTTGCTATTGGAGGAATGTAAGAAATATGGGGTTAAACACTTTATTTATCCTTCCATAGTGGGAATCGATTTAATTCCAATGAAATACTACAAGGCAAAACTGGCAGCGGAAGAATTGATCATGAACTGCGGAATTCCTTATACAATCGTGAGAATGACTCAGTTTCATAATTTAATAGATAGAATGATTAGCACCCTTGCGAAGTATCCTGCCGGCGTCTTGCCGACAACCTTGAAGTTTCAACCTGTCGATGTGGATGAAGCGGCTGAAGTATTAGTTGGAGCCTTAAAAAACGGACCATCTGGCATGGAAGAGGATTTTGCTGGACCAGAAGTAATGTCATTAAAAGAACTATTTACGATCTGGAAATCACACAAACAAATTAAAAAGTTAATGATTCCACTCTCGTACTTTCCAAACAAAACATTCAAATCTTTTCAAGAAGGCAAAAATACAAATCCACAGGCTACAAAAGGGGCAGTTACCTGGAAGTCATGGGTTGAAAAGCAAAATTAAGGGTCAGACCCCCGGTACAGAAACGCTTTAACGTACCGGGGGTCTGGCCCCTTTTAAAATTACTTCTGTGCGTTCATTGCTTCCATTTCTTCCTTGCTAGGGCCATACACGCCAGGCACCTTCAAATCAGCTTGTCTCATGAGGACGGTCAATTGTCCGCGGTGATGGGCCTGATGCTGAATGAGCAGGCGGAAAACAGACTGGACTTTCATTTCCCTGCCGAAAAGATTCACTGTCTCATTCATTTTTTCATCAGACACTTGCTCAGAAACGGCTTCCGTCAGACGATCGCTTACGAGCTTATACGTTTCGCTGATTTCTGCAGCAGAAGTTGGCGCATCTTTGCGAAGATCAGGCACTTCGAAGGTGATGCCAACTTGAGCCGGGAAGTAATACGTCGCTCCCGTAATGTGCCATGCAAGACTGCCGATGCTGAACATATCAGGTGCAATTTCCTGCTTTAACGACTCATCTGTCAGTACATCCAACACTTTTTGCGTAACGGCCGCTTCTTGTTTCCATTCCTGTAAGAAATCATTTGTAGTTGTGAACATAATTTTTCCTCCCATTAAGAGACTGGTTTTCACCATCATTGTAGCATGATTAGAAGCGAGGGGATGGTTTTCACGCTCATTCAATGATTTCCAAAGCAGAAGGATGATTCATATATTTGAATACAAAATATGGAAAAACGTGATACACTTAGGTTATCTATTTTCGTGAGAAATCATGGATTTTTTTCAACTAACAAAGCAGATTAATTCAGATTTATATTCTATAAAAGTAGGTGGACAAGATGTTGCCAACAGATAGTATTTTAAAGACTTGGGAGAAGTTCAATAATTTCCCGATGGAAACATTAACGAAGGTTTGGTTTTATGACAAAGGGACCAATGAAAAACAGCGAAGTATATCACTTATGAAAGAACATAGAGAACAATACGGATTATCAGGTAATTGTTTTGACTTGGCACTTTGGCTGCTTGATGAGTTTAAAAAGGCTGGAGTAGAGGCTTATCCTGTGGGTCATAACCTGAACACGGAACATGCCCACGTTGCTGTAATTGCATTAAACGAAAAGGGAAATCGTTATTTCTGTGACTTAGGAGATCAGTGGCTAACTCCTATTTTAATAGATACCGATAGTGAGGAATACACCAATGAAAAACTTAGCGGCTTTTTCCCCGCAGCTAAGGTGCAGGTGCAAAATCATGGAGCAGGCACAGAAATTTTTTATCACCGTTCAAACGGTAAAGTGTCAAAACAAATATTTAATACAAATCCTATTGAAATGGATTATTTCCTGAAAGCTGCTGAGTTTTCACAGAATTTAATTAAACCAAATCCGTTATTAGAATGTAGAGTGCCTTATAAATCAGAGATTGCACATTGGGAATTCTATAATTGGGAAAGTTTTTTGAGCACAAGTCACGGTTTATTCAAGGAACCAAAACTCGGACAAATAGAAGAGTGGGCAGAACTGATTAGTCAAAAAACGAATTACAACAAAGAAATAGTATTGGAAACTTTAACAAAGTACATAGAAATTCAAAATAAAGCTTTAATATAAGCGATTGCCTAGCATTTATTATGTAGAAAGCGTTGTATATGGTAAAATATCATAAAGATGATGATCGGAATAAAGGAGGTTGAACTATGGCTATAAGTAATGAAGAATTAGTTGAAATGGTAAAGAAACTACCGCAGTCTGCAAAAAAATCAGCTTACGATTACTTAAAATACTTAACAATCAGTCATACTCGTCCAAACTGGGATGAAATAATGGATTTAGACCCAGATGAAACCCCTTTGAGTGAAGAAGAAGAACGTCAACTAAAGAGTAACTCGGAGTTTGTGTCTTGGGAGGAAGCAATGAATGAGCTCAACTTACCAAATGACGCTAAGTCGTGAGGCGGTTAAATTTTTAAAAAAACAAGAAAAATCTGTTCAATTAAGAATAAGCAATGCTTGGAAGGGATTATTACTTCAACCACCTATGGGTGACATTAAACCTATAAAGCGGAAGAAAGGTCAACTATTGATAGGGAGGTATCTTAACATGAGTACAAAAGAAGAAGTAATAAAGTTAATAAAGGATTTACCGGAGAATGCAACCATTGAAGATATTATGAGGGAGCTATATGTAAGATCAAAAATTGATAAAGGAATTAAAGAATTAAATGCGGGTAAAGTTATTTCTCATGATGAAGTTAAGGATAAATTAGGGAAATGGCTGAATTAAGATGGGCAGAATCTGCTGTTAAAGATTTAGATAACATTTGTAATTATATAGCTGAAGACTCTGAAGAATATGCACGAATGTTCGCAAGAAGTATAATTGATTTTGTTGAAACGATAGCTGCTTTCCCATACTCTGGTCGAGTAGTTGTAGAGATGAATAATGAAATGATTAGAGAGAAAGTCTTGACAAATTATAGAATAATTTATCGTATTAACAATGACTCAATAGAAGTGGTTCGAATCATCCACAGTGCCAGGAATTTTAAAGATATAAACTAATAAACATCATGGCTTAGGATAGATAAAGGCTGTGATGTTTATTTTTTTTTGAAATATTTAAAGGGCCAGACCCCCGGTACACTCCCATTAAGAGACTGTTTTTCACCATCATTGTAGCATGATTAGAAGCGAGGGGATGGTTTTCACGCTCATTCAATGATTTCCACAAAGTCTTTTTTGCTTTTAAATGAAAGGGAATATTATCTTCAATGGCGAATGTTGATTTATATAAATTTGGTACGGAGCTGATAGTAAAATGAATCATAAAATGGCTGACTTACATATCCACTCTTTATTCTCAGATGGAACGATGTCTCCCGAAGAAATTATTGCTAAAGCAGAAGAAAAAGGGTTAGGTTTAATAGCGATTACTGACCACAATGTGCTAGAAGGTTCAAGAGAAATACTAAAGCTAAAAGATAAAAAAGAACTCTTGTTAATTTCTGGTGTAGAACTGGACGCGTTAGATAGAGGGGAAAATCTGCATATATTGGGTTATGGAATGGATTTGAAAAATGAAAGGTTTAGAGAATTTACTAAAAAAAACAGATTGCTTTTTGAGTCTTTAGATGAGCGACTTATAGTAAGGATGCAAAGGGATTACAATAACATATCCCTGGAGGAATACTTAAATTATAATTATGACCGAAAAAACGGTGGTTGGAAGGCATTGCATTATTTTGTGGAAAAGGGGATTACCAGCAGCTTGACAGCAGGATTTGCATTCTATTCAAAGTACGAACTATCATTTGATTGTATTGAATTTCCCTCTGTCAGCGAGGTATGTAATCATATTCACAGTGCAGGTGGGAAGGCGATTCTTGCTCATCCAGGAAGAGTAATAAATGTTACTGATAGGAACGATTTTAAGAGAGAAATTACTAGATTAATTAATTTAGGGATTGATGGAATTGAATGTTATTATCCATCTCATTCTCATGAAGTTACTGAAGATTGCCTGTCCATTTGCAAAGCACTTGGCTTGTTAATTACAGCAGGTTCTGATTGCCACGGTAATTTTGGAAAAACAGAAATTGGAGAGATGGAAATACCGATTTCCTGGTTAAATCTTGGGGATGTTTTAAGTCACAATTTAGTAAGCAAATTCACCACATGATTAAAATAACGGGAAACAATAGCTTAACAACTGAAATGGCCAGATCCCCGGTACAGAAACGCTTTAGCGCACCGGGGGTCTGGCCCTTCCTGCCAAGGTAACTTCATGCATTGCAATAATTGACTTGTAGAAATAAGAGCATAAAAAAGTACCCTTATTGGGCAAAAAAATAGGACTTGGGGATGTGCTATAATTATTTTCAGTAATGGAAACTATGCACCTTTTATTGTCTGAATATTCCGTAATATTAACTGTACATAACCTTGATTTATCGGCCGAAGGAAACACAATGAGAGGTTTGGTGAAATGAAATGAGCACAAAGCCACCTGAAATGGCATGGGTTGAAGAATTACAACCTGAGCTAACAGCCTACTGCTACAGAATGTTGGGGTGTGTATTTGACGCCGAAGATGCTGTGCAAGATACAATGCTTCGAGCTTGGAAGAATTGGGACAGTTTTCGCAATGAATCTTCCCCCAGGACCTGGATTTATCGAATCGCTACCAACGTATGTTTGGATAAGATAAGAAGATCGAAGCGCCGGGTAATACCAATAGACCTAACCGATCCGGCGGCAGTACGAGTGCCCACGGAAACATTGCCCCTGGCAGATTGGGTCTGGCCTATACCCGACAACGCCATCGATCCAGCTGATGTGACAATTCGGAAAGATACCATTCGTCTGGCATTTATAGCTGCTCTCCAAACACTGCCGCCACGCCAGCGTGCAGTACTAATTTTGCAGGATGTGTACCGTTGGCCGGCTAGTCAAACCGCGAGCGCATTAGGTACGTCAATGACCGCAGTCAATAGCGCGCTGCAGCGAGCAAGACAAACACTCAGTCGTGCTAACTTGAAATCGGAAGCACTGAATGATGTTGATGCAGAAGTGAATCAGGAATTGATTGACCGGTATGTCGATGCTTTTGAACGCTACGATATTGATGCGCTTTTAGAACTTTTTCAAGAGGACGGCAGCTTATCAATGCCGCCATTTGTTATGTGGGTCAGTGGTCGAGCGAATCTTGCCGCGTTTTATGAAATTACTCGGTCTCACTGTACAGGCTCACGCTTGCTGCCAACCAGAGTCAATGGTACAGTTGCCCTTGCTCAATATGCCAAAGACCAGTCGGATGAACAACTAGTACCGTGGGGTATCCATGTGCCCGAGATTCGTGACAATCGGATAATCCATGTACATACATTTATACAACCCGCATTATACTCCCGACTAGGGCTGCCAACTAAGCTTGATTTAACTATTTGATTATAGTAGATCAATTAAAAATACATCTAATGGACCGATGATTTTCCAGTCGGCCATTCGTCTATCTTAGTGTAAGCATTTATAGAAGAGTCGAATAAAAAGGAGGAGTCAAAAATGCTGCTTAGGAACAAAAACGCCGTGATATATGGGGCAGGAGGCGCAATTGGAGGTGCTGTTGCCCGCGCTTTTTCTCAAGAAGGGGCGAAGGTATTCCTTGTGGGTCGGAATATTAATAGACTTAATATAGTAGCTAAGGAGATTACTGACCATGGGGGAGAAGTTGAGACCGCTCAAGTTAATGCACTGGACGAGGAGGCGGTAGAAAATCACCTCTCTCAAGTGGTAAACAGATTCGGGAGTGTAGATGTCTCATTTAACCTCATTGGACTTGGCGAAACACAGGGGGCTTCACTCGTAGAAATGGAACAGGAACAATTTGTGAGTCCGATCATCACGGCCATGCAATCACATTTTATCACCACGACTGCAGCAGCACGACACATGGCTAAGCAAAAGGCAGGAGTTATACTTGCGCTTACCGCTCAAGCTGCCCGTAAACCCTACCGAGATGTAGGCGGTTTCGGAGTTGCAGGCGCAGCGATCGAGGGCCTTTGCCGTCAATTGGCGATTGAGGTTGGACCGCTGGGCATCCGTGTCGTCTGTTTACGTTCAGCTGGCTCTCCTGACGCCCCGGGTGTTGATGAGGTGTTTAATCGACATGCAGACAATGCTGGTATAACACGAGATGAGTTCGAGGCCGGCATTGCTGAAAAAACTATGCTAAAACGGTTGCCAAGACTTGCAGAAGTAGCGAATGCAGCTGTCCTTATGGCTTCCGATCATGCCAGCGCAATTACAGGCGCCGTAGCAAATGTGACCTGTGGAGAAATTGTAGACTGAAAGAAAAGGTGTACTGCTAGTACGAATTCATGAGGATATTGCTTTCTAATAAAGGATTGTATCGATCCCTTATGGAATGGGATTTAGAATAAGTAACCAAAAGGAGAAATTATGTGCCGAAACATTAGAACATTATTTAATTTCGACCCACCAGCTACCGATGAAGAGATTCACGCAGCAGCTATTCAGTATGTCAGAAAGATAACTGGCTATAACAAACCCTCTAAGGCGAATGAGGATGCGTTTAATCACGCAGTCAATGAAGTAGCAAAGATTACTAAGAATTTATTTGATGCTATGGAAACCAGTGCAGAACCTCGCAATCGTGAAGTCGTAGCTGAACGTGCTCGTGCCAGATCAGCTAAAAGGTTTGGTACAAGTTAGCGAGCAGCGAGGATGCTGAGTTATTCAATGTAGAGAATATCAAGAGCAACACCTTTTTGCTTTGTTGCTCTTTGATCTTTAGATAAAAAGAAAACCAGGGCAGAACTTCCATAAAATTGGAGGTTCTATTTTTTTGCCTATTAATAAAAACCATCTCCACTTGGGACTCGTCTAATGTATGGAAGGGAGCAGATGCCGGTGGAAGAGAGTGTTATAGAAGAATGGATGATACAAGATAAAGAAAAGCTGCTCGATCAGTTGATGGATGCCTATGGACAGTCGCTGCTGCAGCTTGCGTATTCGTATGTAGGGAGCAGGGAGATTGCTGAGGATCTCACGCAGGAGATTTTTGTGAAATGCTATCAAAGGATGGATCAGTATCAACAGAAGTCTTCGCTGAAATCGTGGCTATGGCGGATTGCCATCAATCACTGCAAGGACTATTTAAGGAGCTGGCACCATAAAAATATTGTCGTTTCAGAAGAACAGGCGAAACAGTCATCTAGCGGCGAAAAGGATATCGAAGACCAAATCGTGCAGAGTTTTGAGGACGAACAATTAGTAAATGCGGTGCTGCAGCTGCCGGATACATATAGGGAAGTCATTTATTTATATTATTTTGAGGAACTGACGATAAAAGAGATTTCGCACGTAACAGGTGTGAATCAAAATACGATAAAAACCAGGCTGAAAAGAGCGAAAGAATTATTGAAAGAATGCTTGGAGGGATAAGGATGGAAGAACGTTTAAGGAAATTAAAAAAAGCGATGCAGCGAACCGTTTACGACGATCTGACTTTCACGGAAGAACATAAGAAAAAAATCAGGAATCAAATCAGGATGCAGAAGCCGGAAGCGTCAGAAGAAGAAATACGCTTATCGATTTTTCAACTGCTGGTACAAAAGCGGACAGGATTCGAATTAAGCAGGTTGATCCGGGCAAGAGGCATAGGTAATTTTGAAGAAAATGAGGGATTCCTGTATATGTCCCTTCACCAATTCGAACAGAAAAATTACCTGAACACAACCTGGGAAGAGCCTGACATAAAATATTATCAGCTGAACCACAAGGGGATGAAAGTCCTGAAGGCGTTAGAAAAGAAAAGCGAAGGCAGGGCACGTATTTTAAAGGAAATGGTAGAGAGGTGATATAGGTGAGTCAGTTGAAAGAAAAATTCCTGGCTGAAGTCATGCAATTCATCAAGTCAAAAGAAGCAAAACAAGTGGTGTATAAGGAACTGAATTATCATTTGAAGCAATCGGAGCAGGAACTGTTGTCAAAGGGAACTGACCAGAGCGAAGCAGAAAAAAGTGCCGTGCAAAAGATGGGCAGCCCTTCTGAGCTTGGAACGCGCTTCAACAAATTATACCGTCCGCTGTTCGATTGGAAGCTCTTCGGCCTTTTCCTTATCGTCATCACAATGAGTCTGCTTCCGCTGGTAAATATCCAAGAGAATTATGCTGAAAACTTCATGCTTAAACAGTCTTGTTCAATTGTATTAGGGATCATCACTACAATTGGTATCATGCTGATTGACTATCGGAGAATCAAGAATTGGAGCTGGCTGTTTCTTATTGTTGCATTAGTCTTATTGATTGCTCTTTCATTTTTCCCGAATGTCGTGGTAAATGGACAAGGGTACTTGCATTTCGCAAGTTTCACCATTGCAGGAGAAGCTACTTTCCCTTTGTTCCTCGTGTTTTGGGCCTACTTCTTCTCAAAGGAAAAGCCTAACCTGCTGCTTGGATTTGCCGTTTACTTCGTTTCGGTACTTCTATTTATGAAGATTCCAAGTATTGCGGATGTGTTTATTTATTCGGTACTTGTCTTGACCTTGTTTGTGACAAGCTCCATTCGGAAAAAGACGATCTATACCACAATTGGTATCGCTGCAGGTGTCGTGTTGACCTATGTCATCCTATTTTTCACCACAATGAAGGAAGAGCAAAGAAATAGATTGCTGGTATATCTTAATCCCGAAAAGTATGCCGATAGTGAAGGGTATCAATATGTCGCTTTGAAGGACTTGCTTCACAGCGGAGGCTGGTTTGGAAATGAGGAGACACCTAAGTTTATGGTCAATATGTGGACGGACTTTGCCTTTGCGAATATCACCTATTTCTTTGGCTGGATTTTAGCCGGTGCCCTTATCGTACAGCTGACAATGCTCGTGATCCGGTTGATCATGGTTTCTGGGAAAGTTAAAGACATCTTTGGAAAGCAGCTCATCATCGGCGTTTGTGCACTGCTTTCCATCCAAATGATCTATAATGTGGGAATGATTTTTGGATTCCTGCCCCTCGTCTCGATTTCACTGCCATTTATCAGCTATGGTGTGACTGCGACGGTCTTGAATTCCCTTTTGATTGGGATTGTGTTGAGCGTCTACCGCAGGAAGAATTTGATCACTGAGCCATCGTAGCAAGAATGGGGAGAACCAGCAGGGAATAGGGATGACGATGTAGAAGTGTAGTTTAAGTCCTATGTTCTTCTAAGTGGAATATAGAGTTTCAATGATTGGAATGATTGAAGTGGCAATGGATAGATTATTGAAGCCAGAAAAATTACAGCCGGGCGATCGGGTTGCGACGGTAAGTCCTTCGTGGGGCGGAGCAGGAGATCCCGGGCTTCTATGGAGGTATAAGCAAGGTGTCTCGAGGTTGGAAGAAGTCTTTGGTCTAACGGTTGTCCCGATGCCAAATAGTTTAAAAGGCGGAGAATATACGTATAACAATCCTAAAGCCCGGGCGGAAGATTTGATGACAGCGTTTAGGGATAAAACGATAAAAGGGATTTTTGCCAATATAGGGGGAGATGACAGTATCCGACTGCTTCCTTATATTGATTTTGATGTGATCCGGGAAAATCCGAAAATTTTTATGGGATTTTCAGATGTGACGGTTGCTCATTTATTTTGTCATAAAGCGGGGATATCCTCCTTTTATGGGCCTGCTATCTTAACTGATTTTGCGGAAAATGTGGAAATGCATCCTTATACCATTGAAATGGTGAACCGAATTCTCTTTTCGAATGAAAGGATTGGCAAGATTCAACCGGCGAAAGAATGGACGAGTGAACGTTTAGAATGGATAGAAGAGAACAAGAATCAACGCCGTACGATGAATCCGAACAATGGATATGAAGTACTTCAAGGATCGTCTACCACGCAAGGACGCTTGATTGGAGGCTGCATCGAAGTACTGGAATTTCTCAAAGGAACTGAACTATGGCCTGAAAAGGATTATTGGGAAAATAGCATCCTTTTCTTTGAGACATCGGAAGATCATCCTGCTCCCAATTTAATCCGCTATTGGCTGAGAAACTATGCGGCTCAAGGAATCCTCCAAAAAACAAAGGGAATCATTTTTGGCAAGCCAAAAGATGAGAAGTACTTTGAGGAATACAAACAGGAAATCCTACAGGTCATGAAAGAATATGAATTAGAAGATCTGCCGATTCTTTATAATTTGAACTTTGGCCACACCGAGCCTAAATTTATCCTGCCTTATGGGGCACTTGCAGAAATAGACTGCAAGAATGGCGAATTCTCTATTCTTGAAAGCGGCGTTAAATAGACCGAGATTAAATTGGCCAGCCCCGCGGTGCAAAATACCAGAGGGCAGGCCATTTTTTTTATGGATATCTATCAATCTGAAAAAGTCACAATCGTTTTACCGCCCCAGCCATCCTCCATCGACGACGAGAGTATGCCCCGAAACATAATCAGACGCACTCGATGCCAAGAAGATGGCTGCACCGGCCATGTCCTCCGGCTTGCCCCATCGGCCAGCTGGAATCCGTTCAAATATTTCTCTTTCCCGCTTTTCATTATCCCGAATTGACTGGGTCATATTCGTTTCAATATAGCCCGGTGCGATACAATTCACTTGGACATTGTGTTTTGCCCACTCGTTTGACAGCGATTTCGTCATTCCTGTTACCGCATGTTTGCTTGCGGCATAGGCCGTTACGTACATTCCGCCTTGGAACGATAAGAGGGAGGCGGTTGAAATGATTTTTCCAGACTTTCGCTCGAGCATCGGTTTCGCAACGAGTTGTGTTACCTGGAATACCGCATTCAAATTCACGTTGATCGACTCTTGCCAAGCTGCCATGCTTAAGTCAACCGCATCATCACTCCGTACAATACCGGCGTTATTTACTAAAATATCAATCTGATGGTTAGACAAAATCTCTTCGATCCCTGATTTGATTTTTCCACTATCATTCAAATCGATTTTATAAGGGAAAGCTTTTTGCCCAGATTTCTCAATCAAGGAGTGCGTTTCTTCCAGACTTTTTTTATTCCCCACTATCACAACATCTGCCCCGGCACCCGCAAGCCCTACCGCAATCGCTTGCCCAATTCCTGAGGCAGCACCTGTGACAAGGGCGGTCTTTCCTTTTAAAGAAAACATAGATTGAAAGTCCATTAAATTCACCTCGTTTATTTAATATTATTTCTTCCTAATATTATTTTTGTATTCTACTCTTCTCTTAAAATTCCTTGAAAATAAGTTAAATGAGTTGCGCGTAATTACTCAGAATGGGGGATAACAGAGGATTGATTTCATATTTTAAGTAAACGTTTACTAATAAAAATAAGATAATATAGTTGGAATTATAGAGTGATAAAAAGCTGTTTCTAGATTATTGTTGACTTTACTATATTCCCTTATGTAAAATGAAAGCGTAAACATTAAGTAAACGTTTACGTAAAAGGTGGAATTAAACGGTATGAGTGCAACAATTAAAGATGTAGCGAAGCATGCAAATGTTTCCATTGCTACAGTTTCAAGAATAATAAATAAGAAGCCTGGATTTTCGCCGGAAACGGAACAAAAGGTTTTAGATGCAATCCAAGCCCTTGGCTACCAGCCGAATGCACTAGCGAGAGGGCTAATCAACAAAGATACTCAAACTATAGGTGTGCTTTTCCCTGCGGTTTCTAATATGTTTGCGTCAGAAGTTCTGAGCGGCATTGAAGAGTATGCAAATGATATGGGATCAAGTGTGATTGTCTGCAACACTGCTGAAGATGGGGAGAGAACATTGAAGTACTTGCAGGTTCTTTCTGAAAAAAGAGTGGACGGAATTATTATTGTCAGTGAATACATCAAAGAGGAATATTATAAGGCGCTGTCAGAAATGAAAATTCCAAAGGTCCTTGTATCTTCCATCTCCTTTGAATACCCTATTCCATATGTCAAGGTGGATGATCGCCATGCATCTTTCAGTGCCGTAAATTATCTAATCAATAAGGGTCACAGAAAGATTGCAATGATTGCCGGTAACTCTACAGATCCCATTGCAGGGGTGCCCCGGATTGAAGGATACATGGCCGCATTAAGGGCCAATGGAATTGAGCCTTCCAACGACATGGTTATTCATTGTGATGGATTTGGACATAAAGACGGAGTTCAGGCAATGAAGGATATCATGGAAAGAGGTATGGATATTACTGGTGTTTTTGCAAGCAGTGATGAGCTAGCGGTTGGTGCGATGTCACATGCTATTCGACACGGGATTCGAGTGCCTGATGACCTTTCAGTTATGGGCTATGATGATACCAAACTAGCAGAAATGATGATCCCTTCTTTGACGACGGTAGCCCAGCCGCTGTATGAAATGGGATTGATGGCAGCCACGATGCTGTTCGATATGAAAAGTACAGCAGCGGTAACTGAAAGCAGGATTATGAACCATAAAATCATGGAAAGAGAAACGGTGAAAAGCCTGCTTTAATTTTTTTTTAGCAAGTGATGTAAACGTTTACGTAGTAATGGAGGTGCAGCATGAATCAATCATGGTGGAAAGAAAGTGTTGTTTATCAAATTTACCCAAGGAGCTTCATGGATAGCAATGGTGACGGGATTGGGGATATAAAAGGAATTACATCAAGAATGGATTATTTAAAGAAACTTGGAATTGATGTGATTTGGCTCTCTCCTGTATTTCAATCGCCGAACGATGATAACGGCTATGATATCAGCGATTACCAAAAAATTATGGATGACTTCGGTACAATGGAGGATTTTGATGAAATGCTTGATGCTGCTCATCAACGCGGCATTAAACTCATGATGGACCTAGTAGTGAATCATTCTTCTGATGAGCACCAGTGGTTCATTGAATCAAAGTCATCGAAGGATAACGAAAAGCGTGACTGGTATATTTGGAAGCCTGGAAAAGACGGCAAAGAACCGACCAATTGGGAGGCAGCCTTCAAGGGTTCTGTATGGGAATATGATGAAGGGACCGATGAATATTACCTGCATTTATTCAGCAAGAAACAGCCGGACCTGAATTGGGAGAATCCACGCCTTCGCAAAGAAGTTTATGAAATGATGAATTGGTGGCTTGAGAAAGGAATCGATGGATTCCGCATGGACGTCATCAACTTCATATCGAAGGATACAAGCTATCCTGATGGGAAAGTTAGTGATGGAAAAAAATACGGGGATGGCAGCCCATATTTCATGAATGGCCCGCGCATCCACGAATTTCTGCAGGAAATGAATAAAGAAGTGCTTTCGAAATATGACACGATTACTGTTGGCGAAGCACCTGGTGTGACCCCTGAGGAAGCCAAGCTATATACAGGGGCCGACCGAAATGAATTACATATGGTGTTTCAATTTGAACACATGGGACTCGGGGACGGGCCTGAAGGAAAGTGGAGCAACCTGTCTTGGAAGCTTACTGATTTAAAAAAGGTCATGACCCGTTGGCAAAAAGGGCTTGAAGAGGATGGATGGAACAGTCTTTATTGGAACAACCACGATCAGCCTAGGGTAGTTTCAAGGTTTGGCAATGACAAGGAATATCGTGTAGAGAGTGCCAAAATGCTTGCAACCTGCCTTCATATGATGCAGGGGACTCCATATATTTACCAGGGCGAAGAAATCGGGATGACCAATGTCCGCTTTGAATCCATTGATCAATATCGTGATATTGAAACGTTGAATGCATTCAAAGAACTAACATCTGAGAATCGTATGAGTGAAGAGGAAATGATGACCTCCATCTATGCAAGAGGCAGGGATAATGCCCGAACCCCTATGCAATGGAATGCGGAAGAACACGGCGGCTTTACAAGCGGGGCACCATGGATTGAAGTGAATCCGAATTATAAAGAAATCAATGTAGAGAATGCACTCGAGGATCAGGAGTCGATCTTCTACTACTATCAAAAGCTGATCAAACTTCGAAAAGAAAACAAAACGATCGTATATGGAAACTATGATCTATTGTTTGAAGAAGATGAACAGATTTACGCGTATACCCGGACTTTGGGCGAAGAATCGCTGCTGATCATCTGTAATTTTACTAGCGATTCACCATTATTTACTTTGCCGAGCGGCATTGAATATAACTCTTCCGAAGTGCTTATCAGCAACTACCCGATTGATGAAGAAGATTCCATTGATTCTATCGAGATGAAGCCTTTTGAGGCAAGAGTTTATAAGTTAAATTAAATGCTGTAAAAACAAATAAAAAGAAAGTTGGGGAAGAAATGAAAAGAAATTGGAAAATTCTTACTGCTGGTGCGGTTGCCTTATCACTTAGTGCATCACTATTTGCTGGATGTTCAGGCGGAAAAGATGATGGAAAGACACATATTGAGTTCTTTTCCAGCAAGGTTGAAAATGCATCAACATATAAAGAAATCATTAAAGAATTTGAAAAGAAAAACCCGAAAATTGCTGTGGATTTATCTTCACCTCCAGATGCGGGGACGGTCATTAAAACACGTTTAACGAAAAATGATATGCCTGATATTGTGGCGATGGGTGATGACACAACATTTACCGATCTAGCCAATTCCGGCGTGCTTCAAGATCTTTCAGGAGCTGACGCAGTCGAAAATATCCAGCCTACTTATATTGATATGGTTAAAAAAGATTACAAAAACCATGATGCGGTATTTGGAATTCCGTATGCAACAAACGGAAACGGTGTTATCTACAATAAAGAAAAATTAGCTGCTTTAGGAATAAAAGAAACTCCTAAAACATGGGACGAATTTGTTGCAGACCTTGATAAAGCAAAAGAAGCAGGGGAAATTCCAATCTACTTCACATTGAAGGATGCCTGGACTGGAATGGTTGCCTTGAATTCAGTTGCTTCTTCGATTTCACCTGATCAATTTGCTGAAGACAAAACGGCAGGAAAAACAAGCTTCCAAGAAAGCTATGATGAAGTGGCAGATAAATTATTGACGCTTAGCAAGTACGGACATAAAGACAATGTTGGTGTTGCATACGGCGACGGAAATACGGCATTTGCAAATGGCAAAGGGGTATTCTACCTTCAAGGAAACTGGGCAATCCCAGAACTTCTGAAAGCAAATCCTGACGTCAAAGTGGGTGTATTCCCATTCCCTGCAACTAATGATCCGAGCAAAAATAATTTGGTTTCAGGAATTGATGTCCTTTTTGGCCTTACAAAAGATACAAAGCATGAAAAAGAAGCAAAGAAATTCATCAGCTTCTTATTGGATAAAGAGCAGGCTCAAAAATATACAGATGAACAATCTGCATTCTCAGCAGTTAAAGATGTTTATCAAAACGATCCGAAGCTGGAAGGATATAAAGCAAGCTTTGAAAGCGGCCAAATCACAAGCTACCCTGACCACTTCTATCCTACAGGAATGAATGCAGCGAACATTCTTCAAGAATTCTTTATCAAAAAAGACAAGGACAAATTCTTGAAAACAATGGATAAAGAATGGGATAAAGTAATCGACCGTAAATAATTGATTGAAAATAAAGGGGTCTGGCTCAGCGCGTTCTGAATGCCAGACCCCGAAAGTTTAATGAAGTGAGGGGGGACTATGATGAACAAGCGAAAGCTCGCGTTCTACTTTATGGCGATGCCGGCAGTCCTGCTGTTCTTCGTCTTTCATACATATCCAGCTCTGCAGGGGATTTTTTATAGCTTTACGAACTGGAATGGCTACGGAGATTGGGACTTTGTCGGTTTAAAGAACTATTTAAACGTCTTTAAAGATAGCCGTGCGATTCATGCTTATCTATTTACATTTAAATTTGCGATTGTTTCCACCATCATCGTCAACGTATTCAGTCTACTGATTGCAATCGGATTGAATTCAAAGATTAAAGGCAGGAATTTTTTCCGCGGAGTTTATTTTCTCCCAAATATTTTAAGTATTTTAATTGTCGGTTTTATTTTTAACTATATTTTCGCCCATATCATCCCTCAACTAGGGGAAGATCTGCATTTAGAGGCGTTGTCAAAGAATATTCTTGGAGACCCTGATCTTGCTTGGATTGGGATTGTGATCGTAGCCGCCTGGCAGGCAATTGCTTTCAATACGATCCTTTACCTTGCAGGACTTCAAACCATCTCTACGGATATTTACGAAGCATCTTCCATAGACGGTGCAGGCAAGTGGAAAGAGTTCTGGAGTATAACGTTCCCTTTGATTGCTCCATTCTTTACGATCAACATGGTGCTGGCGTTGAAGAACTTTTTGATGGTATTTGATCAAATCGTTGCAATGACCGGTGGGGGGCCTGGTACTTCAACAGAATCAATCTCCTATCTGATCTATAAAGGCGGTTTCCAAGGCGGCGAATTCGCCTACCAATCTGCCAATGCAGTTGTCTATTTCATTGTCATCGTAGTTGTTTCTCTTGTTCAACTCCGAATCTTGCAAAGACGGGAGGTTGAAATGTAATGAATTTAAGAAAAACGAATTGGCCAGTACAAATTCTCATATTCTTGGGTTCTTTATTAATTTTGTTCCCACTCTACTTAACGATTACTATTGCTTTAAAGGATCCCCAGCAGATGGCGCAGTCCGTACTTTCCTGGCCAACGGAGATTCATTGGGAAAACTTTTCAAAAGCGATCGAAATGACGAATTTCTTTCAAGCATTTAAGAATAGTGCCATCATTACGGTTTGCACAGTCGTTTTGACGCTATTAACCAATTCTATGGTGGCCTATGCCATTGCTCGGAACATGCATAAGAAGTTTTTTAAATTTCTATATTACTATCTTGTAAGCGCAATGTTCATTCCATTCCCAATTATCATGCTTCCAATCGTGAAGCAGACGAGTTCATGGGGAATGGACAATCAAATTGGATTGATATTCTTATATGTGGTATACGGATTATCATTTAATATTTTTGTCTATGTAGGCTATATCAAATCAATTCCAAAAGAGCTGGAAGAAGCAGCGACAATGGATGGAGCCGGTACTTGGAAAACGTTCTGGAAGGTCATTTTCCCACTGCTGACGCCAATCAATGCAACTGTGGCAATCTTGACTGCCTTATGGGCTTGGAACGATTTCATGCTTCCGCTGATCATTTTGAGCGATAAGGATCAAGCGACTCTTCCACTTGTCCAATATGTATTCCAAGGACAATTCAGCACGGATTACAATTTAGCTTTCTCCTCCTATATTTTAGCTCTTGCCCCAATGATCATCGTGTATCTGTTTGCACAGAAATGGATCATCAATGGTGTAACAAAGGGAGCTGTAAAGTAAAGGAAGCCTACCTTCGTAGGTTTCCTTTTTTATCAATGTTCAAAATTCGAAGAAATGCACTGGATCCTCAGTGGAGCAATATAAATCAAGAAAGGCGTGGAAGGTTCATGAAAAAACAGTGGTGGAAAGAAGCGGTAGTATATCAAGTATATTGGCGCAGCTTTTTTGACTACAATGGGGACGGAATAGGTGATCTGGAAGGACTCATTCAGAAGCTGGATTATATAAATAAACTGGGCGTCGACGTCATTTGGCTGAACCCGATGTATTCTTCTCCGGATAAGGATAATGGCTACGACATTTCAGACTATTATGGAGTGATGGGGAAAGCGGGGGACATGGAAACAGTCGAGCGCCTCATTCATGAAGTCCATCAGCGCGGAATGAAAATCATCATGGATCTTGTTGTGAATCATACGTCCGACCAGCATCCATGGTTCCTTGAATCAAAGTCCAGTAAAGATAATCCAAAAAGAGATTGGTATATTTGGAAGGACCCTGTACAAGGCGGTGTCCCGAACAATTGGCGCTCCTACTTTTCGCCTTCGACATGGGAATATGAACCTGAAACGGATCAATACTATTTCCACTCTTTTGCCGTGGAACAGCCTGATTTGAATTGGGAAAATGAAGAAGTGAGAAAAGAAGTGTATACTCTCATGCGCTTCTGGCTCGACAAGGGAATTGATGGATTCAGGATGGACGTGATCAATCTCTTGGCTAAATTAGACGGTTTCCCATCCGTGGATAATCCAAATGATATCTCCTACTTAGGGAACAATCCAGGCATTCATGAGTATTTGCAGGAGATGAATCGAGAGGTCCTTCAACATTATGATGTCATGACTGTCGGTGAAATCCCGTTCGTTACACCTGAAGACGGTGTCCTATATGTAGGGGAGGATCGTCATGAGCTGCATACATTATTCCACTTCCAGGTGGCTGATGATATGCCGACATGGGATCTGAAGCGTTACAAGGAAATTCAGCGCACCTGGTATGAAGGGCTTAAAGGGAGAGGATGGAACTCTCAATTCTTGAATAACCATGATCATACCCGCCAGGTCACAAGGTATGGAAATGACAAAGAATACCGTGTCGAGTCTGCCAAGCTTCTTGCGACGATGATCCATACACTTCCCGGGACTCCATACATTTTTCAGGGCGAGGAAATTGGAATGACAGGTGTAAAGTTTGATGATATCGAAGACTACAATGATATTGCCATGAAAAATAAATATGCAGAAGAACTTGCCAAGGGAAGAAATCCGGAGGAAGTGCTAAAAGAACTGCAGTTTTTAAGCAGAGATAATTCCCGTACGCCTGTGCAATGGAATGATGAAAAGCATGCAGGTTTTACAGAAGGCGAAAGCCCGTGGATAAAAGTGAATCCAAACTATAAGGAAATCAATGTTAAGGATGCCTTGGAGGACGAAAATTCTGTTTTCTATTATTATCAAAACCTCATAAATCTTCGAAAAAAACACGATGTCATGGTGTATGGGGATTATGCAGAAGTTGAAGTGGACAGCACTGATGTATATGCATATACGAGGAGCACTGAGGATGAAAAATGGCTGATTCTGCTGAATCATAGCAGCACTCCTTCTGTAATAAAGGTCCAAATTGAAGAGTGCGAACTTATTTTAGGGAACTATTCAGACTCTGCTGCACCAATTTGTCTTGGAGAGATTGAATTAAGACCGCATGAAGCAAGAATATATAAAATAAAGTCAATATCTTAAAAGAGCCTGACCCCCGGTACAGCAACGCTTCATTGTACCGGGAGACTGGCTCTTTTATTGTTCCATTTTCAACAAACTTAAATTTATTTAAGCCAAAACAATCTTCTTTCCGTCTAATAGGTGTAATGAAAAAGAGCAAAAGTAGGTGATGTTGATGATTGAGTTGGTGGCCGCTGCTCAAAATGGGGATGAAAAAGCATTCCTGAAGCTATTTCAAGAATATGAAGTTGATATATATAGGGTTGCCTATGTCTATGTGAAAAATCAAGAGGATGCCCTGGATGTAGTCCAGGAAACCGCCTATAAATCTTTCAAGAAAATCAAGTCTCTAAAAAATCCAGCGTTTTTCAAAACGTGGTTGATAAAAATTACGATGAGCTGTGCAACAGATATGGTCAGAAAGAAAAAGAAAGTCGTCTATTTCAACAGCGAGTACACAGAATCACTCCCGCAAGACGAAGAGGACATTCCGCTGTCCTTATCGCTGAAGGAATTGATAGAGACGCTGCAGGAAAATGAAAAGAATATAGTCCTCTTGAAGTTTTATCACGAGTACACTTTTCAAGAAATCTCTGAAATTCTGAAGGTTCCATTAGGGACTGTGAAATCCATTCTTTATCGATCACTCCATAAACTTCGAGCGCAGATCAAGGAGGGCGAAGGTTAATGAATAACCGGATTAAAAGCGAAATTGAAAAAATAGAAATTCCGAAAGAACTTCATGAACGAGCCATACAGGGCGTGAATAAAGCAAAGCAGGAAATGGAACCTCCCAAAAAACAGAAGAATTTGGCGAAAAAGATTCTATTGGCATCAGCAGCTTCCGTCATGATAATCGGATCATCCTGGGCTTTCGGCAGCTCCTATATTGTGGATGCCGGTGAATCCCTGATCACCAAAATATTCGGGTCGGAACAGGAGCTAAAGCAAGTGGTTCCAGAGGCGACAAAAGAAGACATGGGAAAATTAGAGGCTCACTTTCAAATGGCGAAAAAGACGCTTTCCCCCGAAGAATTTAAACAATACAGCAGTCTGAAAAATGAAACGCTCGAGCTGGAGAAGAAAATGAGCGTCAAAGATGGCGATTCCATCCGGTTGAAACCTGAGCTATTATCCGCAGATGAACAAAAAAGATATGATGAAATTCAAGAAAAGCTTATTCTGTTGGAAGATAAAGTTTATGCTGCGACCAAATACTCATTCGAAGATTCCAAAAAGATTGCAGACTTTCCGGTTGTAAAACCAACCTACATCCCTGAAGGCTACCAACTCGTATCCGAAGAAGGAAAAACAACGGACAGCCATCCAGATCAAGATCCTATGGTTAAAATC
The DNA here is from genome assembly GCF_050990905.1 of Falsibacillus pallidus. Lineage (GTDB taxonomy): Bacteria > Bacillota > Bacilli > Bacillales > DSM-25281 > Falsibacillus > Falsibacillus pallidus_A. The sequence goes on from NZ_CP158866.1 coordinate 709,686, forward strand.
AAATATCAAAAAGGGGAATTTGGCATTTATATTACACAGCTGCCGCTCACCCTTGAGAGCAGCCTGCCCCGTGCCGGCTGGTATGCCGAAGACTATGATACCTACACGGTCGACGGCTACACCATTAACCATAACCACCCAAGCGACACCAATGTCCAGCGCATGATGATGAAAGTGCCTGCTGCGAACGGACAAAAAGGATATTACATTGTCATGATCGGCGATCTCGTTTCAAAAGAGGATATGCAGAAGATGCTGCTTTCTATGGTGGAGAAATAATAATGGAGGGCCTGACCCCCGGTGCATTAAAGCTTTACCGTGCCTGGGGTCAGGCTTATTTTTCATGGATATCTATAACTAATATTATTTATGATTCCCTCCCCGTAATATTGCTGTATAATTATCTCAACTTCATTAGATTTTCAGAGGATTCCACCATACTTAATCTTACGAGGTGATAAGAAATGGCACTGACTTCTACGCACATTTTTGTTAATTTGCATGTGAAAGATGTAAAAGAATCAATGGCGTTTTTCAAGGGACTGGGTTTTGGATTCAATATGCAGTTTACAGACGAAGAAAAAGCGGCATGCCTTGAGATTGGCGAAAATATGTTTGCCATGCTGCTAACGGAAGAATACTTCAAGTCATTTACGAAAAAAGAAATTGTTGATACTGAAAAATATGCGCAGTTAACTATCGCGCTGTCTGCAGAAAGCCGCGAGAAAGTTGATGAACTCGTCAACAAAGCCGTATCCTTAGGTGGAAAATTATATTCTGAGCCTGCAGATCACGGTTTCATGTATCAATGGGGCTTCCAGGATCTAGATGGCCATATTTGGGAAGTTGGATTTATGGATATGAATGCGTTTGAAGGTCAAAATCAAGCATAAGCAGAATAAAATGAGGGCCTGACCCCCAGTAAAGTGTTATCTTACCGGGGGTCAGGCCCTTTTTCGTGGATATCTAGCAAATGACCTTGCTTCAGCTAAGCCCCTCAAGCAATTCCACAACGCCGCTGATATTTTTCACGACATAGTCTGCCTGGGAAGGATCGCCATAGTCATGCCCGTCGATGAGAATGGTTTGGCAGCCCAACTTCCGGGCAGGGTAGATTTCGTTGATGGCATTGTCGCCGACAGAGAGAATTTGAGAGAAAGGCACCCCATAATGGTCGCTGATTTTCCTTAATGCAGCCTCTGTTTTCACCGGTTTTCTTCCTTCGAATATTTTGTAGTCAAAGTAGTCCAAGAATCCAAGCTTGGTGACGATGACTTCGCTGTCCTTTTGCGGAGAGTTTGTGAAAAGGACCAATTTTTTGCTTTGGCTAAGGGACTGAAGGGCGTCTTTGAACCCCTGGATTTCTTCCATTTGAAAATCATCCGTCATCATATATTCCCGTGTCTGAAGGAATGACTGATGAGCTAGTTCACTGGACAAGCCGTAGTGACGTGCAATCGAGACGGGGATCCACCAAAGGTCGCCGACATTAAGCATGGAATCAAAATCAAATACGATTTCCTCAGGATACAATTCAGCAATCTTCTCTTCCGAAACTTTTTCCCCGGACCAATCGAAAGCCTCCAGCACCTTGCCGCCTCTTTGCTTTAAAACCAAATCATTTTTCACGTCATAGACCGTACCGATTTTCAACGGCAGCCGATTTTCTTTAAATATTTGATAATCATCTTCGAAACGTTTCCTATTAATAGGGTCAAGTTTCTCCCCAAGGCGATCCGCATAGTAGTCAAAATGGTGTATATCCTCATACAGCGTCCCATCGAGATCAAAAACAATCACTTCTACATCCTTCAACATTCAAGCATACCGCCCTTCAAAATTATGGATAATATTAGTATATCAAATATGGGAAACAGGGGGATTTTTAATACTCAGATTGAAAGGAAGCACAAGAACCGTCCCCCTGCTTCCTTAGTGAGTCGAAATACTCGAAAATATAGGATTTTTATGGAAAATGTTTTGGACCATTGACATTTTTTCTCTTTTTTCAAAGGGGATTGTTTGCCTTCATTTTGGGGAAGGTTTAGTATGTGGTCATAACGATGCATTGTTTTCTATGTGAACATGGAGGGCGCCCTTCATGAATTTTTCTGGAAAGAAGGCATAATGTATGTGTGGAATAGCAGGTTGGATTGATTGGAAGAAGGATCTTTCTGAGGAAAACAGATTGCTGAAGCAGATGACGGATGCCATCAGGCACAGGGGACCGGATGCTGAGGGGTTTTGGCTGGACGGACATGCCGCACTTGGACACCGGCGACTGATAGTCATCGATCCCGATGGCGGAAAGCAGCCAATGCTCTACAAGGATTCCGCAAACGATGTTGCACTTACATATAACGGTGAGATTTATAACTACCGCGAGTTGAAGGAAGAACTCGCCTCATTGGGCCACCAATTTGATACTGAGTCGGACACGGAGGTTCTTCTTCATGCGTATTTACAATGGCAGGAGCAGTGTGTCGACCACCTGAATGGGATCTTCGCATTTGCGATTTGGGACAAGAACAAGCAACGATTAATGCTTGGCCGGGACCATTTAGGGGTTAAGCCATTGTTCTATTGCAAACGCGGGGGTCAGATCATTTTCGGCTCTGAAATCAAGGCACTATTCGCACATCCTGATGTAAAAGCAGAGCTTGATGAAGAAGGATTATCAGAGGTGTTTGGTCTCGGACCGATGCGTACGCCTGGCAAAGCCATTTTCAAAGATATTGAAGAGGTGCGTGCCGGCCACTATATGATTTTTTCAAAAGAAGGCCAGCAAACGAAACAATATTGGAAGCTTGTGAGCAAGGAGCATACCGATGATGTTGATACGACGGTCAAGACGATTCAATCCCTATTGGAAGATACCGTCAGCCGCCAGCTGATTTCGGACAAGCCACTTGTTTCCATGCTTTCCGGCGGACTTGATTCCAGCGGATTGACGGCGATGGCCGGGAAGGAATACAAGGAGAACGGAAAGACCCTTGCTACGTATTCCATCGACTTCGTGAACAACGACGAAGATTTTAAAGAGGATTTCCTCCGCAGGGACCTCGATGAACCTTGGGTGAAAAAGGTATCCGAGTATGTCGGGACCGACCACACATCTGTCGTTTTCCCAGCAGAGAAGTTGGTGGAAAACCTCCTTATCCCAATGAAAGCGCGGGATCTGCCAGGAGTAGGAGAAATCGAAACGTCTCTCTACTTATTGTTTAAAGAAATGAAGAAAAACGCGACGGTTGCCTTGTCCGGTGAGTCGGCTGATGAAGTATTCTCCGGGTATCCATGGTTCCATCAGGAGAAATTCCTCGATGCTGATGTGTTCCCGTGGCTGCTCAATATCGGAGGCATCGGGAAGGTTTTGAAGAAGGAACTCAGGGAGAAGCTTGATATCCCTGCCTATCAGAAAATGAAATACCAAGAGGCATTGGATGAGCTTCCAGTATTGGAAGGGGAAGACGAAACCGAAGCGAAGCAGAGAAGGATGTCCTATATGTTCATCACGCGCTTCCTTCCGTTCATGCTGGATCGAAAAGACCGGTCGAGCATGATGACTGGCTTTGAAGTCCGCGTTCCATTCTGCGACTACCGCTTGGTCGAATACCTTTGGAATATCCCGTCATCCATGAAGAACATCGATGATATCGAGAAGGGAATTCTCCGCCGGGCATTCGCAGACTATCTGCCTGAGGATGTGCTCTACAGAAGGAAAAGCGCCTATCCGAGCACGAAGGACGATGCCTATCTGAAAGGTGTAACAGATTGGATGATTAAGATCCTTGACGACCCGGAAGCACCGATCCAATCATTGATTGATGCAGAAGTAGTCAGGTATATCGCTGAGGGGAAATCAGACATGCCGGACACAAGTGTAAGAGGGCTGTTTGACTACCTCATCCAAGTGAATGGATGGCTTGAGGAGTATGGGATTAAAGTTCACATATAATAAATAGAAGAAAACCGCTGACATTAGTTAGCGGTTTTTTGTTTAGAGAACAGTTTCTTTTATATTTGAAAATGAATGGTGTAAAATTACACTTTGTGGTAAAGTGATACATATAAATATTTCCATTTCATGTTGATCAATTATAAAAAAGAGAGGGTTTGAAGGATGTTGTTATTAGTCTGTCTGCTCTTAATCTTAGTGATTATCGTTTTGAGAAAGAAAATCCCCAATTACCCATTCGTAGTCTCAGGATTAATTTTATTTTTTCTTTTACTGATTTTGATTGGGCATACGGAAGCTAACTTCAAATTTCAGGCGAAAAGCGATTTGGAAAATTTAAAAGAAAATACTCAGTTGAATTTTGATTCAGATAAGTTAGCAAAAGAAAAAATAGTAGATAGCAAACACCCTTTAGCTATAAAAACCCTTGTGATTAACAGTGATTATGGTGATAAAACCAATCCTGTGAAAAGAGTGCTTGTAAGGATTAACCATACTGAATATAAGGCAACGTTTATTTCTCATAATTCTCCTCTCCCATTCAGTCCATTTGAAAAATGGGATATGAATCAGATTGAGACAATCAAGTAATAATAGAAGGAAAATCGCTGGCTGGTGGCCGGCGGTTTTTGTGTTGGAATCAATACCTCTCCACAATTCGATTCTCTGTTCCATTAAAAATCCTCTTAATATTTTGCCGGTGCAGAATGATGATGGCGATGCATATTAAAAAAGTAATCCCGATGATTAATTTATCTTCAAATAGAAGGCTGTAACAGAATAATGCTAAACTAGCCAGCATGGAACTGAGAGATACATACTTTGTAAAAATAAGTGTCAGCACAAACACGATAAATCCAACTAAAACACCCCAAGGAGCTAAAAATAAGAAAACTCCGGCTGCTGTCGCAACAGCCTTTCCACCTTTAAAACGAGCAAAGATAGGGAAGATATGTCCAACTATGGCTAACAAGCCACATATGATGGGGTTCACGGCAGAACTAAGCAAAAGGGGGAGGAAGCAAGCAATTGTCCCTTTTAAAATATCAAGTATCGCAACAATCACTCCTGCTTTAATGCCCAAAACCCTATATGTATTCGTTGCACCAAGATTCCCGCTGCCGAAATGCCGAATGTCTTTCTTATAAAACACCTTCCCGATGATTAAAGCAAATGAGATGGATCCAATTAAATAACTTAAAATCAGAGTTAAAATGTTCAATATTAAAATTACTCCTTACATAGGTTGTTAAATAAGTATTTCTATTTATTGTACGTATTTTCCTGCCAGAGTTTTGTCGTGTGCCTGCCCCAAGTGTTGCAGCGATTTAAAGCAAAAGGGAACAGGTACTCTAATAAAAAGAAGGAAATTTGTATAATACGAACAAATGTTTTAAAATGAGTTTTCAGGAATAGAAGATCGTTGACATATGATTATGGAGGTTTTGTATATGTATGTAACAATTGCCGACTTTATTAGAGAATGGAATTGGGAAACAGCGTTAACTCAAAAGGTGTTGGATGGTTTAACGGATGATTCATTGAATCAAAAAGTTTACCCTGAAGGTCGTACTTTAGGAAGAATTGTTTGGCATTTTACAACAAATATTCAAGAGTATTTAGCTCATTTTGGGCTAAAAGTAGACGAAGTAGAGAATGCAAAAAATGTCCCTGCCTCCGCTAAAGTAATAGCCGAAACATTTAAATATATAAGTTCTTCCGTAGTCAAAGTCATTGAAGAACAATGGACAGACGATTCCTTAAAGAAAGTGCAAACCGCATTTGGAAGAGAAGAAACTAATGCTCAGATTTTTATGGGGCTAATTAAGCACATTGTTCATCATCGTGGACAAGCTACAATTCTTATGCGTCAAGCTGGAATCAAACCTTTTGGAGTCTATGGACCACCAAAAGAAGATTGGATTCACTTAGGTGTGGAAAACCCGCCACTTTAAATTAATGGTGCCTGACCCCTGATGTGGTAACGCTTTCCCACAACAGGGGTCAGGCACCTCAATATTTATCCCTAGGCAACTGGACACTGTATCATATTTTGTGATAAATTATTAAAATAAAAATCCAATTTAAAACTACATAGTTTAAATCGATGAAAAGGAAAGTAGTTTTTGCTGTATTCGATAGCGAGCCGGGGGCGGTGGAAGCCTGGTGATGAGGCATGAATGAAGAACACCTTTGAGTTCTAACCGAAAGGGATGTCCCGAGTAGGCTTAGACGTTGCCAGCACGTTACGGACTGGGGTATGTAAAGTTGGTCATGTTATGGCAATTTGGGTGGTACCGCGGAAGGTTAGTCTTTCGTCCCTTTTTTTGTGGGATAGAAGGCTTTTTTTATTGTAAAAAAACATTTAGGAGGTACATCATGTTAAAGACCGTAGTAAAAGATCTGTTTAGAAATCAAGATAAGTACCAAGACCAAACGGTTCAAATTTCAGGCTGGATCCGTACGCTTCGCGATTCCAAGACCATTGGCTTCATGGAGTTGAATGACGGTTCATTCTTCAAGAGTGTCCAAGTCGTTTTTGAGGATAGCCTTGAAAACTTTAAGGAAATCACAAAGCTTCCGATCAGCTCTTCTGTTTTAGTAGAAGGGGAATTCGTTCCAACACCTGAAATGAAGCAGCCATTTGAGATTAAAGCGACAAAAATCACGGTGGAAGGCTTGTCTGATGCAGCTTATCCACTGCAAAAAAAGCGTCATTCCCTTGAATATTTAAGAACAATCGCACACTTGCGTCCGAGAGCCAACACGTTCTCAGCTGTGTTCCGAGTAAGATCTCTTGCATCTTATGCGATCCATAAATTCTTCCAGGAAAAAGGATTCGTCTACGTGCATACACCGATTATTACCGGAAGCGATACAGAAGGCGCCGGCGAAATGTTCCGTTTGACATCCATGGATTTGAACCAGCTTCCAAAAGGCGAAGATGGAAAAGTGGATGAAAGTGCTGATTTCTTCGGCAAAGAAACGAACTTAACGGTCAGCGGCCAGTTGAATGCTGAAGCGTATGCCCTTGCATTCCGCAACGTGTATACATTTGGTCCGACGTTCCGTGCGGAAAATTCAAACACGGCGCGCCATGCGGCAGAATTCTGGATGATCGAGCCTGAGGTTGCTTTTGCAGAACTGCCGGACATCATGGACCTTGGAGAAGAAATGGTCAAGTATGTCATTGACTACGTTCTTGAACAGGCACCGGAAGAAATGGCGTTCTTTAACAGCTTTATTGATAAGAGCCTTCTTGAAAGACTCGAGAATGCTTTGAAATCCGATTTCGGAAGAGTGACATATACAGAAGCAGTTGAGTTGTTGAAGAACTCCGGCAAGGAATTCGACTACCCAGTAGAATGGGGAACAGATTTGCAGACGGAGCATGAACGCTACCTAAGCGAAGAAATCTACAAGCGTCCAGTATACGTAACCGACTATCCGAAAGAAATCAAAGCGTTCTATATGAGAGCCAATGATGACGGTAAAACAGTTGCAGCGACTGACCTGTTGGTTCCTGGCATCGGCGAATTGATTGGCGGAAGCCAGCGTGAAGAGAGAGAAGACGTCCTTGCAAGCAGAATCACAGAACTTGGAATGTCTGAAGAAGACTACTGGTGGTACCTCGAGCTTAGAAAGTACGGCGGTACAAAGCATTCAGGCTACGGAATTGGATTCGAGCGTCTTGTGATGTATCTGACTGGAATGAAGAACATCCGCGACGTCATCCCATTCCCGCGTACACCGGGTAATGCTGATTTTTAATAGAAGATACAAGAAAAGCCTGGAAAAATTGATTCCCAGGCTTTTTTCTTTGGAAGCAGGGGGACGGTTCTCGTGCTTCCTTTTATTGAAGGAAAGGCAAGAACTGCCCATAAGCTTCATCGTGACCATCCAAGGAGGATTGCAGCCATATTCCATAGAAGTAGTTATTGAACAAAATTAGGTTAGAAACGGAGGTTTCAGCAATGGGCATTAGGAATTATCTGATAGAAGGCGTTTCCGGCACCGGTAAAACTTCGGTCTGCAGCGAATTGCAAAAGCGTGGCTATCATGCCATTCATGGTGACCGTGAATTGGCTTATCAAGGCGATCCGGAGACTGGTACACGGACGGATTGCGTCAAAGATGGCGCCACGCACGCGGACCACATTCGGCATTTACATGAGCACCACATTTGGAATATAGATAAGGTAAAAGTATTGATTGCCAACCAAGATGATGCGGTAACATTTTTCTGCGGTGGTTCCAGGAACTTTTCGAAATTCATCGATCTATTTGACGAAGTGTTTGTCCTCGAAGTGGACCTTGACACATTGAATAAGCGTCTTGACGAGCGGACAGAAGATGAGTGGGGTGGAAAGAGCAGGACAACGGAAAGGGAACTCATTGTGAGTTTGCATCAAACGAAAGAAGACATTCCGAAAAACGGAATAATAATTGACGCAACCGCATCGATCGTGGAGGTCGTTGATGAGATTCTCCGTCAAATCGAAGGAAATAAATACAAAGGACAGTAACTTAGGATCCCTCTGGCCAGCCCGATTCACCGGTAGGAAGCATGGCGTGTGATTCCTATGCAATTTTTGAAACTAAAAAAATCAGTAGCTGGCCTTCTTTGGCAGATATTTCTCAAAATAGTTTTGTAATATCGGAAGAATGTCAGGAGTTGATTCGTAGTAAGTATCACCGATTTTATCAGCGGTGAATTTAAAACTCTTCTGACCATCAAATAGGGTAACGGCATAGCTCCATCCCTTAACTTCCTCTTGATTTTTCTTAGGCGTAAACTCGATATCTTTAATCTTGGACAGCAAATCATCCATTTGATCTTGCTCGGTTATGGTTGAGGATCCTCCAGTTTTACCATCCTGAATGACGATTTTATCAACCTTCTTTATATCAGCATCCTTCCAAAATTCCTCTAACGATTGCGTTTTTCCGCTTGTACAAGCGGCGAGGAAAAATAGACTGATAATCAGGAACAAATACTTTTTCATTTAATCACCTCCCAGCAAAATGATTCATTATATGTTAGACGAAGCAGGCTGCGAATAGTTGCATTTTGCTAGTTAGAAGGAAGGAAGCACCGGAAATTATAAATAATCCTCAACTTTCTCAACCTCAAAAAGTCCACTCTCATTTAAAAATTGATGAAGTAAATGAACATGACCAGCACCGTATAAGACAAAAATTCTTTCTTCTCCAGTTTCGATGAGTTCAACTAAATTCTTATAGATTAATAAATTTCTATAATACCAATACTTAGCTGTCCACATTGCCCCCACCGGATCGCTTTTATTACCCACAAGTGCAAGGTTCATATAAAATGTTTGGTTCGCTTTATTGAACTCCTCATCATTTAGATACAATAAGAAATCTCTAATGGAATGATTACTTAAGAAATCCTGCGTTTTTGCAGCGGTCTGTTCAAATCCCTTTATAATTTCTTGGTATTTCTCTGACCTATGTTCTTTCGTCCATACTTCAATATCGGGAATGTCGGGGTCAGAGCTATTCCAATCAACACAGAAAACTTTTTTGTGATTCATTTCTTTAGCAAGTCGAAATCCAATTTGATGAAACTCATTTCTAGTCAATTCAAATTTCCCTAACAGGAAGTCATTAAAAGTTCCGTTAATAAATTCACTTTCCTCAGGTGCGATTTCTAACGCAACCTTTGTTGGCTGGAACCTCTTTAAGGAATCAACCACTCCCTTTATTTCTAATTGCTTTTGTTTGCTCAAGATGTCAGCAGCCTCTATTTTAAACAAATCTCCATTATCGGGGTTACTAAAATGTGCCGTTCCAAGAACTAAAATACTCGGTTTTCCCATTCAGTCTCCTCCAATCCATTTCTCTAAGAAGTTCTATATAATTCCACAATTATCCTGTTTTGTTGGTTTAGATATATAAATGGATGTTAAATTCTGTTAATATTTGTATGCAGGCGATTAACAGAAGGAATAAACATGAAGGAGAAATACTTATGAAAAAATATAGATATTTGCTAGTTTCATTCTCATTATTCATCATTAGCTTAATAGCTTGGCAGATAACGGGTTCATTAGCAGAAAAAACGACTGAAATGGATAATGTCACTTCTTTAGCACTGTTAAGTTTCCTCGGTACAGTAGTCTTTTTTGGTACAACATTAGTTCTGCTGCTTATTACAATCGTAAAGAAAGTGATTGAAAGCAAATCAGTTGTGAGGTGAAAAGAGACTACAGAACGTTACCGGTTTGGTTGAAGGGAATAAGAAATTGAGTAGTTAAATAGAATTATAAGTAGTTAGATTTCTAAGAAATCCATATTGTGGAGTAGGCTCCTGAAAACCACGATGGGAGTTGCTTATATAAAGGAGTTTTATATGATTACAAAGCTTAATAAAAAGATTTGGACGATAGTTTTAGGAATCCTTATTTCTATAATTATTTTTATTTCTATAATGACTGTGTATTATCCGTTATCGCCATTTAGTCTCAATCAAAGTTTTACTTATCATCCTGGTTTGGAAACACATAATGGCAAAACTTATAAACAAGAGCTTAACGAGTTTAAAGCTGCTTATGAAGAGGATTTAAAAGAGAGTTCAGCAAGTAGCGATATCAATTTCACAGTTGAGCGAGCCCAATATATTCTTCCGATCTTTGAACAGCAATGGCTCATTGGCACCGATTCAAAATCAATAGATAAAGATAATCTGAGTAGAATGCTTTTTGATGTAGAACAGGCAAGGAACACCCTGTTGAATCTTGTTTCTGAGGGAGATTATGATAAGGAAGAAAAAGAATACTTGGTTGACAATATAAAGGATTTTTTAAGCATAGAAGAAAGCATTAGACAGATAAAAGACAGAAAATATTTCTCCAGAAGAGATTTACAAACATTACTTGGTAATTTACGCGGTGATTTTAGAAGTGAATTTAATTTATATACAACCAACTTTTATGACAGGTCCAGCAAGTAAAAACTTTGAAGCAATTGGGTGTATGGAGTAAGTGGTTTTATCCAATTAAATAGCAAAGAAACGGCAGAACCGTCCCTGTGTCTCGGATGGGCTAACAGGAGGAGAATATGAGCACAGAATTTATCGAACGTAAGGTGAGTAATTATTTGGTGTTTATTTCAAATGGTATTATTACTTATTTCGCTGACATGTTCATTCTTTTTAGTAACATATCTTATCTTATTTACGCTTTCTTTCTGGTGGCTGTCATCAGTTCTGCAATTCTTTTTACCATTTTTCCTAGAAAAATTTATAAAAGACCACTCTTTAATTTTATTGTGAAAGTACTGCTTCATTCGGTGGTGACTTACATATTGATGGTTGTTTTCGGGAATTTGTGGAAGGTGTTATTGTGATTTTGGAATACTGGAACAGAGCTGGTGTTTTTATTAGTAGCAGAGAGGAAACGCGGGAACCGTCCCCGTGCTTCCCAAACTGAATGGCAACATACCATATATGGACATTCCCATCTCAGCAATGTACGATTATTAGAAAAAAGCATAGAGGTAAAAGCAAATGAAAAAAATTCTGAAGTATTCACTAGTGACAATAGGAATTCTATTGGTTGCCGCACTCGGAGGCTTTTACGTATGGACGCAGCAGACATATGAACCTTCGGGGAAACTTAAGGAATTGGTGGGAAAAGTGGAGCCGGAGGATGGCTGGGTCATCTATGAGCCTAAAGAAAGCGCCAAGGCCGGGATTGTTTTATATCCAGGCGCCAAGGTGGAGCCGGAAGCGTACGGATATCTTGCGCAGCAGTTGTCCGAAAAGGGCTATGTAGTCGGCATCCCTCATGTGCCGTTGAATCTTGCATTCACCGGGGTCGGGAAAGCAGAGGAAGTGATGAAGCGCTACCCATCGGTAAAGAAGTGGTATGTAGGCGGACATTCCCTCGGCGGGGTGGCAGCAGCTTCTTTTGCTCATGACAACCTGGATGAGATCGCCGGTTTATTTTTCCTCGGTTCCTACCCAAGCGGCGGGGATGATTTTTCTAAAGTAAACCTGCCTGTTCTTTCAATTTATGCAGAGAACGACGGACTCACTTCTCATAAAGATATCGAAAAATCGAAGTCCCTGCTGCCGGATGACGCCGTCTTCTATGAAATAAAAGGCGGCAATCATGCTCAGTTCGGCATGTACGGCCCTCAAAAAGGGGACAACAAGGCAGAGCTGCCTGTAAAAAAGCAGCAGGATCAAATTGTTGATGCCTTGGTGAGCTGGGCAAAGCCGTGAAGTACACATAAATTTTCATAATGAAAAAGGGAGAAACCTTGCTAACGCGGGTTTCTTTTTTTTGTGAAGCAGGGGGACGGTTCTCCTGCTTCCAAAATTTTCGCCAAGAAAGGAAGCGCGAGAACCGTCCCCGCGCTTCCTAATAGGAAAGAAGAACCAGGGCCTCCGCCTGTATCGAAAAAATGTAGAAAATTGTAGTTTAAAATAAGTTGACAGAATATTTAATAATGTGAAAATATTTAACTAGATTAATAGAAAGGAGATTACATATGAATACGGAAAAAAGTCAAAAATCGAAGTTTAGCTTTTGGTATGTACTTTTGATTGTCCCGTTTATCACGACGCTGTTCCCAGGAATGTATGCATTTGATGAACCTAGGCTTTTTGGATTTCCGTTTTTTTATTGGTATCAGCTTGCGATGATTCTGGTATCAGGTGTGTTAACGATCATCGTATACTACAAAACGAAGGAAAAGTAATGGAACGATCATTGCCATAAGGAGTGTTAAGAGATGAACTGGACAGCGCTTAGTGTTTTCATTTTATTTTTTATTTTCGTAACTGTTCTCGGCTTCTACGCAGCAAGATGGCGCAAAGGGGATTTAACACAGCTTGATGAGTGGGGGCTTGGCGGAAGAAGATTTGGCACAGTCGTCACATGGTTCCTTCTAGGCGGCGATTTATACACCGCCTACACGTTTATTGCCGTACCGGCGCTCTTATACGGAGCAGGGGCGATGGGATTCTTCGCTGTTCCTTATACAATCGTTGTTTATCCATTTATTTTCGTTGTGATGCCTCGTCTTTGGTCAGTTTCACGCAAGCACGGTTATGTAACCGCTTCCGATTTTGTGCGGGGCAGATATAACAGCAGTACTTTAGCACTCGCTGTTGCCATCACAGGTATATTGGCCACGATGCCATACATTGCACTTCAGCTTGTCGGAATGCAGGCTGTCATTTCGGCGATGGGCTTTAAAAGTACAGGCCTCGCTGGCGAACTGCCACTGATCATCGCGTTTGCCATCCTTGCTGTTTATACGTATTCCAGTGGACTTCGTGCACCGGCATCGATCGCAATTGTAAAAGACATAATGATCTACATAACCATTATCGTAGCCGTTATCGTCATCCCAATGAAGCTTGGTGGTTTTGGAACAATTTTTGATTCTGCAAAGGATGCTTTATCCACCCATAACCCGCCAGGAGCTTTCATCTTAGGAAAAAGTTCGTTCATGGCGTATGGAACGCTTGCATTCGGATCGGCTCTTGCACTATTCCTATATCCGCATTCTCTGACAGGGGTGCTCAGTTCGAATAGCCGCAACACAATTAAAAAGAATGCGGCGATATTGCCTGCGTATTCCCTTGTACTGGGATTCATCACATTACTCGGCTTTATGGCGTTAGCTGCACATGTAAATGTGAAATCAGGAAATGATGCCATCCCGGCTTTGTTTTTGAAAATGTTCCCGGATTGGTTCAGCGGTTTTGCATTTGCAGCCATCGCGATTGGGGCGCTTGTTCCGGCAGCTATCATGTCCATCGCTGCAGCAAATCTGTTTACACGAAATATTTACCGTGAGTATATCAATCCAAATTGTTCGCCTAAGCAGGAATCAGGCATGGCCAAGCTTATTTCGCTTCTTGTTAAGGTGGGGGCGCTTGGATTCATCATTTTCTTCCCGAAAGAATATGCGATCAACTTGCAGCTTTTAGGAGGGATATGGATCCTGCAGACATTCCCGTCAGTGATCATTGGCCTCTACACAAACTGGTTCAATCGCTGGGCGCTTACCCTCGGATGGCTTGTCGGAATGGTGTCAGGTACGATGATGGCGTTCTCCCAAGATATGAAGTCCATCTATCCACTTCATTTGTTCGGATCGACAGTAGCAGGCTATGCTGCACTATACGCACTTATCCTAAACTTTGTCGTAGCAATCGTCCTGACCCTGGTATTCAAGGCGATGGGATTGAACAATGGAAAAGACCAAACAGTAGAAGAAGATTACAAAGCGGCTTAATAGTCGGTTGGAAGCACGGGGACGGTTCTCGTGCTTCTTTTTTCCTTTTGGAGGGAATCGTGCGGAATCTAGTTGAACAAGGATATGAGTGGTAAGATTCAGATAGGAGGGTGAGGGAATGATTAATTATTCTGGAACACCAACATTAGAAACGGATCGATTAATTTTGCGGAAAGTAGAACTTTCTGATGCTCAAACTATATTTGACCATTGGCTTTCAGATGATCGGGTAATGGATAATCTAATAAAAGGAGCTCACAAGTTTGTATCGGAAACAATTGATAGGGTAAAAGAAATCGTAAGTAAGTATGATTCACAAGAGTTCTGTTACTGGGGAATAGAGCTGAAAGCAAGTGGTGAACTGATTGGAGCGATTGACCTCTTTAATTTTGATAGCATGACTGAGAATTGTGAAGTAGGCTATTCAATCGCCTACAAATGGTGGAACAAGGGGTATGGAACGGAAGCGTTGGCAGCTGTAATTGAATTTGGCTTTAGACATATGAATATCCACAAAATATCAGCAGCACATAATACTGATAACCCGGCCTCTGGAAAGATTATGCGTAAAGTGGGAATGGAACAAGAAGGAACCATAAAACATATGATCCGCAATGCCAAGAATATTTATAAGGATTGTGCAGTCTATGGACTTCTTCAGGAAGAATACTTGAAAATGGGAAGGGATTAAGAAAATGTTGTGAACTCTTGATTCCAGGAGGTTTAAGATATGAAAATCAATAGAATAGATCATATAAGTATTAATGTACATAATCTTTCCGAGGCTAAAGCGTTTTTTGTTGATTTAGAACTTGAAGTGCAAGCGGAATGGGAAATGGAAGGAGAACAGCTGGACAGAATCGTTGGGCTTAATGGTGTGAAAACGTCGTGTGTAGGATTGGGTATGCCGGATGGTGAGGCTTGGATAGAACTGGTCAAATTTAATGCACCGCCTGATAAAAAGGGTATCCAGCAATCTTTTGCAAATACACTGGGGATCCGCCATTTTTCCTTTAATGTTGATGATCTTGATGCGATCATTGCTAAATTGAAAGAGAGGGGCACAGAAATCTTTAGCGAGATCGAGCAATATGAAGATAGCTACAAGTTGTGCTACGTCCGCGGTCCAGAAGGAATTATTTTAGAGCTGGCAGAGAAAACCGGCTAGATCCACGATGGGGCTTATGGAATTTTATGTTAAACTATGTAAGGAAATATGAAGGTTTACAACTAAATTAAAAGTTGATCTAACGGAAGAAACATTAGGAGGTGGTCATTATGGCAAAAATAACAGCGCTTATAAACCATAAAGATAAGGGGATTACTGCGACGTAAGTATCCCCAACTTGAAAGGGGAAAATTAATGAGTAAAGAAAACATTAAAATTGTAGAATTGAATGCAGAGAATTGGTATGAATGTTGTGTGTTGAAAGTGTCCGAGGAACAAAGGGAATTTATCGAGCCAAACGCTATTTCAATTGCACAATCTAAATTTGAATCGACACTTAAACCTTATGCTATTTATTTTGAAGATAAGATTGTTGGGTTTTTAATGTTCAATTCAGTACCAGAAGAATTGAATGGATATTGGATTTATAGAATAATGGTTGACCAAAAATACCAAGGAAAAGGTATCGGGAAAGCGGCAACCAAGTTGATGATAGCCGCAATGAGTAAGCTGCCTAATGCATACAAACTTGTTGTGGGTTATCATCCAGAAAACCAAGGAGCACATAAACTTTATCAAAGTCTCGGTTTTATTGATGAAGGAGATAGATTCGGGAAAGAAATGGCAGTAATCAAACATTTATAAAAAGCCATAACTAAGTTTTAAAATGTAATGAGATTCTAACAGGGTTTTAGTTCAAGATGAATATGTTGGATAAACGACTCGAATTAATTACGGGTCGTTTTTATTGTGATTTATAAGTTAATTCATTGTTAAATCCAGTGCTGATTGAGCTGCGAATTGTCATTTGGCTCTCTCAACTAAACCCGTTAGCATAATCCGCTTTTTTTTGTTTAGAACTAAAAAAATATCAATTTTAAATAATTATTTATTGAAAAACGATAAATTATTATTTAAAATGAATTTATCAAAGAAAAGCGTAAAATGTTTAGGGAGGTATGACCATGGATAGTAACACTTTGCTTGAAAATTTGAATGACCCGCATCAGTTGGAGAGCATGTATCGAAAAGACCCAAGAGCATTTAAAAAATCATTCTCGCAAGCTTGGGAACACCATCCTGATTCACAGGTTCTTAGTGTCTGGAATGAAAGGCTGCATTTCAAGGAGACATCCAATAAACATTCCTTGTTTCAAAAAGGATTCCTATTGATGGGACTTTTAGCTATTTTAGCCGGGATTTGCACCAGGATCATTTTCCACTTTGTCCAAAAGGAAGCAATTGCCCCAATTAACCTGGCTTTTGGTATAACGCCTTTTATCGCTGCCTACTTTATTTACACTAATAAGCCGAATAGAAGGATTATTTATTCACTTGCCGGGTTGTTCATCATTTCCGTGGTTTATCTCAATTTTCTGCCATTGAATAACAAAGATAGTACTTTCCTTGCTTATTTACACCTTCCCATTTTCTTATGGGTATTGCTCGGGGCTGCCTTTACAGGAAACGCTTATTCCGAAGGCAGCAGAAGATTAGACTTTATTAAATTTAATCTGGAATATGGCATTCTCTATGCCAGCATGGCGGTCAGCGGGATGGTGTTAGCCGCATTAACCATGCAGTTATTCAGATTTGTTGGCCTGAACATTGAAGAATTCTACTTTAGTAATATTGTTTTATTTGGTGCTGCAGCTCTTGCCATTGTGGCTGCATACCTCGTAACAATGAATCTTAAATTTGCTAAGAATATTACCCCATATATTGCGAAAATTTTCAGCCCGCTTGTCCTGATCACATTGGTGATCTATCTTGCAACGGTTGTATGGGTCGGAAAAAATCCATTCCTGGACCGCAATTTCCTGCTGGCTTTCAATGGAATTCTTCTTGGTGTGCTGGCCGTCACCATATTTTCCATTACTGAAAGCGATACAAACGAAAAAAAGACCATTTCGGATTATATCAATGTTGGCTTGATTGTCCTGGCGCTCATCATCGACAGTGTGGCTTTGTCAGCCATCGTGTTCAGGCTTTCATCTTACGGGATTACTCCTAATAGACTTTCTGTTTTAGGAATTAACATACTTATCTGGGCAAATCTCATTTGGATTATGATCTCCTATATCCGTTTTCTGCAGAATAAATCAGGGCTTGCAGCCATCCAAGATGCAGTTACAAAGTATCTACCGGTTTATGGACTTTGGGCAGCAATCGTTACATTTACTTTTCCTATCATTTTTAGTTAGAACAA
The DNA here is from genome assembly GCF_050990905.1 of Falsibacillus pallidus. Taxonomy (GTDB): domain Bacteria; phylum Bacillota; class Bacilli; order Bacillales; family DSM-25281; genus Falsibacillus; species Falsibacillus pallidus_A. The sequence continues at coordinate 727,296 of NZ_CP158866.1, forward strand.
GAAGCACGGGGACGGTTCTCGTGCTTCCTTTTTTCTTTTAGAAAGAAGCGCCGGAACCGTCCCCGTGTTTTCAATGCGTCAAAGACTGATAAATGCTGTAGTCCACTTCACCCGAGATGTTTTTTAACCCATCTTCACACAACTCCATTGCCATCAGATTCTCTTCGGATGGCGGCAGGTTTTTCTCAGACGCATAGATTCCGAATTCCGTTGAAGTTTTAAACCCAAATCGAGGGTAATAGCTATAATCACCTTCCACAATTACCCCTTTATAGCCCATTTCTGAAGCCAACCTAATCCCTTCCCGCAGCATAAAATCACCAACACCCTGCCGCTGTTTATGTATAGATACAGAGACGGGGGATAGCACCAAGATTTCATCCGCATGCTTGTTGCTTATCGGAAGCTTGGACAGCATAAAATGTCCAACAATTACCCCATTCTCCTCAGCGACTAAATCCAACTGGGGAATGTAATATTGTTTTTCCCGAATCTCTCTGACAAGAGATTTTTCAACTGCACCATCTGAAAAGTTGGTATGACGGAAAACTTCATACACAAAGTCCTCGATGAAACCATATTCTTCTTTCTTAACAGCTCTAATGATCATTCTTAGCACCTCAATTACATACAATATGGTTCTTTACTTCAATAAGAAATCGCCGTTCTCCTTCTTTGCAAGATCAAGAGGAGCTTCAGAACCTAAAGGATATTATTAAGGGATATAAATGTTTAATGCAATCTGTTAAAATTTGTATATATACATAATCTTAAATATCAAGGAAGGGGGAGAAATGTGAAAAAAAGTGTAAAGTATCTTCTAATCTCTGGTATGTTTCTTGTGATTTTAGCCTCAGGCTTTCTTTATATCCATTTTCAGCGTCTGAATAATCTTCCAATCTATCAAGTGGAAAATAATGTGGGGGAGGAATTTGGAGGGGGGCACGTCTATCGAGTGCATTACGCTCGGTTCAAAAACCATTTATACAAATCAGTAAATCCCTTTATATATAAAGATGAGTATCCTCTTGGCAAACAAATTGGCCGTACGCAATATAAGACCGAATCCATTTTCTCAGTGAAAGGCCATAAAGATTGGATAGCGCTGCGCGGATATATGGTTCCAACCACTTATTTCAAAGAAACGTCGGAGCGAGATAATGAATAGATACTTGGTAATTCTAATCGTGCTGCTCATATCGTTATTGTCTGGTTGTGTTCAAGAGAAGACTTCAGACCAAGCAGCACAAACGAAAAAAGATTTCTCCACTGCTCAGAAAAAAGCAACAGAAAAGAACCCGATTCAAAATGCAGCTCCCGTTCAATTCAAAGTAGGAGAACAAGAGTTTAAAATAGTGCCCGTTTTTGGACCAATTCTTGAGTACATTAAAAAGGCTAAGAAAAAGAAAAGCAAAGACCCCAATTATAAGGAATTATACATATCAACAGTGGTGGAACCCTTCCGTAAAGAGGCATTTGGCGGGGATAAGGGATTGGCATTGAAAGATAAATATAGTTTTGCTGCTCCGATAAATATTGATCGACTGTATGAATCCATCAGGCTAATGGATGAAAACTATGAACATATCACATGCTTAATAAAGGAAGGGTTAGAGAAATCAGCTAAGCTCTTACCCGGCAGCAAGAAAACGATTTATCTCTTCCCATTCAATCCTGACCAGTCCATTTTAATCAGCCAAATGAAAGGAGTCGCCTCTTTTTCAACTCCAGAGCAGTTCATTGTACTGCAAATAGCTCCTCAGAAATATGATGAAAATATGATCCCATACACGGTTGCACATGAATACCACCATACTGTATATTTCGAAAAAATTAAGAATCAAGAAAAGGACCTAATTGATTATGCTTTAGTAGAAGGTAAGGCGGATGCCTTTGCAAACCTGGTCATTCCCGGTATGGAAATCCCTTGGACAATGGAATTATCCGATGATGAGGAGCAAAATATTTGGAACTGGGCAAGCGCCAGACGCTACACCTATACATCAAACGACTTGGCTGAAATGCGTGCGGGGAACCGTGTGATCCCACAGTGGTCTGATTACAGAATTGGGAGGCAGATCATGAGGGGATTTTTAAAGGGAAACCCAGATGTATCTATAAGTGAATGGACTTATATGGACGCAGATGAAATTTTAGAGAGAAGTCAATTTCCACAATGATATGCGCGGAAAGGGAGTGAAACTTAAATGTCTAAAAGAAAAAAATATACCAGTAAAGAGTTCATGCGATTTTCATTACTTTATTTTATTATTGGCGGGTTTTTAATCGTAAGCAATGTCACCCTTTTCTTATTAGAAGGAAGGACTAAAGTCATTTTTATATCGCCAATCTCAGGGATTTTATTTATAATCGCTGGCATCATTTTCAGGGTTAGAGCAGCAAAGTTGGAAAATAACCAATCTTAATTTAGAGAGTAACAACAAACAAAAAGCTTGGGATGATTCCCAAGCTTTTTACGTAAGTCTGTATTAAATTTAATAGGCCAAAGTTTATTGATACTGCTTTCGATATTTTAGCAAATAAACAAATTGAATTATGTATACGCTCAACACGGCAATAAGTATGGCATCTTGAAATTGCGAGTAGGTCAGGTGGAAAAACTCGTTGATGAAATAGATGATGGCCCAGCCTGCCAAAATTAACGGAAAGGCGTCCGAACGGGATTTATAGAGGATGAATTTACCTTTTTCATAGGCACCTTCGTCCTTCATAAATCGTCTTGTTAAAAAGCTGGATACAACAAAGAGTATAACAGCCAATAAGGCTAACCATTGTAGCATTTTATTTTACACCTCCATTGTTCATTGATGTGCCCAATAATAATTTTCTGCATAGTTGTAAAAAGTGATTCCGACAATAATTCCTGCAATCGTAATCAAGATCCCTACCGAGAAAGGGACTTCCTTTTCGATAATTTTAGTTTTGTATAAAAGCCAAACAATTAGCATGACGGCTAGGACCTCGAGCACATACTTCCAGAAGCCTAATGAATGCAATAAATAATCGAAGCCTGAATGCCCCCCAAATATAAAAATCAAACAGAAAAATAACGGAAACCTCAGACTCATCTTTTTATAGCCCCCCTTTAAATCCCTTGCTTACACACCTATAAGACTTACATAATTTACTATTTCGATACTAAGTGCATTATTCCTGTTTTTATTCGCAAAATGGATCGTATGCGATGCGAATACGCATTTGTTCAACACTTTAACGCACCGGGGATTAGGCACCTTTTAAATTTAATCAAACGTTTGATTAAATAACGAAATACAAAATAGAGAAGAACAGCCAATAAGGCTAACCATTTTAGCACCTCAAATTCTCCCCTCCTATATAGAGTTAGACGTCTTCCGTGTTATTCAGTTACAAGCTGTAATTATCATTCTTGTAAGGGGATGGGGCATAGAAGGCAAACAAAAACGCTCAGAAAATTTGAGCGCTTTTAAATCGTAATAGCTAATTTTTAGTTGAAGTTTCTTGTGTCATAATAAGTGTTTTGAGGCTGCGTCCCAAGCGGAGAAAAACTCTTGTATCGTTGATTATCTTTCCATCCTATCTAATTTAACTGCTTTAATTGCTACTTGATACAGTTCCTCTCCCGCATCCCACTTTGAAATGGAACGGTCAAGTTCTCCACCAAACAATCCGAATGCGATTGCGCCCATATTAAATACGTTCGTTCTTTCATCAATATTAGCACCTAATTCATATTCTTCTGGGGACATAAATCTTGATGAGCCCCAAAGTCGACCCATGCTGTTGACAAATGGTTTTTTCTTATATAAATCTATGTCACAAATCTTTGTTATATTATTTCTAAAGTCATACAAAATACTTCCGTCATAAAAATCAACTGCTACATAGTTATTCTTCTCCACGTACAGATGGAATTCTACTATACTCTTAAATGACGCTAAACGGTGTTCAATTGGCAACTGCTTAAATCGATAAAAGGGAGAATCAGGGTGAGTGTATTTATGAGGTGAGGGAAATGACCAATGGGGGTGAAGACATTCACCTTCAAACCACTCAAAAACTAGCACATACCCTTTCTCAACTTCAAAATGACTAAGTAATTTTATCAAGTGTTTATGCTGCAAACCCTCGTAAATTGGAATTGAATCCTTTAACCTCGCTACTGCATCTTCAGGGCGGCCTGTGTACTCTTTTGTCTTTGCTCCAGCATACTTCACAAACTTCTTTATACCGTCTTTTTCAATTCCGAAAGATACATTTCCAGAGTCTTGTTCAGCAAAAACGATGAATACTTCTCCTATATCTGTCAGCCATTCGAAGTTATGTTTTTCTTTTAATTGAAATGTTACGTTATCTAAATTTATAAGCTCCAATCCGACCATTTAAGCCCTCCATTTATTTTTTATCCACCGTTATTAAAAAGGCAGATCTCCTTATTCAATAAAAACACCTGTTATGTTCATTACCAATAATTTTGAATATATTAGTATTTGAATATCTCATTAGTCTCTAAAAGATAATCCTTCTTCCTCCAAAGCAGCTTTAAGTTTCGGTAAAGAAGATGGACCTATTCCGTGAAATTTTAAAATCTCTTTTTCACTATATTTTGATAACTGCTGTAAAGAAACGATATGATTGCTTTCTAAGGCTCTTCTTGCTGGTGCTGATAGCAATGCAAGAAATCCATTTTCAGGTTTGCGTTCTTTCTCACAAATCGGGCAGGTGGGACAATCGCTGTTTTTATAAAATTTATGCCCTTTGCTGCAAGTCTTTAAATTTTTGTTGAGGGATGTCATCTTCAAATAGCTCCTTATTATGAAATTTTGAGATGTGAAAACCTTCTTGAACATAAGCCCCCGTTAATAGAGTAAATAAGTATTTAAAATCCAGACATTCCAAACATAAATAAAGCAATAATTACGAGATAGCCCACAGGGAGAATAATTAAAATAGTCGCTGAGAGTTTCCTCCAAAAACCGCTTTTGCTATACCAAGAAGCTAGTACTGAAGCCAAATATCCAATGAGGATTATAAAGACCCACAAATGTCCAATTTGTTTTCCTACTAGAGATTGCAAAATTAGATAAGTGCCAATTAGGATTAAGATGGATATAATCCCTAGGTATTTTCGCAATTTAGACACCCTTTCTTCGAGAGAAGTTTATCATATCTGTTTAACTAACCTGCCCCGTTTGTTTAAGCACAATTATTTACAAATCATCGTTATATAATTTATTTGTTGACTCGGTTACAAATTGAACCCACTCTTCGTCTGATAAATCACCATGTTCAAATCCCATTACTGAACTCTTACCATGTTTAATTACATCTAACACCTGATCAAACAAACCTCCTGAAGCTACCCAATCACGCAATCTTGAATCATCAAGAGAAAATTTATCATCACAAACGATACACTCAATAAAAAAGCTTGAGTTTTCATTTTTTCCGTCATCATTGTATTTCAATTTAGTATAATCAGCCTTACAGGAAGGACAAACAACTTGAAGGAGCTTGTAGTATAAATTATTAAAGTAAGAACATCTTTTTTCTGCTAATTCTAATGAACATTTACAAACTTTTGCATACTCCTCAGGGTTTAATAACAACGATTATGTTCCTCCATAAAAGGTAATAAGTATACTCTTTAAAACTAAATTGTAACATATTGTAAAATATATATTCAGTCCTTCTTCAAATAAAAGGGCAATAGAGGCAATCGTTGAATAGAACACTATATCAATAAAAGAATGTTTCAACATAAATTACACCACACTTATGCGACAAACTTAGCAGACCAATCGAATGGAGAAATCCCTCTTATTATGGATCAACTTGGTCATTCTTCTTCTGGTACCCCTCATCTCGATATTGCTACCACTAAAGAGAGGCGAAAGGCTGCTTTAGCTAAGCTTGATGAAAGAAGACAAAGGGGTTTATGTAAATGATGAGGAGTATTAAATCAACTATTTATCAAAGCATCAATTCCTGGTTGCTTAATTAAGATAGTAGGTCCTCTGAGTCTGAGTAAAGCCACAGTAATGTACCATATCTTTGGCACCTATGGGTTTACCAATAAAACAAATATTAAAAGGACAGAAGCCTAATTCTTCTTTTTTAAATGAAGAATTAGGCTTTTAATCATTAGCAATGTGCTCTAATATAAAATATTATCTGTTGAGTAATATTCTTGTGTTGTGCAACAATAGGGGCATACAATTTTAAATTTCTTGAGTTGCATGTGCAACTTATGCAACCGTTAATCAAATAACTCTTCATCTTTATATGCTTTAGACCAATGATATGGCTGTACTTCTTCTAATGTTTTGAAAAGTAATGGTTCGTCATTTGAAGAGACCGCTACCTTTACATCACTTCCCCAGTAAATCAATCTTTCCTGACAAACCCCGCAAGGAGTTAGTACCTTAAATTCTTCATTTGTATCGTCTCTTACAACACAAAGTGAATGAGTAATTTTTGTATTAAATTTATGTGCTTCCAAAATCGCACCTGTTTCTATACATAACTCTGTTGAAGCATTTATGACATCTGGAGCAACACTCGTCAATATTTCACCATTATTAGTGTACATTGCTGCTGCACCACCCCAGCCAGTAGGGTATCTTTTTACAATCAGTTCTTTTGCTGCTTGATATAAATTTTGTTCTATATCCAATTTTGTTCCCCCTAATTATTCCCTTTTTCTTTCCGGGCATAATTGTAGCATCTTATTTCATTATTAAAGTAACGCCCCCGTTAGTTGAAGAACTATGTTAAAAGGCTCCCCCAAGAAAGGGAACCTTTTAACTATTCGTTTGAATGTTCAAACCGTTTATTCAGTTGATTTTTTAAGCCATTCAACTTTGGGTTTAATAAAAAGTAAACTGCAAACCCTAAATAACCCAATCCTGAGATGAATAAAATAACTTTCCCAGATGTAAGACCACCAATTAAACCACCAATAAAATATCCAATTGGACTTAGTGAACCTAATATTGATGAAATAAAAGCGAAACCGAGTCCAAGGTATTCTTCGGGTAGATTCACCTGAATTAAAGTTTGGACATAAATACTTATAATTCCAATACCAATCCAAGCAATACCAAACAATATGGTAGCAAAAATTATTTTATTCACTAAGAGAGTTGAAAAAATCCAAAACACCCCTGCAAACAAAGAAGATATTGGCATTACAAGGTTCAATGGAACTTTTTCCACCTTATTTGCTAATAATGCTCCTAATAAAGTCCCGATTGACATTGCGGTTAACCAGAAGCCGTATTGAGCAGAGGTATTAGATATGACAGGAAGCATTGCAATTCCCATCGTCGCCATAACGTTCAATCCTATAACCCCAAAGACTATACTCAACAGGATATTTTGTTCTTTTACAACTTGAAAACCCTGAATAAAATCAACTTTATACTGCTTTAAAAAACCAATAGTTGTTACCTCAGACTCTTTTTTAGTCTTTGGAACTTTAAGATATACAAGAAAAATTAGCCCTACAAAGAATAATAAACAACTACTGGAGACGTAGATAAAACCAACTCCAATAAATAAGACAAGAATTCCCGAAATGCCATTACAAATAGTGTCAAGTGATTGATAACAAAATTCAAAAATGGAATTCACCTTTGTTAACTTTTCACGAGGGCATAAAACTTCAATTAAAGAACTTTCAGTCGGAAAAGTAATTTCAGAAAACAAAAACGAAAGAAACATCATTAAGAGCAAAAGTGGGAGCCACAAAAGATGTGTAAAGTACAACATTGAGATTACGCTAACAATAATGGCCTGCCCTATCATTGCAAAATATAAAATCTTTCGTTTTGAATAACGGTCAATTATAGGACCATAGATAAATTGAAGCGTTACGGGCAAGATTACAACTGCACTGGTTAAACCAATCAAAAAAGGTGAGTTTGTAACAGTTTTAACATACCAGACTGTCGCTACCATATAAAAACTATCAGCAAAATTAGTGATAATACGTCCTATCAATAAAACTAGTAATTGTTTATTCATAAATATCCCCCTTAAAATGTCCACTATTATAATTTAATGAAATTAGACATTTTAGGCGGAGGTCGTATATAGCGTTATATATCAAAAGGATTCTGATAAATAATCAAAACCATGGATATTCCTCCCAATCATTTATTAAAAGTATCATTTCATAAATTTCTGTAAACTTCAACGTTGCCCTTATTCAACTCTACTGCCCCGTGACTTCAATAAGTTTTCATTTCGATAAAATGGACAATAATTCCTTTAATATATGTATTATATTAAGGAGGAATTAAAATGTTATTATCGAAAGCATAAGAAAGAATGAATCTGATAAAAGGATTGAGGTATTTTCTCCTCATACATTAAAAGCCTACCGCCTCCAAGCAACACTTCTTATTCGCTATTTTAATGACATAGAGATTGGAATACTAACTACCGAACAATTAAAATGCTACCTATCTGAATCTAATGAACATCTAAATCCATCAAGCCTTTCACATAGGATCCGTTTTATGAAGTCTCTGTTTCGTTGGTCACATGAAGAAGGGCATATTCCTAAAAATCCAGCTGCAAAAATCAGAGAACCCAAAGTCAGAAAACGCATCCCTAAATTCTTAACCGAAAGAGAAATTGAACACTTACGTGAAGCTTGTTGAACCTATACGGAAAAAGCCTTATTCGATTTCATGTTCTCTACTGGTTGCGGAATTGGAGAAATTGTTTCACTTGAGAAAAATTGTATTAATTGGTCTAATCGGTCAGCGATTGCTAGAGGCAAAGGAGATAAGGAAAGAGAAGTGTATTTCAATATTCGCTGCGACATTTGGCTTAGACGATACATAGATAGCCGTACTGATAAAGACCCAGCTATCTTTGTCACAGAACGGTATCCTCATCGAATGAGCATTGCACAAATATTAAACGGATTTCAAGTCGTGCAGGTATTAATAAAGAAATTCACCCCCACCAACTAAGACACAGCTATGCCACGCATTTATTAAACAACGGAGCCCCTCTTGAAGTGATCCAAAGTTTAATGGGGCATGATAAAAGTGAAACAACCCGCATTTATGCTTAACTAAATGGAAGACTTAGAAAAGAGTTTTATCAGAAGTATTTCTAATTGATTATCTTCTGGAGCAACACCGAAAAAAAGGGGTTGCTCTTTTCAATTCTTGCCCCCTATAGTTTAAGTACGTTAGTTCACATACTCAGCAGGATTTAGCAATAAAGCACACAATAAAGAATAATTCAGGGATATTGAGAAATAACATGACCCCATTGTTTTTATCTTATTTTATCAACCTTTGTGCATCTAAAGTTGTTTTTCTCGTACAAACTTACAGCAGTTTCATTCCATTTTGCTACCTGTAATGTTATCGGTAATTCTTTATCTCTAGAATTATTTTGAATATTATTTATTGCCCAATAAAGTAGTTGTGTTCCATACCCCTGACCTTGAAACTCTTTATTTACAATAAGGTCATCTATTTCATTGCCGTAACAAGCAACCGAACCGATGAGTTTTTCATTTTGTATCAATAGATATATATTATTTTTCTTTTCAACAATCTGTTCTTTTGAAGAATAGAAATTATATGGTTTTACTTCTAATGCTTTTCTCATATCGTAAAAACACTCGTTATATATTTTCTGGTAATTATCATAAAATTCATCAGAATATGCGGTTAAGTTTAACTTTGATTCTACTTTACCTCCAATGTATTGCATTTCATAAGCTAATATTTCAATCATAATATTCCCCTTATCAATTTGATTTTTTATCTCGTTTTTATAAATTTGTACTTTAATTAACCTGCACCGTTAGTCAAATAAGTTTGTTGTGCTTCTTCGCTGTATAAAGGGCAAACAAAAACGCCCAGAAAATTTGAGCGCTGTTATATCGTAGTAGCTAATTTCTTATAAAACGAAAGCACATTTTTGTTTAAGTCCATTCCTTCACAAAAATTCAAACAGCGGTAGCTATAGCTATTAAGTTACATTAAGTAAAAATTGACCTTCTATATTACTTTTATTTTCAAAAATCCATTGAAACATTGCTTTATTAATTTTATATATGTCAGCGTTACTTGAGAAATAAGCCATAAATATAGTTTGGATACAAAGCATAACGTACCAAATAGACTCTTTTTCTTTATGAGATAATGGATTTATTTCATTATATTTAGCTACTAAATCTCCAACAAAATCAATCCACCTTTTCCTTAACTCCTCTTTAGAAAAAACTTCACTTAAAACACTTGTGGAGCAATAACAAAGATCAAAGATGTTAACATTGACTTCCACGATTTCATAATCAATTACACCAGAAAGATGATTATTATTAAATATAACATTATGAATATGAGCGTCCCTATGTACTAATTGTTTTGGAAGTATTTCAACCCGGTTCTTTATATCCTCTTCCAAGTCATGATACAAATTTTGCAATTCTTGTGAAGGATCTACTTTGGAAATTTCATTTATGGCAAAATCGTATACCATCTTGTATAAATCTTTAAAAGGGTATTCATTTAAAAAATCGGCAGATCTCATTATTTTATTTAAGTTTGCAATGGTTTCTCCAAGAAGGTTAGGTATTATAGGATTTCGCAAACTCTCCTCAGCTTCAAAGGTGGAACCTTCAAGGTAGTTATATATTGAGTAATTCGAATCCTTGTAAGTCACGCTAAATTCTCCGTGTTTATTATATAGAGGATAATGTGTTAAGAGATTATTATTTCTTAGAAGTCCAATCAGTTTTAATTCACTATTAAAGTTTTCTGAATTATCCTTTCTCTTTATAATGAACTTTTCATTATTATTAGTAATGATTAATGTTGCCCGTTCAGATAGTTTTTTGTGGTTATTTATTTCAATACCCCAACTCGAGGAAATATTCTTAATATCTACATAATCCATACGGATGGACCCTCCCATTCAAAAAATTCTTATTAGTATATTCTTACAAAACGGGAGTGATATCCTCCATTATTTGGAATATCTCGATTGAATAAAACTGCACCGTTAGTTGTACTTCTATTTAAAATGAAAAAGGAAACACTAGAACAGTCCCTGTGCTTCGTAGTTATCGTCTTCTTTTTTCCCTATAAGACAACCATAGGAGAAATAAACATATAATAGCTTGGATTAAGTACCCTGGGTATATATCAACCCGATTGCCATTCAAAAACAAATAAATTGAATAGGGGATATTAAAAAGAAAAATATAAGCTATTAAGAGGTATTCGTACCATTTTAATTGTCTTATCCATTTATACTTTTGTTGTTTCTCCATGTTGTATCCCCCTATTGCCAACTACCAAGGCATTAATTCTCTTTTACTATTACTATCAAACTTCACTAATTCTATCTCTTTTTCAGCTTGTATATTATTTTGTTTAAGAAAGGAAGCACTAGAACCGTCCCTGTGCTTCCTTAATTCCAATCTTTCTTTAATAATGAATAAGAAAAATGGTCATAGTATTTGCCTTTAAACAAATGCTTGTCACGATATATGCCTTCATTTATGAAACCTAAGCTTTCTAATGTATTTGATGACTTTTTATTTTCCAAAGCTACATATGCATTGATCCTATTTAGTTTCATATTGCTAAAACCACTATTTATTGCTGCAATCAATGCCTCTTTCATATATCCGTATCCCCAAAACTCATTCCACAAATCATACCCTATTTCAGCAATATTATTTGTTCTGTCCCATAAATGAAATCCACAGGTACCAATCTTTTCATTGCTGTCTTTTTTCTCTATAATCCATCTATTGTATCCTTTTTCTTCTGGATTTTTATACGACTCAATAAATTCGATTGCTTCCTCTTTACTTGTAAATAACTCTTCATCATAGAGAAATTCACAAATCTTTTCACTACTGAAAAGCTTAAAGATAAAATCGGCGTCAGCATCGTTGACATATCTTAATTTTAATCTGCTAGTATCTAATTCAGGAAAAAATCTTTGCTTGTTCATATAAACACCCTTTATATTGATTTGCTCGGTATTTGAATAATTTTGTTATGCCCCTATTTAATAGAGGAAGGGAGCTCCAGAACCCTACCCGTACTATCTAAATTCAACTTAATGATTTCCCCGTCCCTCACTTGAATGCTCCATGCCTTGGAAGGTTCTCCAATAAGTTCAATGCCTTCGTCTGATACATACAACGCACAATCATCTTCTAGTGCGAGTGCACTTTCAACTTCCTTTTTAAAAAGCATCTGATGAAATTCATTGGCTCTATCTGATTGATTGTAATGCGGACAGAAAACTTGATTGATCACACTCCAACCAGGGCTCTCTATATACCCCTCTCCTTCATAATCAGAGCGGATCCCACTCTTAAACCAGCAAATTGCACCTGCACTTATGCCGGCAATGAACGTTCCTGCTTCTAATGCGTCTATCAGGATCTCATCCAATTTGCGCTCACGCCACTTTTCCATCATATTGAGATAATTTCCACCACCGAGATAAATCAAGTCAGCCGCGTCGACCATTTCCATGATATCCATTTCTTCAGGAGTCTCACTCACACAACGCAGCACACTCACCCGGCAGTGTAATAGGTTCCCGAAGACCTCAATAAATTCGTTTATGTAATCTTCTTCATCATTGCTGGCAGTAGGGATAAATAAAACAGTTGGAGCATCCTTTTCAGTCAGTTCCGCCAACCGCTTATTTATATGGAAATTGTCCGCATGTTTGACAAATCCGCCGCCAATTAAAGCTAATTTCATATTTAAAAAGCACCACCCATAAGAATATTCTCCATTTATTATTTCGCTAATGAGGGCTTATTTCCTGTTTTTTCTTCCCGTTGCGTGAGGCGGATAGTCCCTTTAGGCACCTTGAAACACTCCGCAGTATTTGTCTAATGACATTCCTTGACTGCAGCAGGTCAAAGGAGTAAATTGGAATCGATCAGTTTAGAATTGTTCGGTTTGGAACCGTTCGATATCGGAAGGAGATGATGAAAGTGGAGAATGATAACCAGAATTTAACCCGGTCGGTCAAGCTGATGCATTCCTTTTGGCGCGTCCAGAAAAATTTGATGCGCATCGTTCAACGGACAGCCGTGGAAAATGGGCTCACCGTTCCGCAATATTCAATTTTAATGACCATTGCCCCTTTAAAAACTATGCTTCAGAAAACATTGAGGGAAAAGACATTCCTTCCGAAGAGCACCCTCAGCCAGGCAATTGACGGGCTGGTTCAGGATGGGTGGCTGCACCGGCAGCAACTGGAGGAAAACCGGCGGGAAGTCCAACTGTCACTCAGCGAAAAAGGGGAGAACTTTTTCAAGACCATTCATCGTCAGGAAGGCAGCGTCCATGACGTATTTGAAACGGCTGTTCAGCTGTTTTCAGATGAAGAGTATGAGAATCTGCTGGAATCCCACGCGAAGATCATTGATTTCTTGGAATCACAATCGACAGAGCAAGGAGATTGTATAAATGATTAAACTATTAAAGAATTTATCCGTTTATAAATGGAGTGTCATCGCCGTTTTAGTATTTATCTTTATTCAGTCCATGGCGACGCTTTATTTGCCGACCCTGATGTCCGACATCATTGATAATGGTGTGGTGAAGGGAGATACGCCATACATCTGGAAAATTGGTGGCTGGATGCTTCTTGTTTCCGGTTTGGGCGGTGTGGCATCAATCTTTGCCAGCTACTATTCTTCAAAATCAGCGATGGGACTCGGCCGTGATATCCGCCGCAACGTGTTCTATCACGTTGAAAAATTCACCCTGCAGGAATTTGATGAAGTAGGAACAGCTTCATTGATAACAAGAACCACAAATGATATCACCCAGGTGCAGCAAGTGGTCATTATGTTACTGCGGATGGTCGTCAGCGCCCCGATCATGCTGATAGGCGGGATTATCATGGCCGTATCGAAGGATGCAAAGCTATCATTGGTCATCGTTGTCACCATGCCAGTATTAATTGGATCGATCCTATTGATACTTTATAAGGGAATCCCGCTTTTTCAAACGGTTCAGAAACGATTGGATAAGCTGAATCTTGTCCTTCGTGAAAATTTGACAGGGGTCCGCGTCATTCGTGCGTTCAATCGGGAAGAAGAAGAAAAGAAGCGCCTTCAAAAGGCAAATAAAGATTTGACAGATGTTTCGATCAAAGTAAATAAAATCATGGCTTTCATGATGCCGATCATGATGCTTGTCATGAATTTGACAGTCGTTGCCGTCATTTGGTTCGGAGGGATCCGGATCGATAACGGGGGTATGCAGATTGGGGATCTGATGGCTTACATCCAATACGTGATGCAAATCATGTTTGCTCTCGTGATGGCTTCGATGATGTTTGTCATGGTGCCGCGCGCTGCCGTTTCTGCCAAGCGGATCAACGAAGTAATGGATATGAAGCCTTCCTTTTTTGATAAAGGAACGAAGGAAGCGAATCAGGAGAAAGGGACACTGGAGTTCGACCATGTCACATTCAGCTATCCTGGAGCAGAGGAGCCTGCATTGACGGACATTAGTTTTTCCGCAAAACCAGGCGAAGTTACGGCCGTCATTGGAGGAACGGGTTCCGGAAAATCGACCCTGGTGAACTTGATTCCTCGTTTTTATGAGATATCAAGCGGCGCCATCCGCGTCAATGGGGTGGATATCCGAGAAGCATCTCAAGAGGATGTCCGTTCAAAAATTGGCTTTGTGCCGCAGAAGGCCTTGCTGTTCACGGGAACGATTGCGGATAATATTCGCTTCGGAAAAGAAAATGCGGAACAACGGGAGATCGAGCATGCAGCAAGAATTGCCCAAGCGGAAGAGTTCATCAGCCGCATGAAGGATGGATATGAATCGCAGATCGAGCAAGGAGGAAGCAATTTATCCGGAGGGCAGAAACAGCGTCTTTCAATCGCCCGTGCGCTCGTCCGCAAGCCAGACCTTTATATTTTTGACGACAGCTTTTCAGCATTGGATTACAAAACGGATGCGAAACTGCGTGCTGCCTTGCTGGAGGAAACGAAGGAGGCAACGGTGCTGATTGTCGCACAGCGTGTAAGCACGGTTGTCGATGCCGATCGCATCATTGTGCTTGAAAAAGGGGAAGTAGCTGGGATCGGAACGCACAAGGAGCTCTTGGAAAACAATTCAGTCTATCGTGAAATCGTTGAATCGCAGCTGTCTGAGGAGGAGATCGCATGAGCAGCCAAAAAAGACCTCAAAAAGGAATGCAGATGGGACATGGTCCAGGCGGCGGAAGCATGCTGATGATGGGGCAGAAAGCCAAGGACTTTAAAGGTACTTTGAAGAGACTCCTGAGCTATTTGAAGCCCCGCCGGAACAGATTGATTGCTGTTTTCATCGCAGCCATCCTCAGCACGGTCTTTATGATTGCAGGACCAAAAATCATGGGGAACGCCATTACGAAATTATTCGAGGGAGCCTATGGGAAGTTCATGGGGGTTCCGGGGGCTGAAATTGATTTTGCCGGCATTGGTCAGATCCTTCTCTCCCTGGCTGGACTGTATGTATTGAGCAGTTTGTTTACGTATATTCAGCAATATTTGATGTCAACCGTCGCACAAAGAACGGTGTACGATCTAAGGGAGGACGTCAATAAGAAACTGGAGAAGCTGCCGCTCAAATACTTTGATGGACACTCTCACGGTGATACGCTCAGCCGCATGTCCAATGATATCGACACAATCGGAACGACGATGCAGCAAAGCTTGACGCAATTTATCACATCCATTGTCACTATCATCGGGATCATCATTATGATGCTGACGATCAGTCCGCTTTTGACACTGATCTCGATCGTGAGTCTCCCGCTTTCCATGTTTGCAATCCGGCCGATTTTGAAACGGTCGCAAAAGCACTTTGCCGATCAACAGCGGACGCTTGGCCAATTGAATGGCCACATCGAAGAAATGTACACAGGACACCAGGTCGTGAAAGCGTTCGGCCATGAGAAAAAAGCCGGTGTCGAATTTGATAAGGTTAATGAAGAACTGTATGAAGCAGGAAGCAAAGCACAGTTCATTTCCGGGATCATCATGCCGATGATGATGTTCATCGGTAATATCAGCTATGTGCTGATTAGTGTCGTCGGAGGCATACTGGTGACAAAGCGTGCCATTTCCATCGGGGATATCCAAGCCTTCATTACCTATACTCGCCAATTCACGCAGCCAATTACCCAGACGGCAAACATCGCCAACATCATCCAATCGACAGTCGCCGCTGCGGAACGCGTTTTTGAACTGCTTGACGAAGAGGAAGAGACGGAAGAAAGAACGGATGTAAGTGTGGCGCGAGCAAAAGGTGCGGTGGATTTTGAACACGTGGATTTTGGCTATGGAGAGGATATGCTGATCAAAGATATGAATATCCATGTGAAGCCTGGCCAAACCGTTGCCATTGTCGGTCCGACGGGTGCTGGAAAAACGACGCTCATCAATTTGCTGATGCGTTTCTATGAATTGAATGGCGGTAAGATCCTCATTGACGGATATGATACACGTGAAATGTCCCGGGAGGATCTCCGGAAAAACTTTGGGATGGTCTTGCAGGATACGTGGTTATTCAACGGAACAATCCGTGAAAATCTGGCGTATGGGAAAATGGGTGCTACAGAGGAAGAGATTACAAATGCGGCTCGCACGGCTCATGCCGACCATTTTATCCGGACGCTGCCAGATGGCTATGAGACGGTCTTGAATGAAGAAGCATCGAATATCTCACAAGGGCAGAAGCAGTTGTTGACCATTGCCAGGGCTATTTTAGCCGATCCACCGATCATGATCTTGGATGAAGCGACGTCCAGTGTCGACACACGGACAGAGATCTTTATTCAAAAGGCCATGAATCGCTTGATGGAGGATCGAACAAGTTTTGTCATTGCCCACAGACTATCCACCATCAAGGATGCCGATCTGATTCTCGTCATGGACCAAGGAACCGTGATCGAACAGGGAACGCACCTGGAGCTGCTGGAGCAAGACGGATTCTATGCCGACCTGTACAACAGTCAATTTTCTGAGAAGGCTGTTGGGTAGGAAACAGGGGAAGCGGGGGGACGGTTCTTGTGCTTCCTTTTTTGGGAAGCAAGGGGTCGGTTCTCTTGCTTCTTTTTTGATTGAGAGGAAGTATCAGAAACGACATCTTGCTTTCGAATAGCAAAAAACGCTCAGAAATTTGAGCGTTTTTTTCATTCGAAAGATTTATTCCTGTGCAAACTTACAAATACAAACCTCGGTTTTATAATGGAACGTTATGGTTTCGTTTTGTTCATATTTTGAAAAGAGGTCATGAAGCTCTGCTATAAATGCTTCATAGCTGCTATCCGATTTTGTAGGAGTAAAGGATAGCGATAGTGCACCTGCTACAAAACCTTCCTCCGTTAATGTGTGCCAATGATCATAGTGCAGTTTGGTATAATCCTGTCCAAAAAATTTAAACTTTTCTTTGTCTGGATCAAAGTTGGAAATTGCGGCATTTGTTTTTACTTTATATTGATAAAGAACACTCGTGTACTCTTTCTCTAATGGACTATCTTGCTGCATTTCATTAAATAAAATCATGACAAATCCATCTTCTTTTAAAATTCGTTGAAATTCCTTGTTGCATAATGGCTTATCAAACCAATGAAACGCTTGTGCAATCGTAATGATATCAACACTATTATCTTCCAATGTCGTTTCTTCAGCAGGGGCATTAATGAATTCGATGTTTTCCTTATTTGAGCAATACTTTTTACCCCCTTCAAGCATAGATTCATTAGGTTCAATGGCCAGCACCCTGCAGCCCAATTCACCTAACAAACCTGTAAGGAGTCCAGTCCCTGCTCCAATATCTGCGATTGTGGAATGTTCATTAATTCCCAACTCACTGAGTGTTTTCAATACTTCTGTTGGATAAGAAGGTCTTCCCATTGCATATTCTTTTGTTTTATTATCGAATTCAGTTTTCATAATTGTCTCCTATTCTTTAAGCTTATTTGGTTATAATTATATATTTTAACATTAATTCCCAAGTAATATTTCGAAAATAAGGAGTGCTCATGATTAGCATCACAAATGCTGTTGTTTAAGGCGTGAATACTCAAAAAGTTATTGCATACTGTGTTAAAATAAACTTGAATAATATGGGAATTGGGTTATTTGATGAATAAAGGCTAAGGGGAGATTGGGTGAGTAAAAAAAGTTTAATAGTAATTCTGGGGAGTATACTTGTAATCGTTATGGTTTGGTTTGTTTATCAAAAAGTTACGGATGATACGTATGAAGGTATGTCGATTATTCCGGAGCAGCATGAAGACATTCCGTTATTTAAAGGGTTGAAACCAACTAGAAATCAATATGTGATGAAAGGAAATCACCTGGAGGACATTTATGGTTATTACATGAGCAAGCTTTCACAGCTTGGCTGGAAAGTGGAACATGAGCAGTCAGCCTGGGATGATAATGACAAAGAAAATGATTGGTCTGGCTTTTATTCTGAGTGGAGAAAAGATGGATTTGACGGTGAGTTATGGATTTCAGCAATGTATAACCATTTCGATAATAGAACGGAGGTCATCTTTGATAAGACTCCTATTAATAAATCAACTTCTTGGATTGAAGAGATGCCAACTAACATCTGTATCTATGAAAAAATAAATCAAGATGATTGTTTTGTTATAAATGATAAATTTAAAATCGAGAAAATAAAAACATTAATAAATAAGGCAATTGATCTGGATAAAGAGAAGTTGCCTAATACAGAGAAAATAAGTGCCATTGATTTCGGAAATATAAAAATTAAGGTTTATTATGGGACTGATGAGGGGATTTATTTTCAATCAGAAAAAGGGTTGAAAATAATGAAACCGGAACATGAATTCTTTGAACTGACAGGTCTTTCACATTAATAATGGTTGTAGAAAAGTGTTAAAGGACAGAACCCTTAACAAAGCTGAAGGGAGTTAAAATGTTGTTTATTGAAATTTTAAAAGCTCTAGGTGTATTTGTTTTAGGATTTATTATTTGTTTAATAATGTCAATGATATTCTCATCTTCAAATGAGCAATCAGAATTTGTTGGTTTACTTTCTTCAATCCTCTATCTATCTGCAATAGTTTTTTTTACTAGACAAAAAAATAAGACTGATAAGAAGGCACCCTTTTAATGGGTGTTTTTTGTGTGACGGGCATTCGCTTTAAACACTTTCATCTTCTATGCCCCCTATATTTAAGAACCTACCCCTGAGAACACGTAGACGTTTCTCGTTTCTATTAGAAATAAAGAATGAAACGCCGGAACCGTCTCCGTGTTATTCCCTAACAACGTCTTCCATATTTCACAAGTACATGCCACAAAAGTTTCAATTCCTGGAGAACATCCTTCATTGAGCCATGGTCTTGCAAATGATGAGGATTAAGGTGCAAATCCATTACAGCTGAACCAATTACACTTGCATTGATTCTATTTTTATGGGCAATGCGTTTTGCAAGCGTTGGCATTGTCGGTCCTCTAAAGTCAGAAGGGACCTCTTCGACTTTTAGAGAAAAACCTCTGTGCCAATACATCTCAATGGAATACTTATGGCAGATGTTTTCTAAGGAAGCACCAACGTTTGTCTCTTTGAATGAAGGGTCAGCAACAAGTATCTCTACATCTTCTTTAAGTGAAATATCTCCATGTACTTGTGCTTCAATGTAGTGATTCAGATTGCGATTAGCCTCTTTCTTTGCTGGATCTTCAAACGGTTTTTCAAGATCGTATAACAAATGGTTTATTAATCTACTTGGTGTCAACTCTCTTTCACCGATGGCAAAACCTCTTACAAATGCCTCTTCTAATAGTGCAGCCAGAATCATGTCAAATTGTTCATAAGTTCCCTTTTCTTTTGGATCTTGATGCGAATCTAAATAGGTATAGGTGGAACGATAGGAGACTTTTGGAGAAAGAAGAAAATAACATGAACCAAAACGCGGAGCAGGTCCATCCGGATGCAGCATCAAATTCAACGCACCGTATTTAGGCCGTTGGTCATTGGTAGTTCCCTCGAGTTGATAGGCCCCTCCAAATATTTTTTCCTCCCATAAATCTCTTTCGCCGCCTGGATGTGCAGAGACACTTCCGTTAGATATTAGAGTTTCAAACTGGCTCTTATATATTCCAGACTCTAACAGTGCTTCAGCCACAGTTTTCATAGATGAAACGGGTCTATCAGGATGAAAATGTAATCCTATCCTTGCATGGGCCTTTAATTTATCAACAGCATTTTCAAATGTTATTTCCGAAATGTTAGACATTTTTAATACATGATTTATAGTCTGCATAGCTTCATCAGTATTGTTTTTTGCATATTGAGTGAGGTTTTCCAAGGCTAGTAATTGTGATTTGGATAATCCCATAAATAAATAAACCTCTCTTTTCATTGGTTTAAATCAATAATTCAGCAAAGGTTCCTGATTATCCTTTTTGGGGAAACACGGGGACGGTTCTCGTGTTTCGATAATTGAGCGTATTGATGTAATTTGATGATTCAAGACTTGAATTTTTAATAAAGGATCTGTTAAATATTATTGTTGATTTACATCAATAATATAGTGAAATTTCACCTAATTGAAAGTTTCATTAACTACCTTAGAATCTGATCGTTTTTTTAGGTGGTGACTTTGGAACTTTTATTAACCTTGCAACACTTTTGCCTCTATTAAATCTCACATTATTTAGCCAATAAATAAATGCATCTGTTCGATAAGAAACTCCGTAGATAACGTTTCCATCTTTCTCATATTTACACCAATAAGGATGTTGGTTCTTTCTATTAAATAGCCAATCCCAAAACTCCTCTTGTAGTCGATTAATATTTCTACCTACTTTTGCAGGACAAATCATATACTCTATATCATCTTCATAATCAAAATCGACTTTAACAATCAAAATCCATCCAACCTTTCTATGAAACACAGGGACGGTTCTAGTGTTTCTATATTAATTGAGTTTTTTTTGAAGTGTTTTTTATAGCCTACTAATCAATAAGATTTCCATTTTTGTCATAGTACTTATAGTGATATTCAATTGATTTCTGTTTAGGCAAATCAATCCAGGCAACAGAACTTTGATGTACATTAAATTCCCTATTAAAAATTTGACCGTTCACGTCTAATTCCATTTTTGCCACTTCATTATTTTTATTGGCCACGAACAACAACTTCAAATTAGTCGACTCTTTACCATTAATATAGATTGGGAACGATGCGAGGGACTGATTTTCCCTCTTCTCAATATGTTTCCATTCATAGTTCCCGCGTTTATTCTTGGTGAATTGTATAAAACCAGGATTATTATCCAGTAAAAGAGGAACAATCCGTTCATTTTTGATATCCTTAATAGCTAATATTTCTATTGATTGATAGTCATATCCGTCAATGGATCTGACTACCTTTAGAATGGATTTTTCATCATTGCCATACACCTTAGTGTTAAATATGTATGGGATTATGAGAAGTAATAAGATTCCTAAAACAACAAGAATTTTTTTATTCTTCATAAATCAACCTCCTTGTAAATTTAACAGCTGCAGAGGAAGCAGGGGGACGGTTTTCCTGCTTCTTTTTCACAGTAGAGAGAAAGCTCCAGAACCGTCCCTTTTTTAAGGAAGATGCAAAAGAGCCTGGATGCCTTCCAAGCTCTTAACCATTTCATCTCTTTTCAAAAGACTTACTCTTATTCGACCTGCAGCTTTATTGCTCTTGTAGCAATAAAAGTTTTAATATGGTTGTCTAAAATCCTTGTGCCGCCAAAATCATCTTCATAGAAGCCAGAAATAACAAATCCGGCATCTATTTGTCCTTGAATTTGATCTTCCAATGTATGTGCATATTCTATTGTTTGATTAGAATTCATATAGTCTTGAACTTCATCTTCCGGCAAGTAATCTAATGTAGATGATGGGATGGAATGTTTAACATCAAGAACACCTTTTCTCTCTTGATTATCATCAAAAATCCATAATAAAGGATTTGTAAATCCAGCAATTAAGATGCCCTTGTTTTTTAAAACCCTTGAAATCTCATTCCATACAGGGCGAACATCTTTTACAAATAAATTAGAAACAGGATTAATGACAATATCAAAATATTCATTTTCAAAGTCGCTCAGGTCCGACATATCGCCTTGGACCGTTTTTAAAGTTAAACCATCACGTTTAGCTACAAATTCATCCTGCTCTAATTGTTTTTTAGATATATCCGTAACTGTTACATCAGCTCCGGCCGCAGCTAACACAGGCGCTTGCTGGCCACCACCAGATGCCAAACAAAGAATTTTCAATCCTTCTAAAGATTTCGGGAACCAACTCCTTGGAACTGATTTTTCAGTAGTGACCGTGATTTCCCATTCACCAGATTTGCTTTTGTTAATTATTTCGCTGCTTACAGATTGAGTGTATCGAGAACCCTCTTCAACCTTCTTATCCCAAGCTGCGCTGTTTAGTTGTGTTGTATCCATTATAATTCCCCCTTTTAAAGAACGATGCCATTAGCTTATTAAAGTACAATGCACCATCAAATATGAATTTATTTAAATAGTAACACAATAAACGGATTATTCTTACAAATGGCAAAAAACATGTGCTTTTCTTCAGGGAATATTAAAAACAGCAACTCCAAACAATTGGATGTTGCTATGTCTTGAAGTATATACTTAAATAAGATTTATTCTACTAGAGAGAAAACGAAGAGGGGTGCAGGCATGATTGTAGTCAGTTCTTGTTTAGCAGGGTTGCCAGTAAGGTATAACGGGACGGATTGTTTAGATCAAAAAATCCGGAAACTTATTGAAGAAAATAAAGTAATTCCAGTTTGCCCCGAACTGCTTGGCGGATTCTCAACCCCTAGAGAACCTGCTGAAATCGTAAATGGCAGCGGGGAAGATGTATTGGATGGAAAAGCAAAAGTAATAGCAAAATCAGGTGAAGATGTTACGGAACTATACATAAAAGGGGCTTATGCTACCTTAAAAAAGGCGAAAGAAGTGAATGCGACGATCATTGTTCTTAAAGAGAACAGCCCATCTTGTGGAAGTTCAATGATCTATAATGGTGAATTCAAAGGAGAGAAGATTGCGGGATATGGAGTGACAACGGCTTTACTCAGAAGAAACGGGTTGCAAGTCATATCTGAAGAGCAGTTTGGTGAAAATCTCAGTTGAGTTGATGGAAGCAGGGGGAAGCAGGGGGACGGTTCTCGTGCTTCCTTTTTTCAAGGGGGAGCAATAGAACAGTCCCTTTGCTTCATCAAATAAAAACAAATGGGGAGCAAATTAATTGTTTAGGAAAATCATTTTTTATTTATTATTTTTGCTGATGGCTCTTGATATTATCAGAGGAGATTATGCGATTTGGTATTTATTTGGACTTTGGTTTTGGTTGGTAAGTATTTTAATTCATTTTGAAAAATTCCGCTTCCTACGGTTCCTACTTGCAGACATTGCCTTAAAAGAGGTGTATGACAGAAAGAAAGCTTTTTCTTCTGGTGCGATTGCATTTATAATCGGATTAATTGTCTGGAAGTTTTTTTAAAATCACTTTTCCTTTTGTGAAATTGATGCACGGGGACGGTCTTCGTGCTTCTTTTTGGTTGAAAAGGAAGCAATAGAACAGTCCCTTTGCTTCCTAAATACTTCTAACTATTTCACTTACTATTGAAGCCGACTGTTCCCCGGCAATTTTTTCAAAGTTAGAGTATGTGTTAATTGCTTCCTCATCAGCATTATCAGATATACTTCTAATGATAAGAAAGGGAATATTGTTTATAAAAGCTACATGCCCAATTGAAGAGCTTTCCATTTCGACACAAGCAGGAGAGTAATTTTTTATTAAAGAACTTCTTAACTCATGATTTTCTACAAAACATTCACCACTTATGATTCTCCCTATATGGCAGTTAATATCTTTTGAAGCACATGCTTTAACTGCTAACTTTATTAGTTCTTCACTGGCTATAAATGTCTCTTGGAAAGGAAATAGGTTTCTCATTTGATCTTTTCTAACATCATGATGGGTCACATCTGAAGATAGTACAACATCACAAATACCAATGTTATCCTTCAAACTACCAGCAATTCCTGTGTTTATTATGTATTCAACATTAAATTTATCTATTAAAATCTGAGTGCATGATGCTGAATTTACCTTCCCTACTCCACAACGTGTTAACACAATTTCCTTTCCATAAAGGGTTCCAACATAAAAAGGGAATCCAGCATACATAAGTTCATCGACTACTTCCATCTTATCTAACAACAAATCTATTTCTATTTGCATGGCGCCTATAATACCGATTTTTTTCATAAAATACCTCTCCTTAAAAATACACGAAGACGGATCTCGTGTTGCTATTGTAATGGTAGAAGTAAATCATAGAACCTCCCGCAAGCTTCTATGAAGAATTGCTATCAAAGTAACGGGGGATGTTTAGAAGGTTTAAAGTGGTTGATGTAGAAGTTATTAAGTAAACTTAACAGATTACTGTAAAAAGGGGCAATAACTTATATGGCAAAAACGTCAGGATGTTTCACGATTGTTTTAAATAAAGAAGGTCATATATTGCTAGCCAAGCGAAAGGATTATCCTCTCTGGGATTTGCCAGGAGGAACACTAGATGAAAATGAGACATTAGAGAATTGTGCTATAAGAGAAACCCAAGAAGAAACAGGATATATCATTTCAATCAAACAAAAAATTGGAGAATATTATCAGCCCCAATATGACGATATGCAACATCTATTTTTAGGAGAATTACAAGGTGGTTCTCCGATTGAAAATGGTCCTGAAACAGAAAAAGTGAAGTGGTTCAGTCTTAACAGATTGCCCTTATTAATGATTCCTAATAGAAGAAAACAA